>JBAQYT010000039.1:0-24780 GCA_049787175.1 Candidatus Acidiferrales bacterium | reverse complement strand
TCTGCGTTCAGGTAAGCGTCGTTGCGGATTCGACCAGCTCGGGAATCTCGATGCGGATTTGCGTGCCTTGCCCTTCCTGGCTTTTTATCTCCATGCGGAACTGATCGCCATAGAGCAGCCGCAAGCGCTCGCGCACATTGCTGATGCCGATGCCCTCGTGATAGATCTCCTCAAGCCGCTCGCTGGAAATCCCCATGCCGTTGTCGTTGATTTCGATCGTCAGCCGCCCGGCCGCCATTTGCGTGCAAAGCCGGATTTCCCCGCCTTCGAGCTTCGGCGCCAGTCCGTGGCGAATCGCGTTTTCAATGATCGGCTGCAGCAGCATGCTGGGAACGAAAGCGTCGAGCGTGCTTTCGTCGACTTCCTTGAAAAACTGCAATTTGTCGTGGCCGAAGCGCGCCACTTCGATATCGAGGTAGTCGTCGATGAAATCGAGCTCGTCGCGCAAGGGCACGAAAGTTTCGTGTGTGCGCAGCAGCCGCCTCAAAATGTTCGACAGCTTCAGGACGACGATGCGGGCCATGTCCGGATCGTACCGGACCAGGGACGAAACCGTGTTCAGCGTGTTGAACAAAAAGTGCGGATTGATCTGGCGCGACAGCGCGTCCATGCGCGCTTTCAGCAAAAGCTGCTCATTCTGCTCCAGGTTCATTTCGATGCGCGTGTTGTTCCAGATTTTCACCGGCATGGCCACGGACATCACCGTTGCCAGCACGATCAGCAGCATCCATGGCCAACTGGGATACGGCAGCGTGTATAGCCATCTTGCGGGCACCACCCGCGCGAGCGCGTAGCGCCCCAATTCCAGCGCCACGCAAGCGCCCAGCGGCAGCATGGCCCAATTGATCTGGCCGCGCCGCACCAGCTTCCACAGCGACTGCGGGATATTCAAAAAAAGGAATGGACCGAAATGCCAGATGTCTTCCGTGTTCGGCAGGCCTTGGCGAATCAGTCCTCCGAGCAAACCAACCAGCGCCGCCATCGGTGTCGCCAGCCATTCATGATGTCCCAATGCCGGCAGGCTCATCATGAATGCCGGCAGGCTCATCATGGAACCACCCAGCAAGCCGACCATTCGCCCGCCGATTAGACCCATAAGGAATGAGCCGGCGAGCGTCAAGTCGAAGAATTCATATTGGTGGTTGATCACCCTTAATACAACTGCGAGCGCCAGCGGCGGCACAAGGAAAAGCAGCAGCAGAACTTTTTGGTCCGAATCGCGCTGCTCGGTGAATAACACGCGGCGAAACCGCGCGAAGCGCACCAAAAGCGCAGCCAAAGATGCAGAGAAACCGACCTTCAGTACCAGTGTGAAGACGAGTTCCTTGCCGGAGATGGGCGATGGCATGGTCTTGCGTTCAACTTAGCCAATCTGGGGAGGGAAGTAAAGCCGCGTGTGCGCCGGAAAGTACCAGCTATCGCCGTTTCGCGTGTTTCGCGAGACCGATCGAGAAAGTCATCAGCGCCTTGCCGACCATTCGCCCGCGATCATCGGTCAGATCGCATTCGACCACCGCGAGATACTTTCCTTGCCGGAGAATTCGCGCTTCGGCGAACACCGTGCCGCTTTGCACCGGTTCCAGGAAATTCATTTTTATCTCGACAGTGGCCGCGCGCGACCCTCGCGGCAGCGCCAAGTAAATCGCCAGGCCCCCGGCCGTGTCGGCCAGCGATGCCAGCACTCCGCCATGCACCACGCCATGAATCTGCATGTGCCGCGGCTGGACTTTCATCCGGAGCACAGCGCGCCCTTGCTCCGCGCTTTCCAGGCGAAAGCCGAATTGCCGCGCCGTATTGCTGAAGTGAAATTTCCGCCCAAGCGCCACCAGCGTCAGCGGTTTGCCGATATTCACGGTGCGCTTCATGTCATCCTGCGGTGATGCCGCCGTCGAGCGGGAGCGCATTTCCGGTCATCCACGCGGATTCGTCCGACGCCAGAAACGCCGCGAGCTGCGCGACTTCTTCCGGCCGGCCCGCGCGTCCCAGCGGAATTTGCGATTCGCGCAGCTTGCGATACGCCGCGGGATCCGGCATTCGCGCCATCCCGCTGAGCGCCATTTCCGTTTCCACCAGCGCCGGGCAAATGCAATTGACGCGAATTTTTTCCGCCGCATGGTCCAGCGCCATCGCCTTGGTCAGCATCGTGACGCCGCCCTTCGAAGCGCAGTACGCCGCTCGGTGTTTGAGCCCCACAAGCCCCAGGTAGGACCCGATATTGACGATGGAACCGCCGCCGGCCCGCCGCAGCGCGGGCACCGCCGCCCGCGAAACAAGGAACGTCCCGGTCAGATTCGCCGTAATCACGCGACTCCAATCCTCATCCGAAGTTTCTTCCACCGAGCCGACGTGCAGCGTCCCAGCATTGTTGACAATCACATTCAGCCCGCCAAATCGCTCCTCCGCCGCGCGAACGGCTCCCTCCACTGAGTCTTTTTTCGTTACGTCGCATTCCACCGCCAGCGCCTCGTGGCCCTCGGCAATAATCTCCCGCGCCACGGCATCCAGTTTTTCCCGCCGCCGCGCCGCCACTGCGACCTTGGCGCCCTCCCGCGCAAACAGCAACGCGCAGGCCCGGCCAATGCCCGTGCCGCCTCCTGTGATAAACGCCATCTTGCCCGAAAGTCGCTGCATCGTACCCGTGCCTCGCCACGTCTAAAGAAGAAGCGGAAAGCTGCGAATCTAGCATCCGCTCAACACACACGCAAGGGTGCAAGGCCTCATGAAAATTGGAATCACATGCTATCCAACGTACGGCGGCTCTGGCGTTGTCGCGACCGAGCTGGGGATGGAACTCGCCGCGCGCGGCCACGAAGTCCATTTCATTACTTACGCGATGCCTACGCGGCTAAATCCCGCCCACGACCGCATCTATTTTCATGAAGTCGAGGTCACCAGCTACCCCCTCTTCGACCATCCTCCGTATACCCTGGCGCTCGCCGTGAAAATGGCCGAAGTGGCCGAGTCCGCGCCGCTCGATCTGTTGCATGTGCACTACGCCATTCCGCATTCCGTCAGCGCATTGCTGGCTCGTTCGATGGTCGCTCCGCGCCGCCTGCCATTTATCACCACGCTACACGGCACAGACATCACTCTGGTCGGCAGTGACCGCAGCTATCTTCCCATCACGCGTTTCTCCATTGAGCAGAGCGACGGAGTTACCGCCATCTCCAATTACCTGCGCGATCAGACCATCAAGGAATTCGACACGCGCCGGCCCATCGAGGTCATTCGCAATTTTGTGAACTGCGATCTGTATTGCCGCCCCGTCGACCAGCGCCGCCGCAGCGAATGGGCCCCTAACGGCGAACCGCTGCTGATGCACTTGTCAAATTTTCGCCCTGTGAAACGCATCACCGACGTCGTGGAGATTTTCGCCCTCGTCCGTCAGAAAATGCCTGCAAAGCTGGTGCTGATTGGCGACGGGCCGGATCGCGGCGCCGCCGAACACCTCGTGCGCAGGAAAAAGATGAGCGGTGACGTTTTCTTTTTGGGCAAGCAGGACCGCATTCACGAATTGCTGGGGCTCGCGGACCTGTTCCTGCTTCCGTCCGATTTGGAATCGTTCGGCCTCGCCGCGCTCGAAGCCATGGCTTGCGAAGTCCCCGTCGTGGCCACCAATGTCGGAGGCGTGCCTGAAGTTGTCACCAATGGTGTGGATGGTTATCTGGTCGAACCGCGTGACGTTGCTGCGGCCGCGAAATTTGCCATACAAATTCTCTCTCGCGCCGATCGCGGCAAGGAAATGGGCAAGCAAGCGCGTATCGACGCCCGCAAGAAATTTTGCTCCAACGATGTCATCCCGCTTTACGAAGCCTACTATCAGAAAGTCCTCGCCGCATCCTCAGCGGCCGGCGCGTAGAAACCTAAAATCAGGGGTTTTAACACCTGGGTTGCGAAATGAGCTTTCTCGCAATTTATGAGACGGATTTACTGTGGTCGCGCCACCGGCTGCAACGAATCAAGCACGCAATTAATATCTGATTGGGGAAAGGTTCCTGGGCCGGATTTCGACGTGAACAGCAGGCGAAACTGCGCGTTGTCCGAATCGAATAGCCGGACGGCAACCAGCGGGTCTCGCGACGGATCGCCAAACTGAAAGCCGCGGAGGCCATTGGTCTGCACCGTGTAAATGGCGCTCGCGCCGCTTGCCCCGAACGCCAGCTTCCATTCGAGCAGCGTGCCGATGCGCACTACTTCTTCCCGTGACAGGAAGGGTGAAAGCGACGCAGGCGACGCGCTATACACTGCTAGGTAAAGATCGTAGTTTGTCGGAAAAAGGTCCGCGCCAAAAGCTCCTTGATACTGGTGGTACATATCCGGATCTCCGTCGCGAATGCTCGAAATGATGTCCTTCTCACCTGCTGGATTGAAAAAAATGACAATCGGGCCGGCGTCGAAGTCCACTTCCGAGTGCGCGTCGCCCTTCTTCTGCGCCGCAATGCCTTTCCACGGCGCGTCAAAATTCATGCCGTAAAACGAAAGACTTTTTCCCCGCGCCGGTGAGGCTGTTGCCGAGGGCAATTGCTGCGGCACTTCTCGGAGGAACGGTGCTTCGCTCGCCCAGTACTTCGCTTGGAAATAAAACATGGTCTGCAGCCCATAGGCGAGCGCATAGATGCCGATCGCCAAAGCAGCCAGCGCAAGAATCACCGTGACGCGCGCGGATTCTTTCTTCTCAGCCATCAGCTTGGACCTGCGAACTTAACAGGCGGAGCGTCCGAGCGCAAATCTCACGCTGCCGTTACTCAGTGTTAGGCGACGGCGCCTCAAATCAGGCCCCGTGACTCCCGTTGCCATTGGCGTTTCCGCCTTGGGCCGCCTCTTCGCCGTCCTTATAGACGTATTTTATGGTGTGTTTGTAAAGCAGCAGGTTGGGGCTGCCGAAGCGCGTCAGCTTAATGCAGTCGCGGTCGTACCACTCCACGATGCCGTGCAAAATCTCTCCGTCAGTGAGCACCACGGCCACCGGTGTATGCGCTTGCATCTGCTTGACGTAGTAAAAACTTTCCGCGTGAGTTTGCTCGGGTGGCGCGGGTTTTTTCCTCTGCCCCGGCTCATGCGTGTTGCGGGCAGGGTATTGCTGCTCTTTTACCTCGGTCAGCGAGGGACGGAATAGCTTGCGATTCACGATGCGTACTCCTTAAGAAATTCTAGGCTAGCGTTCTATGTATATATGACTGCGCCCCGGTTGATTGGGTTTCCTCAATTATTTAAAAAAACTTTATGCAGTCCTTCGCGCAGCGCGTGCTTATCCGACCCGCAAGCTCTCGGCCACAGCATCCAGCCCCAGCTGCCGGCCGACGTTGCGCCGCAATCGCCCTTCCAGCCGGTCCAAACTGTCTGTGGCTCGCGCCACCCAGGCATCTGTAATCTTTCCGGCCACGCTCTCAAGTTCACGACGCAAATCCGGATTCCGCGGCGCGAAATTCCTCGGGCTGTGGGACAACTCAAGCAGGTCTGCTAAGAGACTATAGAACAGCCCCAAAACATTTTCAAACGATTCAGATTCCTCTTTAGCGAGCCGAGTTGTCGCCGCAAAAATCGCTCGATACGATTTCCCGTCCATCGCATCGGCAATCAGACGCAAAACCTCCCGCCGCAGGCGTGACGATTCCGCCAAATCCAGTTCCAGCGCCGCTCCGGGACTGCCGTCCGCCAGTTGCGCCGCCAGTTTTCGTTCCGCGGCCTTCCATTCCGAACGCCCTTTCAGCAATCCCTCGATTTGCGCGGGAGCGATCGGCGCAAACCAGAACGTCAGGCATCGCGATCGGATCGTTTGCAGCAGGGAATCGGCGCGCGGCGCCAGCAAAATCAGCGTCGCTGTCTCCGGCGGCTCTTCCAGAATTTTCAGAAAGACGTCCGCATCGTTCCAGCGCATCGTTTCGGCGCCGTCCATGATGAAGATTCTTCGCCGCGCCTCCGGCCGGAAATACGCGGCTCGTTGCACCGCGCGCAGTTGCCCCATGCGAATCATCGGCCGCGCCACCGGATTCTTGCGCCGCACCGGGTCCGGCACAATCGCCCAAACGTCCGGATGCGTCTCCAGGATCAGCGGCATGCGCTCCACCGCGGCGGCATCGGGACTTTCGCCGCGCTCCGCGAGCCCTTGCTCGATCAGAGGCGCGGTATCGGCCAGCCGCCCGATTTTTTTGCACATTTCGCATTCGCCGCAGAAGTCGTCGCGCAGTTTTTCGCAATTTGCCGCCTGCGCGAACATCCGCGCCAGCGTGAATTTCCCGATCCCGCGCGGCCCCACGAACAGCAGCGCATTCGGAACATGCTCGCGGCGCAGCATCGTTCGCAGCGCTTGGACGATCCGCTCATTTCCCAGAAACTCGCTGAATCCCATTACGATTCCTCGGCTTGCGCAAACACGCGTGCTTGCAGGATGGCCATGATGTCGCGGTGAATGTTTTCCGGCGAACGCAGCTTACTTTTTCGATTTTCCATGCAGTCCACGGTTGTCCAATTTCGCCGCCGCGCCAGCCGGTCAAAAATCCGCGCCGCGGTTTTCAAATGCGCCAGATTCGCTTCCTGCAAATCCCTGCGTCGTCGTGTATAACTCCTCGCGCTTTTTCCGCCCACGAGCTTCTGGGCTCTCGTTGCCGGCAAGCGCAGATAAATCACCAAATCTTCCGGGGGCAGGCCATAAACTCCGTATTCCAGCCGTTCGAGCCATTTCAGAAACCGCAATAGACTGCGCGCCGGCACGCGCGCGCCCTGATGCGCCAGATTCGATGCGATATACCGGTCCGCAAGCACGAGCTTGCCGTCAGCCAAATAATTCTCGAGTTGTTTTTTGTTTTCTAGCCGGTCGCCGGCGAAAAGCAGCGCCGAGAAATGCGCGTCCACTTCGGCCAGAGTGCCGAATTCGCCGTTCAAATACTGCGCCACCATTTTGCCAAAAAAACCGTCATATCGCGGAAAGTCGATAGTCGTATGCGCCACGCCGCGCTCCCGCATCGCGCGCGCAAGCATCTCCAGTTGCGTGTGCTTGCCGGAGCCGTCGATTCCTTCCAGAACGATGAGTTTCCCGCGGGCAGGCATCGGAACGCCGACAGTCTAACACACCCACGCAACGGCGGCCGTAACTGCTGCCGCGCTGCAATCGAGTTCACTTCACGCCCAGCCGTCTCCCGCCTCGGGGTGTGCAACATTTCTGGCGATTTACGCATCTCCGGGGAAGCGCGTGCGGGTATAGCTCTTACGTGTCTTGCATGCATTTGTTTTCTTGGGGTGTGTTTATGCGATGCATCTTGAGGATGTGCGGAGCCGCAGCGTGTGCCGCGATCCTTTTTTGGGGGGCCAGTCTGGTTTCGAGCCAAACGCTGATTTCGCTGCACGGCAATGTTACCGATCCCAGCGGCGCCGCAATTCCAAACGCAACCGTTCACCTGATTAATTCCGCGAACAATTCCGATCGCTCGACCGCCACAGACCAGCGTGGCGCCTACGCTTTTGCCGAGGTCGCTCCGGGAACGTATCGCTTGTTGGTCGAGGCGCCGGGCTTCGAAAAATACGAACAAGGCGATATTCATCTCGCCGCCAATGCACGGGAAACCTTGGACGTCCAGTTAAAGATCGAACAGGTCCAGCAGAGCGTCACAGTCAGAGCACAGAATGGCGATCAATGCTTAGCCGCGCAGGCGCGCATTCTGCCCGATGTTGGCCCCGGCTTGCGTGCGATTCGCCGCGGCCCGTCCGGGAATTATTATGTCTTGACCGCGCCGGGAGCCGCCGTTGCCATTTACTCTCCCGATGGCAAACGAATCGGCCAAATACCCGCGGAATCTTCGAGCGCTCCACCTGATTCCTCGATTGTCTACGGATCAGACCTGCAGGTGGACTCCGCGGGTCGTGTCTACGTTGCCGACCGAGGCGCAAACGCCATCAAGATCTACTCTCCTGACGGAATCCTTGCGAGGAAAATTCGCGTGCCCGCGCCAGTTTCTGTCGAACCGCTAGCCGGTGGCGAAGTCGCCGTTGCCAGCTTGTCTTCGCAACACCTGGTGGATGTTTATGATGCCGCGAAGGGAGAAGAATATCGCAGCTTCGGAGATATTAGCGATCCCAACGTTGAACAATGCGATTCGGCGACGTTCGTTTGCACAACGCGCATCAATCCTCAAGACGTGGGCGATGTTGACCATTCCACGGACGCGGCGCCCGCCGTAAATCGCAGTTGGTTTTACGGAGATTCCGCCGGGAATATTTATATCAATCTGGCCTACCGAATCGTGCCAACCATTCGGAAATATGATGGCTACGGATACCGCGCATATGAAAGCGTCTTCCCATTGAACGAACCGGTCTCTGGCAATGGCGCTTGGAATGTTAGCTCCGGTGTTCGCGTGGGAGGCGTGGGACCCACCGCGAACGGGTCGCAGTCTAATTCAGCGGGTGCGTCGCCGGATGATACATCCGGCGCGGGAGTACGGCCCGGAGGCGCGCCCACGGCAGGGGAGGGCGGCGGGATGCGCGGGCAGCGCGGGGGAGGAATGCAGGGGAACCGCGTGGCCCTCGGAGTGCAAATAACCCGGCGCGCAGGCCCTACGGACTTGAAACCAATTGTCGATGCAATGGGCGTGGATCCCACAAGCCAGGAAGTTTGGGCCGTAGTCGGCGGGAATCTTGTTCACCTGGATAAAGATGGCAATCTCGCCGGATCCTATTGCTTTTCCGCCACGGATCAAGCGGCGGTGAAGCCGGCCACAATTCTTGTCGAGCCGGATCGGATTTTGATCGGTACTGACCCGTTCGGTATCTTCCAATATCCCCGCCCAGATAGGCCGTCATCGAGTGGCGCAGCGCCCCACTAGCCACATCGCTGCGAGCCACACACCTCACCACCCTCAAACGAGGGCCGTTCCAACGAATCTCGGCACAGGACCGTGAACGGCTCGCGTCCCAGGCTGAACCTGAAGCGCCGAAATTGCTTGTCCGAATGAGTTAGTTCCGCACTAAAATGCCCCATGCCTCGCGCTACCCCGTCGATCGCGTCCAACATCGAAAGCGTTCAGGAGCGTATCGCTCGCGCCGCCGTGCGTTGCGGCCGCCGCCCCGAAGAAGTGGTCCTGGTAGCCGCATCGAAAACATTTTCCGCGGAAGCGATTCGCGCCGCTTACGACGCCGGTATTCGCGCCTTCGGCGAAAATCGCGTTCAGGAGTGGGAAACGAAGCAGCCCGAGCTCACCGACCTGAAACCGAGCTGGCATTTGATCGGCCATCTGCAAAGCAACAAAGCGCGGCGTGCCTCGCGTCTCTTTGACTGGATCGACTCGGTGGACGACGCTGCACTGGCCATGAAACTCGACGATGCCGCCGGCGAAACGAACGAGTGGCTCGCCGTGCTCATCGAAGTTCAAGTCGATCCCAAGGAAACAAAAACCGGCGTCGCGCAAGTGGATCTGCCCGCGCTCGCCGAAGCCATTGTCCAGATGCCGCATCTGCAGCTTCGCGGCCTGATGGCCGTTCCTCCTTTTTCCGAAGATCCGCGCGATGCCCGCCCGTTTTTTCGCCGCCTGCGGCTTTTGCGCGACGATCTCGAACAGCGCCTCGGCCGCTCGTTTCCTGAACTTTCCATGGGCATGAGCCACGATTTTGAAGTCGCCATCGAAGAGGGCGCCACGCAGGTCCGCATCGGCTCCGCCATCTTCGGCGCCCGTACAAAGAAATGACGCTCGCTCTGCGTAAAAAAGGCGGACTCCTTGGTCGCTTTGTGTAACTTCGCGGATCAAACAGGAAGGCCTTGCCAAAAAAGATTATGGGTGAGCCAATTTTCAGCTCACCCATAATTTCAATCCTGAGTTTTTACTACTTGGGCTAGCCAATCAAACGGCGCTTGGCCATACCGAGAAGGCCAACGAGACCCGAGCCCAACAAAACGAAGGTGCCCGGCTCCGGTGTCGTTCCAGACGTTGGCGGCGCAAGCGAAGTAATGAAGTCAGCCGTCCCTCCACAGCACTCCGTGTAGATGAACTGGAAACCGAAGTTGCCGGTTGCTCCCAAATACGTGTAGCTCGTGGTAACCGGCGAGGTGGGTCCCCCATCCGACAGCACGCTGGCGCCGTCCACATACAACTGGACGCCATCGTCGTGTATCACCGTGAATGTTTCACCATTTGTGAAACCGGCAGTGCCAGTAATCACCCACAGTGAATTGTCCAGGTCGGTGCTTCCCGTGGCTCCGTTCATGTAGGTGATGCCGAAGCCTGCCCCGTTGGCCGTAAGGAATCCGCCAAGATTGTAATTGTCCGGGTAGTTTGCATCACCGCTGAAGTTAATCGAAGTGGCCGAAAACGTCGCGCACTCCGTCGAACTGCCTTCGGCAGCCGCCAACCCGCTGCTCGTTGGAGTACTCTGCGAAATGGAAGTGCTCACGTTGCAGTACACGACGCCCGAGTACGCAGCGCTGGCAACTGACGTGGTCATCCCAATCGCGAATACGAGGCCTGCCACTACAAATGTTAACCGTGCAAGTTTGCCCATCTTTACCCCCTAATGAGTCGTTTCAGATTGGACTTACGAGCCCAGGGCCGGCATACACACACACCAATGAATTCAAAGCAGGCATTTTGCGGGCCAGTCCGCCTTCGCCTTTCCGCAGCTTAATCCTAGGATTACAAAGAAGATTTCGTATGAGGGCCGCCAGCCGCAAAACAAAGGTGCGCAATGTCTTGCACTCTTTTGCCTTTAGTGCGCAACTCTGCTTCACCCACAGAAGTCTGGCCGCCGCTTACCCTGTCGCCCGCGTGAAGGCGGGTGGCCTACCCTTTCGGCATTTCCTTGAACCTCGACCGCTGCAACATGGTGCCACCCAGTAAACGAACCGAGAAGGCCTCCGCCGGTTTGGAATTTACGGGTGCCGCACTCTTTGCGCCTTTTGCAAAGGGTGCGGTTTTTCGGTCCGCCACTGTTGGCGAAGGGACGCTCAGGAATTTTGCGGAGCTATTTTCTGCCACACGGCTTGCACTTTGCCCCAAGACGTGTCCGCGTCGAGCACCAGCCGTTCTCCTTCGAAGCGGAAAGATCGGACTTGTTTGCTGCCGTTGAGGTTGGGAAACGAACTTCCCTCCACATGATGGGTGACCGCATTTCTCTCTGCGTCGATCGAGTAAGTTCCGAAGTAACCGAAATAGTCGAGCCAGGCGCTGGCTCGTTCTTCCGGCGTCGCCTCGCGCATGTCATCGTTCGCGAACCTGTGCGTCTTGGCGCGCATCAGTTGAGCGGACATCCTGCCCTCGGCGCTGTACAGAAGCTGGCCTTGGGCGTCTTCGCCCAGCGAATAAACAACCTCGCCATCAGTAAGCGTCTCGTGCAGGGAAAGAAGCCGCCAAGCGCCGATGAGGCGGGCGCGAATGTCTTGAACCGAAGTTTGCGGAGCTCCGTCGCTCATGTTCCTTCTCCTCGAAACAGTTCGATGCCAGGCGGTTCCTATTCGTTCCACCGCTTGCTGCCGTCAGTCGATTTTAGCCTGGAGCCACTCTTGCCGCATTTCTTCGTGCTAGAATCTCGCTTGATTACCTATATGCGAAAGTGAGCGCCGACATGCCCGAAATTAAGGCCATTCAATCCGAACTTCGCACCCAGAAACTCGACGGCTGGCTCTTTTACGACCACCATCATCGTGACGCTATTGCCGCGCGCATCCTCAACCTCAACACCAACGGTAAAGTCACGCGCCGCTGGTTCTATTTCATTCCTGCGAAAGGCGCGCCATCGAAACTCGTTCATCGCATCGAAGCGGGCGGCCTCGACTCGCTTCCCGGACGAAAAATCGAATATTCCGGATGGGAAGAATTGCACAAAGGCCTCGGAAAAATTCTTCACGGCGCGAAATCCATCGCCATGCAGTATTCGCCGCAAAATGACATTCCCTACATCGGCCTCGTCGACGCCGGCACCATTGAACTCGTCCGCAAACTGGGCGCGAAAGTGCGCAGTTCCGCCGATCTCGTTCAGGAATTCGAAGCCGCGTGGACGCCCGAGCAGCTCGCATCGCACCGCGCCGCCGGCGAAATTGTCCATCGCGTCACGCAGGAAGCGTTTTCGCGCGCCGGCTCATTTGTGCGCGAGAAAAAATCGCTCAGCGAATACGAATTGCAGCAATGGATGGCCGCGCAATTCCGCGCGCAGCACGTCTTCGCCGACGGCGAGCTCATCGTCGGCGTGGGCCGCCACTCCGGCAATCCCCACTACGAACCGCCCGCCACGGGCAGCGCGCCCATCCGCGAAGGCGACCTGCTGCTGCTCGATATCTTCGGCAAACTCGACCGGCCGAACAGCGTCTATTACGACATTACGTGGACCGGCTATCTCGGCGCCTCCGTGCCCGCCAAGTACGCCAAGATTTTCAACATCGTCCGCGGCGCGCGCGACGCGGCCATCGACTTCATCACGAAATCCGTTTCCGCCGGCCGCGAAATCCACGGCTGGGAAGTGGACCGCGCCTGCCGCGAAGTGATTCGCAAAGCCGGCTACGCAAAATATTTCACGCATCGCACCGGCCACAGCATCGGCCAGGACGTTCACGGCAACGGCGCCAACATGGACGGCCTCGAAACGCGCGATAATCGCCGCATCGTCCCGCACACCTGCTTTTCCATCGAGCCGGGAATTTATTTGCCCGAATTCGGCGTGCGCAGCGAAGTGAACGTCTACATCGGCGACGGCAAAGCCGAAGTCACTGGCCCGATTCAACAGGAAATCATCCCGATTTTGGCTTAGTGCAGCTTTGCCCCTTCGGGTGCCCCATCCTTTGCTGCCTCTGCAAAGGGCGGGCCTTGTCCGTTTGCGCAGACTCTTCGCGCATTTCGAAAGGCTGCGCCCGTCTTTAGCTCGCCTGTGCGACCTTAAAATGTCTTCTCCTATCGCGCATTTCCTCTGCGCGAAGTATTCTTGTGTGTTATGGACGAAAGCGCCCATTCCCCCGAAGCTCAGCCAATTCAGCCTGCCGCGCCGCTTCACCGGGACGAAGGAAGCGTTCACGCTGACCCGCGAGGGACGCCCGCTCCAACCATTGCCTGGCTCGCCGCCACGGCCGCTTGGTTCGTCCCCGGACTCGGCCATTTGCTGCTTCGCCGCTGGGGCCGCGCCGTCATTATTTTTTTATGCGTCGGCGGTATGGCTGTCGCGGGTTACAAACTACAGGGCGAGGTATTTTCGATTCGCAGCGGCGACATTTTCGGAATTCTGGGCCACTTGGCCGACGTCGGCGCCGGCGCTTTCTACCTTTTCTCGCGCTTCCTGGAGCCGGGCGGCGCAGACATCGCTCGCGCCAGCGGCGACATTGGCACGCGCCTGCTGGCCATTGCCGGCCTGCTCAATTTCCTGTGCGTTGCCGATGCCTTCGAGATCGCTCGCCGCGCCAAACCGTGACGGCGTCTCCCGATTTTCGTTTGTCATTCCGAATGAGGATGCGGCCAGCATCGGACGAGGAATCTGCAGGTACGGTTCTGTAGATCCGGTGTTAGATTCGATTGTGAGGAACGATAAAAATTGCATCTCGGCCATTTTCAATCCTTGCTTCTTTGCGCTCTGCTGATCTCCATCGTCTTCGCCTGCGTCTTTGAAGACACCGCCAAAGAGCGCTTCCTTTCCGCCATTCGCTACTTCATCCTCCTCGTCGTCGTCTCAATCCTCGCCGCCTGGCTCATGTATATCCTCTCCCGCTAGAACGCCGGGTGCCCCATCCTTTGCCGCCTTTGCAAAGGGTGGGGTCTTGTCCGTGTAGCGCAGATCCTTCGCGCGAAGGTTTGCGGCTTTTGTCTTTTGGGGATGTTTGCTTCGTAGGGACGCTGCGTGTTTACCCTGAGACACGAAGGGCTGCGCCAGCCTTTCGTCTTTGTTGTCATTCCGAGCGAGGATGCGACCAGCATCCGACGAGGCCTGCTCCGGCGGAGTCCAGCGGACTCCGAACCGGAGAATCTGCAGTTGTTTTTACGCGGTCATCCAGAACGCAGTGAACAACCTTGCCCAGCGAACCGTTTGACCACTTCTGGCCTCAATGCTAAATTCAAATCTCAGCCGAGGTAGCTCAGTTGGTAGAGCAGCCGATTCGTAATCGGCAGGTCGACGGTTCAAATCCGCCCCTCGGCTCCATTCACATAAACAAAAAGAGGCATCAAAGAGTCGGAATGTAGTCCACGCTGCCGAGCCGTTCCCGCACGTTGGCGGATTCTGGCAGCGGATATAGAAATGCGAGAAGCCCAGCTTTCTTCGTCGGATCGGTCATTGTTTCGGGCGCGTCAAACCATCCAAGAAACAGAAATATTTCCCGGTCTGGTCCAAGCCTAGGAATCGTCACGCAGGATATCGCAAGCGCATGCCTACCGTCGTATTAGGTTCACTAACCCGTAGCGCTTGTTTATGTCGTCCTGCGCCAACTTCAGAGCGGGCCGTCGGTGGCTTTGGGTGCGCGGTTCTCGTCGGTCCAGCGGATGACGCCAGTCTCGTCGGTGAAGAAGCTCCAGACGCCTGTCTTCCACATAACAGGACGTGCGGTGACGGTGTAGGAGGTGATCTTGCCGGTCGGGTCCTTTGCGCCAGCGACGTAAGTGAAAACGTAGCCGTTCTTCGTGCCGTTGGTCAGTGAGTTATCGAGAAGGCCGGCGACCGATGCGGACGGCTGCACGCCGCTTTCCGGCACTCCCAATGACGCGAGAGTTGGACTAAAGCCTGCCGGGTAGTGTTTGCTGTAATACGCCTCGGCGGTAACGATGCTGCGCAGGCAGCCGACCGCAGCCGCTTGGTCCGCTGGCAGTATGGGACTGGGGGTCGACGAAGCGACAGGGAAAATGCACAACAGCAAAAGTAAGCATAGCGCGGTGCATGTGTTTTTCATGGTGCGCTCCTTAGCTGATTCAAGTGTAGAGGGACGGCGGTTTGGTGCAGGCTAACGGCGGTACAGCCGTGCGCAAGGAAGAAACTGAACGACAGGGCAGGTAGGGAAAACGAGAGGGCAGGTCCCCCACCCCAAACACCCGAAAGCAGCGTTTGGGGTCTCGGTTGAAAATCCGCCCCTACAAAACAAACAAAATGCGCAGTTGTTATTCGCCCGCGGTGGAAGTGCCGGAGCTGCCGCCCTTCAAGTACTTCGCGTACCAGGCGAGGTAGCGCTCGTAGCGGTCGCGCTGGAAGCTGGGCCGCTGAATCCCGTGGAATTCATTCGGATACACAATGAATTCCGTGGGCACACCCAGGCTGCGCAGCGCTTCGTACATCTCCTCATTGCCGACCATCGGAACGTTGGCATCTTTGTCGCCGCTGAAATAAATGGTCGGCGTCTTGATGCGATCGGCGTGCAGGAAAGGATACGAAAGTTTCTGATACGTTTCCCAGGCTTTCGCGTTCCACGGCGGGCCGATTTCGTTGTCGTACTGGATGATGTATTGATCGACGCCGTAAAGAGCCACGGTGAAACCGGTTCCGGCTCCGCACGTCGCGGCCTTCAGGCGCGGATCGCTGGCGATCATGTAGTCGGTGAGGATGCAGCCATAGCTCCAGCCGCCCACGCCGAGGTGCTCGGGATCGGCGACGCCCATTTGAATGACGTGGTCGATGCCGGCTTTCAAATCCATCACTTCGTGATCGCCCCAGTCCGCGAAAATCGCGCGCTGGTATTTCTGGCCGCGTCCCGAGCTGCCGCGATAATTCACGTTGAGCACGGCGTAGCCGTTGGCCGCGAAAATTTGGCGCTCAAAACTGAAGGCGTGCGCGTCCTGGCCGTTCGGGCCGCCGTGAATGCGCAGCAGGAACGGCACCTTTGTGCCCGCGGTGTAGCCGACGGGATAAGTCAGCAGGCCGTGGACATCAGTTCCATCGGAGGTTTTCCAACTGACGTCTTCTGTTTTGCCCAGGTCGAGCTGCGCGAAAAGCGCGTCATTCTGATGCGTCAGTTGGCGAAGATTGCCGCCGTCCCACGAGTAAACTTCCGTCGCTTTGTCATCGCCGCCGGTGAGGCCGACGAGGCATCCATTGGAATGCGAGATGCCGCCGATGACGATGGGAGGCTGCAGCAATTTCTGCACGCTTTGATCGGCCACATTGATCGAGATGGGATATTCGGAGCGGTCATCTTCTTCGCCCACGATGATCGACTTTCCATCGTCGCTGAAATAAGGCGCCGAGACCGAGCGGTCCAGCTTTTCGGTCAAAATGGTCGGTTCGGCGGAACCGTCCGACGGCACGATGGCGAGATGGCTCATGCCGTAGGCGTCCCATTTCTTTTCGTCGCCAACCAAGAATGCGATCCACTTTCCGTCGGGACTCCACGCAAGGCGGCCTCGCGTGCCGCGCGTTCCGTAATTGGTGATTTGCTTTTCCGTCGAACCGGGCTGCGCGTCGGCCACAAAGACTTGCGGAACGGGGTCGCGATCCGGTTCAGGATCGTGGTTGCTAAGAAACGCGATGCGCGTTCCATCGGGCGACCATACGGGACCCGATTCGTCGTGCGTATCGGTCGTTAGGCGCTCGGATTTTTTCGTGGCGATATCGAAAATGTAGATATAGCTGTGGCGGCCGCTGAGGAGGTAGCCGACAACGTCCTGCCGGAAATGATAACGATCGATGACGATTGGCTTCGGAGGCTTCGGTTTGCCTCCCTCGGCGGCATCGCCCTGTGGCTCATCGGGATCGGGATCGCCAACCACGAGCGCGAGGCGCTTCGAGTCGGGCGACCATTCGTAGCTTTGCAGGTGGCCTTTCACGTTGGTGAGCTGCATGGCCTCGCCGCCCTCGCGATTGAGAATCCATACTTGATTTCCTTTGGCCTCGCCGGGGCGGCCGGAAGTGAACGACAGATATTTCCCATCCGGAGACCACTGTGGGCCGCCTTCCGATTCCTGGCTCTCCGTGACTTGCCTGTCGCTCGAACCGTCGATGCCTACCATCCAGATGTGCGAATTGTGTTTGTCGGCCTTCGCGTCAATCGTGCTGACGGTGTACGCGACCCATTTGCCGTCCGGCGAGCATTGCGGATCGCGGACGTCGCGCATGCGCGCAAGATCGTCCAAATTGAGTGGACGCTTCTGCTGCGCCAAGCTTGGCGCAGGCAGCGCTAGGATGAACGCGCCGGCCAAGCAAAACACGCTGGCGCGAATCAGCAAACGCGCTCGTGCGGCAACGCGCACGCAGGAATTTCCAAGCGAGACACAATTCGATTGTTTTGCGTTCATCTCACACCCCTTCGGCTCTTTTGTTCCACAAGTGGCTCGATGCAGCGTTCTCTATAATACAAATGAAGGCCGCTGCAAAGCGCATTTTGCGGCGGGCAGCACATTAGGTTGCAGAATCTTGGATTGTGAATCGAGCGGGCGGTGGCAAATTCAAACACGCTGGAATTTTTGCGGCGAGGTTTGCGTGCTGGACGATTTACGCAGCGAGCGCAGATAAGCGATGATGACCGCCGCGTCGCAGTGATTCATGTGGCGGATGTGCATCGGCGGGCGGATGGGTGCGCCATTCGGTCCGATGCTTTTCTCGAGGATGTGAAAACTGAAATGCGCGGGGAAATTGGGGCATACGCTGGCGCCCCTTTTCAAGTCGCGCAGGGAGTTTGCGCCAGGAAATTGCTCCAAAAAGCAGAAGGCCCACTGCGAAGTGGGCCTTCCAGGGAGAAAAGCTCCTGGGCCAATGCGCGGATGGCCCTCGAAACTCTTCTACAATCCGGAGTTTATGAGACCTGGTTTGCTGAGTCAAGCGCGAAAACCGTTGAAACCATTTGAGAATAAGCTATTTATAATGTGTCAGATAGAGGCGCAGGCGGATGCGCATCCGGTTACCAATCGACCCGCGGCCTTAGGTCAGACGTTTCATCTGATACAAATCACTGCCTTTGATCGGACGCCTGCTTAGTCCCAATTCAATGATTTCCAGGTCCCACGCTCGATCGAATACTCTGCCTGGCCAAAGCATTTTGATCACCAGGCGAAACCCGGCGAACAACACGCCGCCCAAGAGTGCAAAGGCGCAGATTTCACCCGCGCCAACGAAAGTTCCGATCACGATGGTCACCATGGAAGGCTGATTCGTTTCCAGCACCTCCGTATTCCACGTCAGTATCATGCCGGAATTGAATTGGTCCAGAACGGAATCGGCGGCTTTCGCGGAGGGGGCGTTTGCAATCAGAGCCACCATGGTGCTGTCTCGGCGCGCGAACAGGTGCGAACCGCTTGTGTTTGCGCTCGCGGCATTCCCGGGGGCCGCCAGGTTGCCGGTGACGATAACGCCGAGTTGCGCCTTCAATTGTCTCAGCTGATCCGCCGCTATCTGCGGCGTCGGATAATCCACCACGACCAGCGTGGAATCATGGCCGCCGAGCCGGTAATGCGCGAGTTCGGCTTCAGCGCCTTTGGAGAAGCCGAGCCAGTCGCCACCGGCGAGGGGCAAAAATCGCGCGAGGGCTGCAGGCCCCAAGATGAAGTGGTCCGAGCGCGCAATGAAGTTTTTCGCCGGCAAACGCTGCGGCAGCGCCGGATAAGCGCCCCACTTCGCGCGGCCTCCAGCCTGCGCGACGATCAGTTCGATTGCGTCGCCGTCCTTTTGTCGATTCTTGACGTTGGAGAAGTCGATGAGCAGATTGCCCGTAAGTGCAAGCACGCGGTTCTGGGACATCGAGGAATGCTGCGTGAGGTTCGCCTGGGGCATGTCCGGTGTGCGCAAGAACGAATACGCGCCATACGCGCCCTCCGTATCTCCGAATACATAGACGGTCGCGTCGAACCGATCCGCGCCACGAGTGTACGTTCGCCGCTCCGTGGCCTTCAGCCCATCTTCCTTGAGTACCGGTGTTTCTGGAGGAACCAGACCGGTTGAAGATACCGGTGTGGAATTCCACCCCGCCACCGAGGCCGGTAAAATTCCCTGCGCAAACAACCGCGGCGCAGTCAGCAACAATAGCGGCAAACAAAATAGAAAAGGGCGGCGCATCGTGGTCTGTCGATTATACGCCGGAAACGTTATCGCTGCTCGCGGGAGGAGCCCGTGGTCACAGGCTGGTCCACCGTCATCAATTTTTGCTTTTGACGGTCCAATGCCAGACTGTTCAGGCTCGACAGATAACTCTCAACGCCCCGGAAAATACCCTGCGCGATCCGTTGCCGCTGCATGGGTCTTTGGAGCATTTTTTCGTCCGTGGGGTTGCTTAGGAAAGAAATCTCGGCCAGCACCGACGGCATGTCCGCGCCGATCAGCACCACAAAGGGCGCTTTCTTCACGCCGCGATTCCGCTCCGCGGTGCTCACCTGCCGCAACTGCCCGGTGAGGGAATTCTGAATATCGGACGCCAGCTCGCGCGATTCCTCGATTTTGTCGTTGTTCGCGATTTTTTTGATCAAGTCCTGCAATTCATGAATGGATTCGTCGGAGAGCGCGTTTTCGCGAGACGCCGTTTCCAGCGCCTCTTGCGAAGTGGTGAAGTTGAGATAATAAGTCTCAATCCCGCGCGCGGTGTCGTTGTGGCTGGAATTCGCGTGAATGGAAATAAACAAATCCGCCTTGGCCTGGTTCGCGATGGCCGTGCGTTCTTCCAGCGGGACAAAAACGTCCGTCTTCCGCGTATAAATCACTTCCGCACCCGGCAATTTTTTCTGGATCAGCTTGCCAAGCCGCAGCGCCACGTCAAGACAGATATTTTTTTCCATCACACCGTGCGGCCCGATCGTTCCCGTGTCGTGCCCGCCATGTCCGGGGTCGATGACGATGCGGCTAATTTTCAGGCCCAGCGTGCGCGTCAGCGAACGCTCGCCGTCGCGCGTTGGCTGCGCGGCGATCGCCGGCATATTAGGGACGGGCAGCGTGCGGCTGCTGCGGCTGGGCTGGGGCGAAAGTTCCGCCGACGCGCCCGCTGCATTGTCCTCGATGATGCTGCTATGAGCGGGTACCTGCACTTTCTCCGAAGCTATCGGCGGGACCACCGTTGTAGCCGGCGAATCACCGGCCAGCTTGCCGACTCCAACATCGGCGCCAGGTTTCTTGTTGCTCGCGCTGCTGACTGCGCCGTGAACATCGATCACCAGGCGAAACGGATCCGGCAGCAGAAACGCCGAATATCCTTCGACGCTCTGAACATCAAGCACCAGCCGCACCACGCCGTCTTTGTTCTGCGCGACGCGCACGGCCTTCAAGAATCCGTTCTGCACGGACATATTTTTTTCTGTAAGAGAATTGCCCAAATGCGCGCTGTATAAATCGAAATAAATTCTGTCGGGGTCCTTAATCCGCGCTGATTCGTACTTCACCGCGCCGTCAAGATCGACGACAACGCGCGTGTAATCGTCCGCATTCCAGGTACGAATCGCCGTGACTTTCGCCGGGCCAACTTGCGAAGCGTCTGGGCTCGGCTGCGCGGCGGTTTCAACAGCTTTCGCTGTCGGCGAGTCGGCAGCCTGCTGCGCCGGATTACTGGAGTCCTTCGCGTTCGCGGAGGATTCGTCCGTTTCCGCCGCATCCGTTTTGGCAGCGGCTTGCGCAGCCGCCTTCGGCGCGCTGATTCGTCCTTCCGCGATTTCCTTCAGCGCTTCCCGCGCTTCGGCCGCGCGCGGCGAATGCGGGTACTTCTGCACGAACTGCGTGAAGGCATCCTTAGCTTCGGGGCCTTGGCCCAAGTCCTCTTTTTCGACCTTTCCCAGGTCGAAAAGGGCATCCGTGCGGAACTTGCTTCCGGGATACTGCGCGATGAGGAATTTGTAAGTGACCACCGAATCTTGGTAGTAGACCTGGTCGAATTGATCGCCCATGTCGTGATAAAGCTGCGCCACTTCCATCAGCGCGGGCGTCACGGCTCCTGCCGAAGCGGAGAGCAGATACACGCGGCGATAGGAGGCTACGAGTTTCTTGTAATCTTCGAGCGAGCGGCTGTTTTGCGGTTTGGCTTCGAGCCCCTCGCGCATCTGCTCGGCTTTTTGGTATTGGGTTTCCGCCTGCGCGTTCGCTGACCCCTGCGCTTTCGCCGCCGGAGCGCACAAAAACGCCGCGGGCGCCGTGAGAATCAGCGCGAGCCCGCCCATGCGAGCAAGCCACGAAATCATTTTGAAAGTGTTGTATTTGCTGGTCAGCTTCATTCGTTTGTGAAAATCGTCCGGCCGCCGCGCCCCGTGACTTCACGGATCGGAGATTGCCGAGAGGCGCTGACTACAGGCGCTCTCGGCGAGCCAGACTGGAAGTAGGTGGTGGTCACTTTTTGCACGTAGGCCCGCGTCTCGGGATATCGGGGCACGCCGCCATACCGCTGCACGGCTTCCTCGCCCGCATTGTATGCGGCAAGCGATTTTTTCAAGTCGCCGTGATACCGGTCGAGCAGATCCCGCAAATACCGCGTCCCGCCATTGACGTTCTGGACAGGATCGAAGACGTCGCCCACGCCGTAACGTTCTGCCGTCGATGGAATCAATTGCATCAATCCAAAAGCTCCCTTGCGGGATACCGCGTACGGATTCCAGTTCGACTCCGCTTGGATCACCGCCTGCACCAGCGCAGGATCCAGGTTATTTCGCGCCGCCGCCGCATTCGCAACGATTTGCAGCTTTGGCGGTGGCGCCGTCGCAATCCCGTCCGTGCCGTGTTGCCGGGCCGCCTTGGCGGGCGGGTTCGCGTTAATGTAGACGGTCCGTCCATGGGCATCTACATAGGATGCAATCTGGGCCTGTGCTGGCCTAACCAGAAAAAGGCCCAGGCACAATCCCAAAATTGCCGCGAGACTCGCCATCGCACGAGTACGCACGGCTGCTCGGGTTGCCCGCCGCAGCGGGATTGGCACACTTTTACGGAAAAGGCAGAACATTCCCACTTCCTCACAAACGACACTGCATCCGCGACCGGGTGTATAGGGATACCCGGCTTGCCTGCGTAAGCAGGCTTCGTTTCTAGCGCTTGTAAGGAATTATACCAGCCGCTCGACGAGCGGGCCGACTTGCGCGAGAGCTGTTTCGATACCAGCAACATCTTTGCCACCGGCTTCGGCCAGGTCAGGCCGGCCGCCCCCGGAGCCCCCAACGTGCTTGGCGAGTTCCTGGACCATCTTCCCGGCGTGGAGCCGGTTCGTCAAGTCTTTAGTCACAGCAGTAATGAGAGATACCTTACCATCCGACCCGGTGGCCAGAACCACGACCCCGGAGCCCATTTTCTGGCGCAGGCCGTCGGCGAGCTGGCGGAGGGCCTCCCGGTCGACGTTTTCGACCTTCGCGGCGACGATTTTTATGCCTTTTACGGTACGGGCCTCGGCCAGCAGGGAATCGGCCATGGAAACCGCCGTTTTGCGCTTCAGGCCTTCGAGCTGCTTTTCGAGCCGCTTGCGGTCCTGTTCGAGTTTTTCCACGGCTTCGAGGATGCGGTCCTCGCCGGTGTTCAGCATCCCGGCAAGAGAGCGCAAAGTTGATTGGGCGTTGCGATACTGTTCGAGCGCGGCGTCGCCCGTAAGCGCTTCGATGCGGCGCACTCCGGCGGCAACGGATTGTTCGAGCGAAATTTTGAACACGCCGATCTCTCCGGTGCGCGCGACGTGCGTTCCGCCGCAAAGTTCCTTGCTGTAGAAGCCGCGCGGGTAGGCGGCGTCGCCAATGGTCACCACGCGGACATTTTTCTCCGGATATTTGTCGCCGAAAAAAGCCAGCGCGCCGGAGGAGAGCGCGTCGTCGATGGTCATGATGTCGGTCTGGAAGGGCAAGTCGCGCAGGATTTCTTCGTTCACTTGACTTTCGATTTCCTGGATTTCTTCCGGAGCGAGCTGCGCGAAATGATTGAAGTCGAAGCGCAAATGATCGGGCGCGTTGAGCGAGCCGGCTTGTTTGACGTGCGTGCCCAAGATATTTCGCAGCGCGGCGTGAACCAGATGCGTACCGCTGTGATTGCGCATGATGCGCGCGCGGCGCGCGGCGTCGGCGACGGTGGCTACGCGATCGCCCACGGCTAAATCTTCCTTTGCGACGATGCGATGCGCGATGAGTCCGGCGACGGGATAATACGCGCCGCGCACTTCGGCGACTTGCTGCGAGAGCGCGTCATCGAAAAACGCGCCGGTGTCGGCAACTTGCCCGCCCGACTCGGAATAAATCGTGGTGCGGTCGAGAACGATTTCGGCTTCTTGTCCGGCTTTCAGTTCCTTGGCTTCGCCGTTTTTCGTGACGATGGCTTGGATGTGGCAGTCGCGCGCCGTGGTGCCAAAATAAAAATCGGGCTCGGTCTTGAATGTGTCGGCGAGCTTTCTGTAGACGGGACTCGCGGCTTCTTTGTGCGCACCTTTCCAGGAGGCTTTGGAGCGCTGTTGCTGCTCGGCCATGGCTTTATCGAATCCGGCCCAGTCGACGGTGACGCCCGCGTCGCGCGTAACATCCTCGATGAAATCGCGTGGCAGGCCATAGGTGTCGTAAACATGGAATGCCGTTTTGCCTGGAAATTTGAGGTTGATACCTAGCTGCTGTCGCAACGCTTCCGCCACAGCGCGAAACGCGGACGCAGGGTTTTCTGGCTTCAGCGCTTGGGCTGCCGATCTACTGAGACTCCAATTTCCTTGTGTCAGATCTTTCTCGTGCGCGGTATAGGCGTTTGTTGCTTCTACGAATAAGGTTTTGTCGAGCTCTTTGAGTCCATATGTTGTAGTGGTGACAAAGCCGTGCTCCTCTTTTGTGAGGATCTGGCGGATGCGGCCGATGCTTTCCTGCAATTCAGGGTATGCACCTTGCATCTGGGAAACAACAGCGTCCGCCACCTTGGAAAGAAAAGGAATAGGTATCAGAGGGCTCAACTGTAAAGCATGGCGCAGTGCCCTGCGAATGATTTTGCGAAGGACGTAACCGCGGCCTTCGTTGGACGGAATCACGCCGTCAGCAATGAGAAATGCCGCAGCGCGTGAATGGTCAGCGATGACTCGAAGTGACGCGGCCTGAGCGGTGCCTTCCTCGAGCTTCTCCTCTTCCGCCAGATTAACGCCGCAGAGTTCTGCGGCGCGCTTCATCAGCGGGGCGAACAAGTCGGTGTCGAAGTTGCTGATTTTGTTTTGCAGGACGGCGGCGACGCGCTCGAGGCCCATGCCGGTGTCGACCGAGGGTTTCGGCAGAGGATTGAGCGTCCCGCTCGCATCACGATTGAATTGCATGAAGACCAAATTCCAAATCTCGACGTAGCGGCCGCAATCGCACGGGAATTTGCAATCGGCGTGGCCTTGATCGGACGCGGCTGGGCCCATGTCGTAATGAATTTCGCTGCACGGACCGCAAGGGCCGGTGTCTCCCATGGCCCAGAAATTTTCTTTCAGGCCTGGGATGCGAAAAGTACGCTCCTTTGGCGCCCCAACCTTAAGCCAGAATTTCTCAGCTTCTATATCTGCATCGAGAGTGTTACCTGGCGAGATTTCCGCTCCGCCGAAAACCGTGAAATAAAGTTTTTCGAGCGGGATGCCGAACCAGTTTGGCGAAGTGATCAGTTCCATCGCGTAAGCAACGGCTTGCTCCTTGAAATAATCGCCGAAGGAAAAATTTCCCAGCATCTCGAAAAAAGTATGGTGGCGATTGGTGAAGCCGACGTTTTCCAGATCGTTGTGCTTTCCGCCCGCGCGCACACATTTCTGGCAGGTGGTGGCGCGTTTGTAGTCGCGCTGTTCGAGGCCGAGGAAAACGTCCTTGAACTGGTTCATGCCCGCGTTGGTGAAGAGCAGGGTGGGATCGTTTGCCGGGACGAGCGAGGAGCTTCTGACGCGCTTATGATTTGCTCCAGGGCGCTCCTCGAAAAACTTCAGGAACGTCTCGCGAATCTTATTGCCCGGCCACTTCAGTTCGCTCAATGTGCCCT
>JBAQYT010000023.1:0-19131 GCA_049787175.1 Candidatus Acidiferrales bacterium | reverse complement strand
TTGTCGTGTAAGTGGCGGTGCACGGGCATCCCTTCCCGTCGCTCCCAGCGTTGGACCGTGGTCACATCACGATTGAGGTATGCCGCGATTTCCTTCCATGAATCCAACCGCTCCCGGGAAGGTCTCTCGGATGGTTGTGGGAACTGGTCATCCATTGCGTTTTCGTAACTGTTCCGGCTATCGCGACCTAAGTGCGCCGATTGTAACTCTGTAGGCAGGCAAAGGCAAAAGACTGTATTTGACGGTAAATGACCTTCCTACGCATTGCCGTTTGACGAAACGGGCCACCGTGTCGGATGGTGCCGGAATGCCCCAAGAAAATTGCCAAAATTCAAATGCCGGGGTCATGGAGGCTTCTCATGAAGAGCAAAGCTTTACTGTGGATGGTGGGTGTCGTAGGGGTCCTAGCACTAGCGGCTACAGCATCAATGGCGCAATTTCCGCTACCCAGGCACTTAAGCGGACTCATCAACGACTACACGCCCGAAAGCGGCGTGGGCGGCCCGTGGGAGATTCGCGGCGTATGGTCGCTCGATATCAACGATGCTGGACGGGCCAAGTTTTCGGCGGAGCTCAACATGGAACATTCTGACTTGTGGGTCGAGCTTAACCCAACAGATGCCGAAGGACTCGCAACAATTGATACTCCAGCAGACCGGGTTCCGCATACGCACCACATCACGATGACGGATGCCACCGTCACATACAACCCGACCGACTGCCCCCTCCCGGCGTCTATCACCCCCATACCTCGTCTAGAGGTAAAGGGCACGGCTACCGTCGCGGCCAACGGAGGGCCCTTTCCACCCACAGGTGCCGTGCCGTCGCAGTTGCAGGTTTGCATTGACGGAGGCACAACCGTTGCGACAGTCGTCCCATTGGCAAATGTCACGCTGGCATTCGGGGCGCCTGCCTCAGGTCACTTCGGAGCGCAGGCGATCCACGGTGTCGTCCGCCGTGCCCCGAGTGAGGATGGGTGGGTCGACACACAACGATGACGTCTGGCTGCGGGGCGGTCGAAATGGAAGCATCCGTCCCGCATGCTTTGTATTACGCCCAATCCCGGCGATAACCTCGTGGAGGGAGGCGATTCGTGTCAAAGATTACCCAGCGCCTTGCGGGGACGGCGGAGAAACACCATCGTCCGGGATGTGGGAAGCGTAACAGTTCGTCCCTGCAGCTCAACATAAGTTCCGGTTTGTCGCTACCCAGAAGGGATCCAATCGCAGGGGATGAATGCGGTACTTCTGCCTAGCCTTTCCCTTACCCTTTCCGCTTGACGGCGACATTACTCAATGGTATATAGGTCTTTGGCTGGACTTTTCAGCCAGGCGTTTGGGGAGGGCGAGCCGTGGCGACGCGGCTTTTCGCTTTTTAGGGAGACCGAGGCGAAAGCCCAGCGAATCTAATCGCGGAAATTTCTGCTTTTAATAAAATTCACTCGATTAGAACCACCCTCCGGCCCCGTGCGCCTACGCACAGTGAGTTCTGGACCGCTAGCTACTGGCCGCTGGCCTTTTCTAATCGGGACAAATTTCAAGATTCCGCAGGGCCATGCGCAATCTCTTCGAATCGTCACTCTCGAGTCCCAATCTGGCCCCATCCTATAGGTTGGTTGCAGCCGCTCTCTCCGCTAGAATGGACGTGCGCTTCTTTGGAGGATCAAACTGGGCCCCTTGGACAAAGTCGATTCAACCGATTCGCAGTTGGCTGAATCTCAAGCCATAGCGACATCTCTCGCCACAGATATTGACCTGATTATTCGTGCCGAGCACCCTAACCCGTTTCTGATCCTCGGCCCGCATGTCTCGCCGCAGGAGCCGGGCGTCACCATCCGCTCGTTTCAACCACAGGCCACGCAGGTCACCGTTCTCTGGGGCAGCGACAGCGAAGAGCACCCCGCTGTGCGCACCGACCCCGCTGGCTTTTATGAGGCCTTCATTCCTCTTCCTGCCGATGCAGTCCCGGCGGAAATTTCGCCATCCTCGTACCGCCTCCGCCTCACTGACGGCAGCGGCAAAACTCACGAGGCTTACGATCCGTACGCGTTTCCGTCGCTGCTGACCGACTACGATCTCTACCTCCTCGGTGAAGGAACTCATCTTCAGAATTACGAAAAGCTCGGCGCCCATATCCGGGAGATTTCTGGTGTTCGCGGCGTGCACTTCGCCGTTTGGGCGCCCAACGCCATGCGCGTGAGCGTGGTCGGCGACTTCAATCGCTGGGACGGCCGGGTCGACCCTATGCGCGGCCGGCCCACAGGCGTTTGGGAGATTTTCATTCCCGGTCTGAGCGAAGGAGACTTCTACAAATTCGAAATCCGTTCCCGTAACGGTGAAATTCTCACCTTAAAATCCGATCCATACGGCTTCGCCGCTGAAGTTCGTCCGAAATCGAGCTCTGTTGTCGCCACGCTCGACGGCCACGAGTGGAAAGATTCCGACTGGATGACCAGCCGCGCCCAATTTGACTGGCAGCATGCGCCCATTTCGATCTACGAGCTGCATTTCGGCTCCTGGCGCCATGGCCCCGATGGCCGCTGGCTTACGTACCGAGAAATGGCCGATGAGTTGATCCCGTATATCAAGCAAATGGGATACACGCACATTGAATTGCTTCCGCTCAGCGAGCACCCCCTGGATGCGTCCTGGGGCTACCAAACCATTGGATACTTCGCCGTCACCAGCCGCTACGGTTCGCCGCACGAGTTCATGGATTTCGTCGACCGCTGCCATCAAGCCGGAATCGGCGTCCTGTTTGACTGGACGCCTGGCCACTTCCCGCGCGATGCGCACGGCCTCTCCTATTTCGACGGCACGCATCTCTACGAACATGCTGACCCGCGCCGTGGTTCCCATCCAGACTGGGGTACTCTCATTTTTAACTACGGCCGCAACGAAGTTCAAAACTTCCTGCTCTCAAACGCGCTGTTCTGGCTGGACAAGTATCACATCGACGGTTTGCGCGTGGACGCCGTAGCCTCGATGCTCTATCTCGATTACTCGCGCCGGCCGGGCGAATGGCTCCCCAACCAATTCGGAGGCCGTGAAAATCTCGAGGCCATTGCATTGCTTAAGCGTATGAACGAAGTTGTTCACGCCCGCCATCCCGGGGTCCTTACCATCGCCGAGGAATCCACTGCGTGGCCAGCCGTTTCTCGCCCTACGTACCTCGGCGGACTTGGCTTCGACCTCAAATGGAACATGGGCTGGATGAACGACACGCTGCGTTATTTCGAGCTCGATCCGATTCACCGTAAATTCCATCACGGCGAACTCACCTTCTCCATGCTCTACGCTTTCAACGAGAATTTCATCCTTCCGCTTTCCCATGACGAGGTCGTGCACGGGAAACGCTCGCTTCTCTCCAAAATGCCTGGCGATGATTGGAACAAATTTGCCAACGTGCGTCTGCTCTTCGGCTATATGTATTCACATCCCGGCAAGAAGCTACTGTTCATGGGCTTGGAGCTTGCTCAGTGGAGTGAATGGCGGGAGAACGCCAGCTTGGACTGGAATCTGCTTGAGTCGCCACCCCATCAGGGAATTCAGCGGTTGCTCACTGATTTGAATCATCTCTACCAGCGCGAGCCGGCCCTGCATGAAGTCGAATTCGAGTGGCCGGGCTTCGAGTGGCTGGAAGTTCACGATGCCGATGCGAGCGTGCTGGCTTTCATTCGCCGGGCGCGCCGGCCGGAGGATTTTCTGGTTATCGTCTGCAATTTTACCCCGGTCGTGCGCGAAAACTACCGTGTGGGCGTTCCGGAGAAGGGCTTCTACCAGGAAGCAATGAATACGGACTCGTCCTTTTACGGAGGCAGCAACGTCGGAAATGGCGGGGGCGCGCCTGCCGATCCCGTGCCCTGGAATGACCGGCAATTCTCCATAAAACTGACCCTTCCACCCCTCTCTGTCCTCGTTTTCAAGCCTAAACGCAATTAGTGGGTCCACTGGCAGAATTTATCCTCGTGTCGGGCAAATGTGGAACTTTTTGCTTCGGGCTTGCGTAACTATGCTGACCGCCCAGGAGGCGCTCACCGATGAAAACCGTTCTGTCAGTCCTGGCCTTGCTCGTTGTGGCAACCGCTGTGGTAGCGGCTCCCCCGGAACATTATCTTCACGTGAAGGTCGATGGCACGAACACCAAAGAACTGGTCCGCGTGAATATTCCTCTCTCGCTCGCCGAGAAAGTCATCCCCGCGATCAATCATGGCCAGCTCCACGACGGCAAAGTCCAGATTGGAGAATTCCGCGCCAATGGCGTCGATCTGCAGGCCATTATCGATGCCGTGAAATCTGCCCCTGACGGCGAATTCGTCACCGTGCAGGAACCTGACACCAATGTTCGCGTGGCGAAGGAGCGCGGGCAAATGGTCGTCCACATCACGGACAAAAACGATGGTGAGAAAGTTGATGTGACCATTCCGTGGGAAGTTGCGCAGGCGCTCGCCTCAGCCACAAACCATCGCGAACTCAACATCGAAGCAGCGATTCAGGCGCTCGACCGTGCTGGCGACACAACTCTTGTCACTGTCACCGACAACGATGAAACCGTTCGCGTGTGGATCGATTCACGCAACACTTCCGACTAACCGCCGGCAGTACGTCCACGGAGGAAATGAAATGCTTCTTCTCAGCAAAATTGGAATCGGCTTCATGGGAACGATCCTCGTGGGCGGCGCTATGGTCTCAAGCGAGGGCTTTATTCACGTCAAAGTGCATGAGAAGCAAGCGAATGGCACGCACATCTCGCTTATCGTTCCGGCTGTGATCGTACCCTTAACCGTGCGGTTCATCCCCAGGCGCCGCATCGCGGATGCATCCGCAAACCTGCAACAGTATATGCCCGTGATTGACGCGGCAATCTCCGGCCTGGCGAACTGCCCCGACGGCCCCCTGGTCGAAGTGCTCGACTCGGATAGCCACGTCACCGTCGTGAAATCAGGCGGCTCCATCGTGGTCGATGCGGACGACCCGAATGAAACAGTGCATGTTGCGGTGCCCTTGCGCGCCACGAAGAGGGCCATCGATGAAATTGCTGAGGCGAACGGTCCAAGCTGAATCGCGCGAAGAGCCTGGGTGTCACGGCTAGCCCAGCCGTTACGTTCGCGTTTCTTTCGTGGGTATCCAGTACACTTCTTCGCGAATTGCTTCCTTGGCGAAGCGGCGCCGCTGCAAAATGCCCTTGCTATTCTCGATCATCTGCGGATGGCCGCACAGATAGGCCGTTGTATTCGTTCCATCCAACTCCCAAGTGTCTGCGTATTTTCGAATCAGGTCCTCCACTCGTCCCGTCTCGCCTTTCCACTCCGCATCCTCCCATGGACGGCTGATCGTTGCGACGTAAGTCAGCCAAGGAATTGACGCCGCGGCTCTTTCGAACTCCTCCCGATAGCCAAATTCCCACGAGCGGCTCGCCGCATTTATCACAAAAAGTTTGTGGCCGCCGTCAAATCTTCCCTCATGCCACTCCTTCTCGAACGAACGAATGTAACTCACAAAGGGCGCAATTCCGGTCACGGTACAGAGCAACAGGTGGTTTTTGCGTCCGCTTTTGACATCTAGTGTGAACCGTCCTTTAGGAACCTTGCGCATGGAAAGCGACGCGCCCACATCGAGGCGATAAAGTAGCGGCGTCAGCTCACCTTGCGGTACCAGCTCGATGAAAATTTCCAATTCCCTCTCATGCGGCGCCGATACAATCGAATAGGCACGCTCGATCAATTTGTTCCCGCCTTCCAAACCGAGGGTCGCGTATTGACCAGGCGCAAATCGGAATTCCGCGCCCGGGTCGACGTGGATCGCCCACAAATCGTCCGCGATGTTTCGGCGACGCGTGATCCGCGCTCGGAAGAACTTGTCCTCGGAGAATTGCACCCGTTCCCTTATTCCCTCAGCCGAAGAGGGATACCCAAAATTCACCCGCGCAAGAAAAGAGGCGCTCCTGACTGCATGAGCGCCTCAAAGCTGGCGATTTCCAAGTGTCTGATTCGTATAGCGCCTCGCAAACAGTATTTCTCGCACTGAGTGCGCTGCCTACAGGTCCGGCCCTTTTTGCCCTGCCATCTTGCGCAGATCGAATCCTGCCTCAAGATGCAGGCCTTTCAATTTGCAATCGAATTGGGCTTGCTTCTCATCCGCGCCAAACAGAGGTTGACCGTCCGCACCCTGCTTAGGGAAGGAAAACAATATCAACTGGATCGCCGTGCCGTCCGCGGCCTTGGTGATCTCCACCGCCGACGGACTGATTCTCTTCTTGGATGGTTTGACTTCGATGTAGGTTTTCGACTTCAGCGTATCGCTGGTTTCTTCCATGAAGGGAGTCATGTCCGGGCCGGACACTTGCACTTGATATACAGGTTGCGCCTGATCCACGTACTGCTGCGCTTGGGCTTCCGACAATTTCCCGTCCAACACGGCTTGGCGTGCGAGCGCCTCCCGAATGGTCAGCGCCGAATTCCACCGCACGAGATACGCCGCGTCCGGGCTTTGCATCGCCGCGTTCGCCCCTTCCGAATTAGCCGACGGAGCGGATTGGCCATTGTCTTTATTTCCGTAAGCGCCATTTGACGAAACGGCGCCTTGTGCTTGGGCAGCACTTGGCGGCGGTTGGGCTGGCCTTTTCCATTCCACTGGCACAGTGGTGTACTTCACCCACGGCGAACTCCACAACACCTGCTTGATGTCGCTCGCGTCCCATTGCTGATACGACTTGGTCTTCCAGGCATCGCTGGCTCCATAAGCCAGTCCCGCCAGCACAAATACATATAGGATAACCACCTTGCGCATCCCGCGTCCCCTTGTTACCTCTTGAACCGCTTACGCGAACTCTAGGCCGTCCTCTTTGGCGCGACCAAAGACAGTCAGATTACAGATCCGGCCCGTTTTTCCCCATCATCTTGCGTAAATCGAATGCCATATTGAGATGCACGCCTTTCAATTTGCAGTCGAATTGCGCCTGTTTATCGTCCGCGGAAAACAAAGATTGGGCATTTGCGCCTTGCTTGGGAAACGAAAAGACTACTGATTGGATCGTCTTGCCGTCCGTGCCCTTCACGATCTCTACGCTTGATGGGCTGACTTTCTCCTTGGACGGCTTCACTTCGATGTAAGCTTTCGACTTTAGTGTATCGTTGGTTTCATTCGCGAATGGAGTCATGTCTGGTCCGTACAACAATATCTGATATACAGGGGGCTCCTGATCCACGTACTGCTCGGCCTGGGCTTCCGAGAAGCGGCCATTCAACACTGCATCGCGCGCCACCGCCTCTCGAACAGTCTGGGCCGAACTCCATCGCGCAGAAAAAGAAGTCTCTGAGCCCATGGGGATCGGGGAGGGTTGGTCCTGACTACCCGGCTGCGTTCCTCCCGCTCCCGGGGGACCGCCCATGCCGGGCCGCTGCTGGGCTGTAGGGCTCCCCTGACCTGGCTGGTTCGGCGCGGTCGTCTGCGTGGTCGTCTGCGTGGTCAACGAGCCGTTCTTCCACGTCGCCGTTACCATCGTATGCTTCACCCACGGAGAAGCCGTCAGTATCTCTTTCACATCATTCTGGTCCCATTGCTGATACGGCTTTGTCTTCCAGGTTTCACTGGCTCCGTAGGCCAGCCCCGCCACAACGAAGATTGCTAAGATGGATGCTTTACGCATGGCTGCCCCCAATTACGCTTCTAAACACCACCACTGAGCAGTCTCTTGCTTCTTGATCGCTCCAATGGCCCTCGACTGGATTTCTTATTGTTAGCAGATTTGATTGCGCGGCGCAATTGCCGGCTTTAGCGCGGCGTCTCGGTCAGGCGGGAAACCTTTGGGAGTCTCTCGAGGCGGTAAATCGGTTTCTGGTGTGATTCGAAGTAGTTGCGCATCATCAATTCCCCAACGAGTCCCATCGCAAGGAATTGCAAGCCAAACAGACACAGCAACATCCCCAGAATCAGCAGTGGGCCGTGCTGAACGAAAAGTTGAACGTGCGCAACAATCTTTTCCACAAATAACACCAGCAGAATCACCGCGCCGGCCAGGAAACTGATCACTCCCGCAGGTCCGAACAAGTGCAGCGGCCTGAGCATATACCGCAGCGTGAACCGGATCGTGATCAAGTCAAAGAACACACGGAAAGCTCGCGAGAGCCCGTAGTGCGACTTGCCTTGCGGCCGTTGGATGTTCCGTATCGGAACTTCAACGACTTTTGCTCCGTTCAGCGACGCCAAGGCAGGGATAAAGCGGTGCATTTCCCCGTACAAGCGCACATCTTTAATTGTTTCCCGCCGGTAGACTTTGAAAGTTGTTCCGAAGTCGTGTATTTTCACGCCCGAAAGCTTGGCCATCAGCCAATTCGCAACTTTCGAGGGGATGCGCCGGAAGAAGAAATTGTCCACTCGTTTTTGACGCCACCCGCTGACGATGTCGGCGTCCGTCGTCTCAAGGATATCAATCATCTTGGGAATGTCGTTGGGATCGTGCTGCAGATCTCCATCCATCGACAGCACAATCTCCCCGACCGCATGGTCGAACCCGGCCGCCAGCGCAACCGTTTGCCCGTAATTTCGCTTTAGGCGCAGAAAAACAACGCGCGCATCCAAATCCGCCAAGTCGGCTAGTATCTCCGGGGTGGCATCGGTGCTGTGGTCATCCACGAAGATAAATTCCACGGGCTCATAACGTCCGGTCATGACCTCCGAAAGCTGGCGATGCAGCTCCCGGAGCGAACTTGCCTCGTCGAGCACGGGAATGACGACCGAGTACTTCGGCTGCACCGCATCGTTTCCGTGGAGAGAACTCAATTCAAACCTCGATAATCTATTAACTTGATCCCTTGCTCGTCTATCGCTGCACGAACCGCTGGATCCGTCAATGCTTCCAGTTCTCGCTCGCGTTCCCTTTTCAGCCTCGTCCCCGAATGTTCCAGCGCGTCGTCATATTCTCCGGGGTGGCACATAAGTTCGTTCACGCCATCCTGCATCGAGCCTATCATGGACAGAATAACTCCGCGATTGAGACGTCCTGTCGCGGCCACCCCCCACAGGCGCTTCGGCGAGCAAATGCCATGCGCTCGCGCCAATTTCTCGAATTGCGGCGCCGCGGTCCGAGCCACTAGAGCCGTAACGCTCTGCCTCAAGGAACCCCAGCCGCCTCTAAACGCAGACCTGAGTAACACATCCGCATCCTCGAACGGTTTCCTGATGCGACGGATTCCGAACTCATCGGCGACCCGTACTACCTGTTCCATTACTCGCGGGTGCGAGTGTGTGTGCTTGTGCGAATCGAGATGAGTCGGATCGATCCCCGCTCTCATCACTTTACCTATCTGTGCGCGGAGCTCGCGGGCAATATCCTCTCCGCGCACTGCTCCGGCCAATAGCTTGCCTGTCAGGATGGCCCAGTTCGACGGCAGCCTCCCTTCGTCGTCAGCCAGCGACGGGATCGCGCTCGCCGCCTCGACGCACGCTCCCCCCACCAATACCAGATGGCATCCAACTCCGAGCTTTGGATTTTTCTTCGCGTGCTCGACGGCATCTCCAAATGCAAGACCATTTGCCATAATTGTCGTGCTGGTGATGATTCCGTCGCAAAAGCCGCGAATCACCCCCGAATTCACTCCCCGCGTGTAACCAAAATCATCGGCGTTAACGATCAGTCGTTTCATGCAAACTCATGAGCAGTTGGCGCTTGGCCGCATGATATCACGTCCCAAACTGGGCTCATTTGATCCTGATTTCCCATTTTTGAAGCCGTCATTCCTGGGCAGCAATCATAAACAATGTTTGCCTCAATAGAAGTTTTCAACAGTTGTGTTGAAAACCTTGTGGAAAATCTTGCTTTCGGATTCTTAAGCGCGGGCGATTCAAGAAGCTATGCTCTTTGCACAACGCCAGGGCAATCCTGTATTTTTCGCCAGGTAATCACCTGACTGATTGCCGGTGCTTTGTTGCTGGAAAATTCTAAGCGGAAAATTCTTGCAGCGCGTGGGTGCAATTTTAGTACCAGTGCGGCGGCGCCTCCAGTTTAATCTCAATCCTTTGCTGGTCTTTATCCAAATCATAGTACTGCCCAAACGGCTTCCAACCGTCCTTTATCACTTGGATCATGACGCGCTTGCGCGGCACGTCCTTCACCTTGGCAATTCCTTCCATGTTTGTCTTCAAATCGAATTCCATTTGCTTCGCGTGGCGCCAGGTTCGTGGTTCATCCCAACGAAGGTAAACGCTTGCATTGTCAACCGGGGCGTTTTTCGTTCCGCCCGTCACCGCGATCAGCAGCGTGGTCACTGCATCTTTCGAATTTTGCGTTTTCGCATCGTCCTTGGTCGTGCTCTGCCCAAAAGCCAGCGACGCCAGAAGAAGTAAAGCGATTAGAGAAGCCGTGCCACGCAATCCAGATACCGGCGCTTTCGAAATTTCTCTCATGCAGCCTTCCACCCCGTTCCCCTGCCCTACCTATTTTCTCACATGAAACGGTTCGTCGGAGCACCCTCTTCGCTGATTGACTGTCGCGCCTTGCTGCGCTAAGTTCAACCCGTAATTCTGTGGGGCTTACCCATTCCAGCAGGTCTTTTTGCTTTTATACCTGCGGCTGGGCTTTCGCAACGGAAATCGCGACCACCGCACGCTGTCGCGTGTAACTCTTGGGGCCGCGCGCGGAAGCCCTAAGAATGGCCGAGGAGGATTCTCGATGGGATTTTGTACCGATGCCATTCATGTAGGCCAGGAGCCAGACCCTGCTACGGGCTCGGTAGTTGCTCCGATCTACCAAACATCGACTTACGTGCAGGAAGCTCTGGGCAATAATAAGGGCTTTGACTACGCGCGTACCGCCCATCCCAATCGCAAAGCGCTTGAGCGCACCGTCGCCAAACTCGAAGGAGGCGTCGCTGCATACGTTTTCACCTCTGGCATGGCAGGTATTGATTCAGTCTTTCGATTGCTCCGCCCTGGAGACCACGCCATCCTCTCGCAATCCGTCTACGGAGGGGTCTACCGCATTTCAACGCAATTTTTGGTCCAGTTCGGAATGGAATTTAGCTTCATCGATACTTCCTGTGTGGAAAAAATTCGTCAGGCCATTCGTCCAGCCACGAAAATGATTTACGTTGAAACCCCAACCAATCCTACGATGATCGTCAGCGACCTGTCCGCCATCGCCGAAGTCGCCCGCGAAAAAAATCTTACAATGGTAGTGGATAACACCTTCCTTAGTCCCTATCTCCAGCAGCCCCTATCTCTCGGCGCCCACATCGTTGTCCACTCCATGACTAAGTACCTCAACGGCCACAGCGACTGCCTTGGTGGCGCGGTAATCTTGGCCCGCAAAGAAGACGCGGAAAAGATTTTCTTTCTCCAACGTTCCGCCGGCGCCGGCCTCGCGCCCATGGACTGCTTCTTAGTCTCCCGCGGAATCAAGACTTTAGCTGTGCGCATGGAGCGCCACAATGCAAACGGAATGGCCGTAGCCAAGTTTCTCGAGGCCCATCCGAAGGTAAGAAAGGTTATCTACCCCGGCTTGCCTTCGCATCCCCAACATGCCGTGGCAAGAAAACAACAACGCGGCTTCGGTGGAATGCTTTCCTTCGACGTCGGCTCTTTGGAGGCAGCTCGCGCAGTGCTTAACCACGTCAAAATCTGCTCTCTGGCCGAGAGCTTGGGCGGCGTTGAGACATTGATTTCGCTGCCAGCGCTGATGACTCACGCATCGATTCCGCGCGATGTTCGCCTGAGCATCGGCATCACCGACGGTCTCATCCGCCTCTCCATCGGCATCGAAGACGTGGAAGATATCATCGCTGACCTGGACCACGCTCTCTCTACGGTGTAGTTACATTTTCACGGACTGGCGCAGCCACTCCAGGTAGACTTTGGATCCTGCGGCAATCGGCAAGGCGACAATCTCTGGCGTGTCATAGCTGTGCAGCCGTCGAATTTCCGTTTCGAGAGCACGAAACTTCCCGCGCGTCGTCTTGATCAGCATTAACACTTCAACAGTGGTTTCTATTTTGCCTTTCCACCGGTAGATTGACTTTATGGGGCTCGCCACGACGTTCACGCAGGCGGCAAGCCTCTTGCAAACCACAACCTTCCCGAGCCGATCTGCCTCCTTTTCGGACGGGCACGTCACGAACACCACTACGCTTTCCATACGTTATCCAATCCGATCTGGTTTTTGCCCGAGATGCCTAATGCTTTTCCCCGATTACCTGGAATTCGGCAATCAATATACAATACAAACTGATGGCAACTGACGCGATCCATTTCGGAACATCCGGCTGGCGCGGAATTATTGCGGAAGACTTCACGTTTGAACGCGTTCGCATCGCCGCCGCCGCCATTGCCGGCCATGTGCGCGGCCACCATAAAAATCCGACCCTCCTCGTCGGCTACGATACCCGCTTTTTTTCCGAGGAATTTGCTCGCGCCGCCGCCACAGTCTTGCGAGAGGAAGGCTGCCGCGTGCTTTTCTGCGCCCGTGCCACTCCTACTCCTGCCATCGCCTTTGAAATTCTCCGCCGCAAGCTCCAAGGCGCCATCAACATCACCGCCAGCCACAACCCAGCAGCTTACAATGGACTAAAGTTTTCGGGTCCGGACGGCGCCCCGGCACTGCCCGAGGTTACTCACGATATCGAAGGCAGAGCCCAGCGACTCTCGAACCATATCGGAGCGGGCACTGAGCAACGTGAAGGCCAGGAATTTGAACTGGTCGATTTGCGCGAATCCTACTTCCAGCGCGTCGCCGAGCTTGTTCGTTTCGACGTTATTTCCGCTTCGAAGTCATCCTTCGCTTACGACGCTCTTCATGGTTGCGGCTCGGGCTGGCTCGACCGAGTACTCGAGCAGCATGGGATCAAAGTCCATTCCATTCGCACCGGCCGCGACGTCCTGTTTGACGGTACCGGCCCTGATCCCTCCGAGGACAATCTCAAGCCGCTCGCAAAAACCCTTCGCGAGACGAAGGCCGTCGCCGGCCTTTCCACAGATGGCGACGCCGACCGCTTCGGCATCCTTGACCGAGATGGCACATACATTTCGCCCAATCATATCCTTGCTCTGGTGTTCGACTACCTCATCGAGACGCGCCGCTGGAAACTTGGCGCCGCGCGCAGCGTCGCCACCAGCCACCTCATTGATGCCATCGCGCGCCATCACGGCGTTCCGGTCTTCGAAACCCCTGTTGGATTCAAGTACATCGGGCCATTCCTCGAAGACGACAAGATCACGCTGGGAGGCGAAGAAAGCGCAGGAATGACCATTCGCGGGCACATTCCCGAAAAGGATGGGATCGTTGCCTGCCTTCTGGTTGCGGAAATGATCGCCGCGCGCCGCAAATCTATTTCCGACCAGCTTCGCGACCTTTTCCGCCGCGTGGGCCGCGCTTACTGGCCGGTTCGCGTCAATTTACACTTTCCGCCTGAGACGATCTCCCGCTTGCCGCAGCGTTTCAATAGTATCTTTAAGGAATTCGCGGGCCGCAAAATAGCCCGCGCGGATCGCACGGATGGGCTAAAATTCGTTTTCGATGACGATTCCTGGGTGCTGATGCGTCCATCGGGCACGGAACCTCTTGTGCGCGTTTATGCGGAAGCGGAGTCACCCGCGAAGTCGAATCATATGGCCGAGGAGGCTCGCAAGTGGATCACGGGATAGACGAAGAAGTATCGAGCGCTGAACCTTATTCCTCTTTCTTTCAGATTCACGCCCGCTATTTCTTTGCTCTCGTGTTTTGCTTGCTTTTACTCCAGGACGTATTTGGCACGCACGGCCTGATGGCCATGCATCGTTCAAAAACACAAATGCACACCATCCAAGCGCAGATTGACAAGCTCGATCAGCAAAATCGCGATTTACAGCAGCGCATTCAAAACCTGAAAACCGATCCTTCCGCCATCGAAAAGATTGCCCGCGATCGCATGGGCCTTGCTCGTCCCGGCGAACTGATTTTCAGTCTGCCCGCGAAACCCGACGCGAAATCCGCTCCATCATCTCGCCCGTAGCCGCTCCAGGCCGCAGCTTTCTCCTGAACTTCGCGATCATTTCGCTTCCCCGCCCTTTGGTGTACACGCGTACTGCAGCTAGGGCCGTCATAGCGGCGAGAATAATCAGCAATCCGAGCGACGCGCCGGCAATGCTCTGAGCGCTCTTTGTCAGAATCGAAAGTCTTCCATACACAAACTCGATGTGTACCCAATAAACCAGCAGGGACGCCTGCCCCATTTGGATCAGCGGACTGAAACTCCATTGTCCCGCGCCCGAGCGGCACCACGCGTAACTGCCCAGCACAATCATCATCACTACGCCTATGCGCATCAGGAAAAAATTCGGGCTGGTGTGCCAAAAATCGTAACCCGCATACATCTTCACAGGCAGCGAATCGAACCGCCAACCTAGCGCGACGCACATCGCTCCTGCGCCGCCCAGGATCAGCATCGTCTTTGCTTCACGTGCACGCGCCCAATCACTGAGCAGGAAAAATCCCACCGCCAATCCGGCAAACGCAAATGCCGCCCACGGAAACAGTGGAAACAGCCACGGCTGCGGCGCGCCCAAATTGTGGCACCCATTGATGTACGACTCGAGGAACCAGGGCATCCATCGCGGCTGCCAGCTTGTCCACAGCAGCGGCGTTACCATGGCGATTCCCGCCGCCGCGCCGCCCGCGACGAGTCCGTTCACCAGGCGTTTCTTCCCGAGCCAACATGCAATTCCCATCCACATCATCGAAGCGCCAATCACGTTCAAAATATCGACGCGCAGCAGATCCGTCCACGGCGCGTTCGGATACCCCAGCACGAACTCCTGGACGCGAAACAGCAGCCCGAACGCGAATATCTGCGCACCGCGCTGAATTGTCACTGCAGTCACGTCGTTGCGCGAAACGCCCTTTTGCCGCAACCGATTCGTCACCAGCGCAAAGGAAACACCGGCAAGGAAAAGGAAGAGCGGCGCCGGAAGGGTCCCCGCCAGTTGCGACCAGCGAAAAAAACTCGTCTTTTGCGCCGCCGGCCCAAGCCACGAATCGTAGCAGTGCGTCTGGAACATCAGGACGCACGCCAGCCCCCGCATCCAATCGATGTACGCAATCCGTTGTTTGGCCGGGAAAGACATCCAGCAAAAAGCATCGCCGAGTGCGATCCACAAAGCAAGCACTTCGGCATACCACACCTCTGCATTAAACTGTCCCGCATGGCCGCGCCATCGCACTCTCAGCGATTCCCCTTTGCCGGAGCGCTCATTTTGTGGATCGCTCTGGTACTCTTCGGAATCTTCGCCGGCCTTCGCCTCAACTACGGCGGACGCCGCTTCGCCATCGCCATTCTCGTCGCGGCCACGCTCCTCGGCGTCGAACTCTTCATCGCCTGTCCGCGCATACGCGAACGCCTTAGCACGCTTTTCCGCGGCAGCGCATTTTTCCTCGCCCTGCTCATTCCACTGATTGCATTCCTCGTGTACGCGTTAAATTTCTATCCTTCCGGCTGGCTCTGGGTTTCGGCAGGCGTTCTCTATGCGACGATTCCCGCATTGCTCGCGGCAGGAGCGCGCGGAAAACCCGCGGGCACATGGGAAGATTTCCTCGCGCTCTTCATCATCTGGCTACCGGTGCAATTTCGCTGGATGTACCGCCTGTGGCCTTATCCACCGCCGCTCACGCACACACTCACGATTCTCTTTGCGCTCACCGTTGCCCTCGCGGCATTTCTCTTCATTCGCCGCCTCGATGGCATCGGCTATGCCGCTGAATGGCGTCGCGGTTTCGGCTGGACCATTCTACTTAATTTTGTTCTGCTCGCGGTCATCATCATTCCTCTTGGCGAGGCAACCCACTTCATTCGCTTCGGCCCGACGATCCATAGCTTGAAGGGAACGCCGCTAGCGGGGTTGGAGATCCTGGTCTTCACAGCATGGCCCGAGGAATTTCTGTTCCGCGGATTACTGCAGAACTTGCTTTCGTGCTCGCTGAAGAATCGCTACGCAGGATGGATCATCGCTTCTGTGATTTTCGGCTTCGCGCACATTCTTCATGCGCCCGTACCGAACTGGAGGTACGTGTGCCTCGCCACCATCGCCGGATTATTCTATGGCCGCGCTTGGATGAAAACCGGCTCCCTCGTTCCCGGCGCCATTATCCACGCGCTGGTTGACTCCATTTGGTTCAGCTTCTTTCCCCGCTGACTGCTATTTTAATCCAACCAAGGGCTAAGCCGATTTGGACGTCATCGGATGATGCCCGTTAGCGGGCTTGAAGCCGTGGCGTACAATTTTTTCTCGATGCGTCCCGCGAGAAATGCCTTCCGCCCCGCGTCGACGGCTGCGCGCATCGCTTCGGCCATCAGCACCGCGTCCTGCGCGGCGGCAATCGCCGTGTTCATCAACACGCCATCCGCGCCCAGCTCCATCGCAATCGCCGCATCGGATGCCGTGCCCACTCCCGCATCGACGATCATCGGAACTTCCGTGATGCGCTCGCGCAAAATCCGTAAATTCGCCAGATTCTGAATGCCCATTCCCGACCCAATCGGCGCGCCCAGAGGCATCACCGCCGCCGCGCCCGCATCCACCAACTTGCGCGCCACAATCAAATCGTCATTCGTGTATGGCAATACCACGAAGCCCTCTTTTACCAATTCCCTCGTCGCGCGCACCAGTTCTTCCGTTTCGGGAAAAAGCGTCCGCTCGTCTCCAATCACTTCGAGTTTCACCCAATTCGAAAGGCCTGCCTCGCGGCCCAACCGCGCCGTGCGCATCGCCTCATCCGCCGAATAGCATCCCGCCGTGTTGGGCAGAATGAAGATCTTTTCGCGGTCAATGTAATCGAGCAGCGATTCCTTGGTGCGATCCGATAGATTTACGCGCCGCACGGCAACCGTAACCATCTCCGCGCCCGACGCCGCATGCGCACGCGCCATCTCCGGCAACAAGCGGTACTTCCCTGTCCCCACAATCAAACGCGAGCGAAACGCCCGTCCCGCAATTACCAGCGAATCTTCCATGAACCTGGATCTCCTGCTTCTATTCTAACAGCCCGCGCACAAATGCGCTTGGCCGCCCCTCATCTGCTCCTTTGTGGCTTTGGCTCTTCGACGTCCGCATACAATTGAGCAATCGCGTCGCTGTATTCCTGCAAGACAATGCGCCGCTTCAGTTTCAGAGCATGTGTCAGCTCGCCGCCCTCCACGGTAAAATCTTTGTCGATCAACGCGAAACGTTTCGGTCGCTCATACTGCGCAAGATCAGCCGTCAACCTTTCCATTTCGCCGCCAATCAATTCACGCACCCATGGGTTGCTGTAAATCGCCTTTCCGTCCAACGCTATGCCTTCCGCGCGCGCCTTCGCCTCGATCGCCGTCCGATTGGGCACAATAAGCGCGGACACAAATTTCCTCTTATCGCCCACCACCATGGCGTTTGCGATGAACGGACTCGTCCGCAGCTTGATCTCGATCGGCGCCGGCGCCACGAATTTTCCCGCCGCTGTTTTCAGCAATTCTTTTTTCCGGTCGGTAATCACCAAATATCCATCCGCGTCCAAATGTCCGATGTCGCCGGTGCGCAGCCAGCCATCCGGAGTCACTGCTTCCCGCGTCGCTTCCGGCTTGTTGTAGTAGCCTTGCATCACGTTCGGCCCCTGCGCCAGAATTTCGCCATCCTCGGCGATTTTCACTCCGCAATGCGGGATCGGCCGGCCGACAGTGCCCACTTTGTTCGCTTTCGGCGTGTTCGTGGAAATCACCGGCGACGATTCCGTAAGACCGTACCCCTGGTAGACCGGCACGCCCACGGCCCAGAAAAACTCCGCAAGTTCCTTCGCGAGCGGCGCGCCTCCTGAATAAAAGATACGCAAGCGCCCGCCGAGCCCTTCGCGAATTTTCGAATAGACAATCCGATTCGCAATGCTCCACTTCCACCTCAGAACTGCCGAAGGCGCCTGCTGATAGGCTTTCCACGGCACGGCATCCACCGCAACGCGCAGCGCCCAGTCGAAAATCTTCCGTTTCACGCCGCGTTCTTGCCGGCCTTTTTCGAGAATACTTGCGTACGTTTTCTCAAAAAGCCGCGGTACCGCTGCCGCGATCGTTGGGTGCACTTCAAGAAGGGCCTTCGGCACGTCCTCGATCTTGCCCAAATACGCGATGCCCGCGCCATGAAACAAAGCAGCAAGGTCAAAAATGCGCTCGTAGACATGCGAGAGCGGCAGAAAGGAAAGCTCAACATCGTCTCGCAGATATTCGATCGCGGCCACCGCATCGATGCAATTCGAGGTTAGATTCGCGTGGGAGAGCATGACGCCTTTTGGCTCTCCCGTCGTTCCCGAGGTGTAAATTAGCGTCGCAAGCTGCGCCGACGTCACTTCCGCGGCGCACTTTCGGTACTCCGCCACTTCTGCATCGCCCGCGTCCGCAATCAACGAGGCATAATCCAGAAACTCGCTCCGCAGCTCCTCCGGCACATTCACAGCAATCACTCTTTCAAGCATGGGAAGCCGCGCGCGACATGAGGCCAGCTTCCGTGCCTGATCTGCACCGGACACCAGCGCGACCTTCACCCCCGCGTCATTCCATATATATGTAAGCCGGTCAGGCGATTCGTTGTAATAGATCGGTACGTCCACTGCACCCAAGCCAAGCACGGCGAAGTCCGCCACGTGCCACTCCGGCGAATTCGGCGCAAAAATTCCCACGCGATCTCCGGCGCGCACGCCAAGCTCCGCAAACGTCTTCGCCAAACCCGCGACGCGCCTCAGCATCTCCGCGGACGAATATGCTTTCCATCCCTCCGCGGTGCGGTACATCTGCGCGCGCGGATTTGGATGGCGATCAATCGCTTCCAGAAAACACTTTGTCAGGCTTGGATACCGCGCCGAATAATCCATCGTCGGTTTGCACTCTAGCGCAGCACCGCGTCGCCGCGCAACTTCACGCACATCTATACGTCCGGCATGAGCCGTACTCGAGCGCCGCGAAAAATTCCACTCGCCACTGGCCAGCCTTCCCGCTCCGCGCTAAGATGGCTTTTCCTTAGGGGAGACTCCATGTCGAAACTCGCCGTAGAAAACCACGCCGGCTATCAGCCGCAGCGCGCGCCGCGCGGCGCGCAAATCTCCTGCAAGAGCTGGCAGCAGGAAGCAGCGCTTCGCATGTTGATGAAC
>JBAQYT010000005.1:0-26359 GCA_049787175.1 Candidatus Acidiferrales bacterium | reverse complement strand
CTTCCTTCCCTTGCGAACATTCGATCGTCCCATTCGCGTTCTGAATGGTGACAGTGGTAATCGTCGTGGGGTCAAACTGGAGAATACTCTTGTCCCGCAGGTCAAAGAATTTCTTGTCAAAGGAATTGTAAACCGCCCCATCCACGCTGAAAATCATAGGCCGCGCTAAATCGCGGCCATAGTGGTCATCGCCCTTCTTGCCCAAAGCCAACTGGAATTGCTTGCCTCCCTGCGCCGTGACGTCGAGCGTTATTGCCGGGTGTTCCAATCCATATTTAGCCGCGCCCGCAGGCGTTTCACTGACAACATCTGTGAACTTGCTACTGGAAAGCGCGCTGACCAGCGCGTCGACGGCGCTGGAATCGGCAAGCGCCTTGCGCGGACTGGTTATTTCCCATCCTGTTTGTGCTTTTGCGACGGTGATATTGCCGTTTGCGTCTTTAAGAGTCATCGCGGTCACCTGGGAGCCATTCAGGTCAATCATCGAACGGTCGCGCAATTGAGCCACGGGCTTGTCAGTCTCATCCAAAAGCGAGGTCGGCAGCAGATCGATTTGTTTCGAGCCATCGATGAGCGCGTAGACGGCGGTGTTCGAAAAATCCTTGTCGCCCAACTGGACGCTATGTGACGAGCCATTCTTGCCTTGAAACTTAATCTCGACCGCGGGATTCGCGAGGCCGTATTTTGAGAGAGCATCGGTCGGAGCAAACGAACGTTGAATTTTCAGATCGCTCAAATCGTTTATGATGCCCCCAATTTCCGTCTGATCGGCACGCGTTTCGACTGGTTGGGTAAGGCCCCACTCCGCACCTTTTTTCGTGAAAGCCATCGTATCGCTTTGACGGTGAATGGTCAGACTCGAAATTTCTTCCGGCTTTATTGAAAACGCCGCCTTCAAAACTGCTTCTGAAGTTGTTTTTGGATTGTGCTTACTGTCGTAGAAATAAACGAAGGCGCCTAGCGCGACCGCGACGATGACCACAATCAATGTACTTTTCTTCATGGCCCTACTAGCGACGCTTCGCCCAGATAACAATTCCGATAATGATTACAAGAAGTGGCACGAAAACTACGCTAAACCACTCCAGACCTCGCTGCTGCGCTTCGGTCAGAGTCACCCGGCGATTTGCTGCTTCCTTTGGCCTGATCGAAATCAGGTTCTCCTCTTCCGTTAGCCAGTTTACGCTGTTGAAAAACAAGTCTCCGTTCCGCTGCTGGCCCTCCCACTGATTCGATGCGAACTCAGAATTGCCGATCACAACAAGCCGTGGGTCAGCTTTTCCGGATTTATTGTCCGCAGCAACACCCAGCGAAAGCGGACCGCGCTGATCTGTCTTTGGATTGTATTTCACGGTGCCATTGCCAAGACTCGCCACGGTGAAGCTGGCAGCGGAAGTCTTGAGCAGTTCGGTCGCTTGAGGCGTGGTTTTTGAGGGGACCGTGATCGCTACCGTGCGCGCCAACGGGAAAAAAGTCATTGAACCTTTGAAGTTCTGGACGATTGGGTTATCGCCATAATCGATCACAAGCGGAATCGCCGGACCTGCTCCGAGCAAGCGCCCCACCCCGCTGACGTCAATCACGTAATCGTCACCGACATTGATGTTCCACGGCTGCATCACCGCACCCAGCTGCGGATCGGTTCCCGGATCGAGAAGGAACATGGCTTTCCCGCCGCCGTCCAAGTATTTCTCGACCATCTGAGCTTCTTGAGGAAAGAACGCCTTCGTCGGACCGGCATCAACAAGCACGTTACAATCCGGCGGGACGTTGCCCGTGGCGACCAAATTCACGGACTTCACTTGATAATTCTCTTTCTGAAGTTCCGCCGCAACCGCGCTAAAGCCTTTTCCATCTTCGGCGGTGATCGATTTCTCTCCGTGACCTTCGATGAAACACACGGTTTTCACCGTCGTAGAAGTCGCTTTCAATATCGCCGACGTAATGTCTTGCTCGGTTGTGTTTTCCAAGCGCTCGACATGCGTTCCGTTCACTACAATGACTTGGCCCGGCTGAGTGATGTCGTATTGTTTGGCAAGATCTGGGTGCTCTTCGGGGTCGATGACCTCAAAGCGAATGCGATGGTTCTCGTTTTGGTACTCGGCCATTTGATCCTTCATGGCCTGCACTTCTTGCTGCATCCCGGGGTCGGCTAACTTTGCAAACATGAACACCTGCACGTCAGCGCGAATTGGACAGATGATTTTCTTGGTCTGGTCAGAGAGTGTGTAGAGCTTTTCGCTGGTTAAGTCGAAACTCTTATGATGGCGATAACCCAGATAATTGAGAAACACAAGGATGGCAAGCACGGCAATGACCAGGACGGTCGTGTTTGTTCCCAGCTTTGAGGAGCGCTTCGAGAAAAATCTGATCAGACTGCCGAATCCGAGAACGAGCCAAACGAGGATTAGCACGCCGCCTGCAATCAGCACAATCTTGGTCGCGAGTTGGAGCTGCTCTGCAACCGAGTAGCGAACATAGCCCACCACAAGAAGCGCCAAACCAACTGCACCGGCGAGCTGGACGATTTCCTTGCGCTCGAATTTCATCTTCCTTGTACTTTCTCCTCGTTTATCAAAGATTTCACGCACGCCTCCAGCGCATGGAGTCCACTGAGCGCATCGTCAAGAAAATTCCCAAGAAAATCCAGGAGCCGAAGAAAACCAGACCGGTGGTATCGATGATGCCTTGGACAAACGGGCCATAGTGGTGCAGCACCGCTGCATATTGCAGGGACTGCGCGAGCGCGCTGGTTCCGCTCTGGGTAAAAATGTCAAGCAGCCATAGCAGCAACGAAAGGCCAAAAATCAACACGCCGGAAATGATTTGGTTTTCGGTTAACGATGAAAGAAAAGAGCCTAATGCCAGGAGCATTCCGCCCAGCAGCAAAACACCGAGGTATCCTCCGGCAATCATCCGCCAAGGTGGTGCGGGATCGCTGTGCGCGAACATGTAAATCACGTAGAACACCGTCGGCAGGAGCATAATGGCAAACAAACTGAGAGAAGCTAGAAACTTCCCCAGCACGATTCCGGCATCTGTAATGGGCGAGGTCATCAACAGTTCCATCGTGCCGCGTCTTCGCTCCTCGGAATAAACGCCCATGGCTAGGAACGGAGTCAAGAACAAAACAATTGTCCCAAGGACACTGAGGAATCCTCGCAGGACCATGCTCGGCACATCGATGTTGAACCCGCCGCCGCCCGCCTGCATGCTTTCCATTCCTGCGTCGAAGGCATACCGGATGACCTGGCTTATGATGTAATTGAAAAACACACCGCTCAACACTAGGAAAATGCAGATGACGATATATGCGACGGGCGAAACGAAGTAATGACTCATTTCTTTGCGATAAATGGCGTAAAGGCCGCGCATACTCAGCTTCGCTCCTCTTTGCCCGCAGGCTTGTGCACCGGGTCTTCGGTCGTAAGCTGCAAGAAAATCTCTTCCAGACTCAGGTTTTCGCCGCGAAGCTCATAGAGGGGCCAGCCCTGCCCGACGATCTTCGCCGCAATCTGGCTGCGTAGATCATGGCCTTGCCGCGCTTCCACGACCGCGACCATTCGCCCGCTTGAGCCGATCGAATCGATCTGCACTCTCTGCGCACCTGGAATTTTCTGGAGCGCTTCGCGCAGCGCCGGTTCGGGTGCCTGCGCCTCCACGCGGATTCGTTCGCCGCCCTTGAGCTGCAAAGTCAAATTTTCCGGAGTATCCTCGGCGACAATCTTTCCGTTGTTAATGATAATGACGCGGTCGCAGGTCATGCTCACTTCCGGCAGAATGTGCGTGGACAAAATAATCGTGTGACTGCCTGCAAGCCCTTTGATCAGGTGGCGCACTTCGATGATTTGCTTTGGATCGAGCCCGACGGTCGGCTCGTCGAGGATGATGACGTCCGGATCATGGACGATCGCTTGCGCAAGACCCACGCGCTGCCTGTACCCGCGCGATAGCCTCTTGATCAGCTCATCGCGCTTGTCGGCGAGCTTGGTCATCTCCATCGCTGCTTCAACTCGTTGGGTTCTCTTTTCCATCGGCACGTTTTTGATGCGCGCCACAAAATCCAGATACCCAGCGACGGTCATGTCGAGGTACAGCGGCGGATTTTCCGGCAAATAGCCGATCCTGCGCCGCACTTCCATCGAGTCATCGAATACGTCGAAGCCGGCGATTCTTGCGGTACCCTCGGTCGCCGGCAAGTACCCGGTCAGTACGCGCATAGTGGTCGTCTTGCCCGCGCCGTTCGGGCCAAGAAATCCAAGAATTTCACCCTTTTTTACTGAAAAAGAAATGTGATCGACTGCGGTTTTTTCGCCGTATGACTTCGTCAAGTCCTGAACTTCGATCAATCCGTTCCCTCCAGCCGTCTACATCGACCGCACACATCGGTTCCGCGCGCCGTGCCACTCGAATCGAGCCGCCCTTTATACTAAATTCACAGCCCGACGCCAAGAGCATCATCAAAATGAAAATGCATTCAAAACGAGTGTTCCAGGTATTACATCGCAGAGAATCAATTTGTTGAAATAAGGTTGCCTAGCTTCTCCGAGCAAATATTGTGGCCTCGGACGTTGACTTGTGTGCCAGAGAAGCTTAACGTTCGCCGCCAGTGACTTCATGCGTGGCTCAAAGATGAAAAATCGATTGCTTCTGGCATTTTTGGTGGTGTGCACCGCGGCTGTGGCTCTCTCACTTGTAAGCCACTCGGGCATCATCCACATGCCTGCTGTATCTCTTGCAACAATTCGCTGGCTGGCGATCTTACTGCTCGCCATCTACGCGACATTTCGCCGCTCACTCACTTTGTGGATTTTCACCGGCCTCTTGGCTGGCGTTGAGATTGGCTATGACGCGCCTGCCACTGCCGTGAAATGTCAGATCCTCGGCTCAATTTTTCTGAGGCTCATCAAGGTCATCATTGCGCCGCTGCTGTTTGGTACTTTGGTCGTTGGTATTGCCGGCCACTCGGAACTGAGAAAAGTTGGCCGCATGGCCGTCAAGGCGCTCATCTACTTTGAAATTGTCTCGACGATTGCGTTAATCATTGGTCTTATCGCAATCAACGTGAGCCACGCGGGCGTGGGAGTCCATTTGCCGCGCGAGGCAAACCAACAAGCGTTGCCCGCAGCAACTCAGTCAACCAGCCAGTTGATCTTGAATATTTTCCCTGAAAACATCGCCAAATCCGTGGCCGACGGCCAAGTGCTGCAAGTTGTTGTTTTCAGTATTTTGTTTGCCATGGGGCTCGCTTTGGTGAAGGAGCCCAAGCGCCGCCCGATGGTTGCGTTTGCGGAAAGCCTCTCCGAGGTGATGTTCAAGTTCACGAACCTTGTGATGTACACAGCGCCGCTCGGCGTGTTTGGCGCGATCGCTTATACGACGGGCCATTTGGGGCTGGGCGTGATGCTTCCGTTGATTAAACTTTTGGCGACTCTGTATGTTGCGCTCATCGCCTTTGCCCTCCTTGTGCTCTTGCCGATTGCGTTGATGGTGCGCATCCCACTCGGCAAATTTCTCCGCGCGATTGCCGAGCCAACCACAATTGCGTTTGGCACAAGCAGTTCCGAAGCCGCCCTTCCCAGCGCCATGGAGCAAATGGAGAAAATTGGCGTGCCTCGCGGAATCGTCGCGTTTGTGATGCCCACGGGCTACAGCTTCAACCTCGCAGGCTCGAGCCTTTATGAGTCGTTAGCCGTGATTTTCATGGCTCAGGCGGCGGGCATACATCTTGGGTTCGTACAACAGTTCGTGCTGCTCATGACGCTGCTTCTGAGCAGCAAAGGCACTGCCGGCGTCGCCAGAGCCGGTCTGGTTATCGTTCTCGCCGCGGCAGTGTCGATGCACCTGCCGATGGAGCCGTTTTACCTTCTGTTTGGCGTCGATGCGTTGATGGATATGGTCCGTACCGTGGTCAACGTCGTGGGCAACTGCCTGGCAACAGTGGTTGTGGCGCGCTGGGAGGGCGAAGGCCCGATCGCCGCGGACTAGAACGTTGCTTTCTCCGGGCATTATTCGAATTGACTGCCATCAGAGTCTAGCGCCTGTTTCATTGGTATCGCGCGGGCAACATCAGCCCTGGCAGATGCATCCACAACCCTGTGGCGAAGAGTCCGTGGTGCCCGCGGACGCCGGTCTGCACGCAAAAGCGATTCCATGCCAGATTCAAAGGTCAACATGCGCGTTGACACTGCGGGGCCGTTTTGTTATTCAACTTGTTTGCTTTGTAGCCAGAAGCTTCCGAGTCTGTCCCACACCGGAAATGATGCTACCCGGTGGATTCTAATTTCCGATGAGGAGCAGGACTGCTGACCCGATGGAGTGTTGCCACAATCCGCTGGAACTGAAGCTGCGGCGCCTGGCGTTTTCCGCATTTGGTTTGGCCCTGCTTTTGGCCATTCTTCTCTCCGGTTGCGGAGGTGTGACCGGACTCTCTGTCGAGCTTACCCCCAGTGTAAATCAAGCTGTTGACCAGAATCAGTCGGTTTCATTCACCGCCTTCGTGCCCAATGATACTTCAAACTCTGGCGTCACATGGACTTTGACGGGCCAGCACTGCAAAGGCCCTGCGTGCGGCACTTTTGTGAATAGTACGCCCTTCGCTGCTACGTACTTGGCTCCCAAAACGGTCAGCAGCATCCAGCTTCTCACCGTCACGCTCACGGCCACTTCCAACGCCGAGAACAGCTCTTATGCGACGCTAAACATTGTTGTCAGTCCGGCCCCGGTAATCTCCACAACCACGTTGCCAGGTGTATTAAACGGCGCCGACTACAGCGAACAGGTCATTGCAAACGGAGGAGTGGCCCCGCTGGTATTCAGCGTCTCGTCAGGCAGTCTGCCTCCCGGTTTGAATCTCAATACAAACGGTTTTGTCACCGGCCGCACGACCTCGGATGGGGGAACGTATAAGTTCAGTCTGACAGTCACCGACCAGGGCAGCCCACCACTCAGCGCGACACAGGCTTATACACTCGTTGTCGCGCCCGCGCCGGCTCTGTCTGTGGCGACAAGTTCACTCGCGAACGCAGCCCAAGGTACTCCTTACAGTGCGGCACTCGCGGCTTCCGGAGGAGTCCCTCCCCTAACGTGGGCCATCTCATCAGGTGCGTTGCCGCCGGGCCTGACTTTGACCACAACGACCGGCCAGATCTCCGGCACGCCGACCACCCAGGGCACTTTTCCGTTTACCGTGGAAGTCACGGACTCTTCACTCCTGCCTCCACCTCCAAATCATCCTCAAACCGCGACACAATCGTTAAGCCTCACGGTTGGGCCGCCGAATCCACTTTCGATTGTCACTACTTCTCTGCCTGAAGCGGACAGCGCGAGCCTTTACAGCCAGACGATTCTCGAGACCGGCGGAGTCGGCCCGTTTACCTGGACGGTGACGAACGGAATATTGCCTTCAGGAATGTCGCTTGCCTCCGCAACCGGGACCATTTCGGGAATTGCAACAGCTGTGTCCACCAACACGTTCACTGTCCAAGTGATTGATTCCGAGAGTCCTCCCAAGTCCGCGTCGGCTACTTTGACCCTCGCGGTGATCGCGGCGGTAAACAATAATGCGTTGCTCAACGGCGATTATGTTTTTATCTTCAGCGGATATAATCCGAGCGGTCCAGTGGTTCTTGGTGGTGGCCTGGTCGCGGACGGCGCTGGCGACGTCGAAGGCACTGTGGACAGCAACAACAACAATCCCCTCAGCTCTACCTACAACAATGGTCCAGGACCAACACAGGGCAATGCGCTTACGGGGACCTACACGCTCGGGCCTGATGGACGCGGCACTCTTACCGTGACATTGAACGCAATCCAATACGTCTACATATTGGCACTCGACGGCGATGGCAATGCGCAATTCGTTGAGGCTGATACATCGTCGAACGGGACGCGCGGTACGGGGATCCTGCGAAAACAGCCCACCACGCCCAATTTTATCGCTGCGGATTTCAGCGGGAATTACGCCTTCCAGTTGGCTGGCATTGACTCCAGCGGTAAACGGGCCACGTACGCCGGCGTTTTCCAAGCCGATGGCGTCGGCCTCTTTCGGAATGGCAATGCGGACACCAACGACGGCGGCACTGTGGGCACCAACATTGCTGGCGTTTCAGGATCATTCCTCGTCGCGCAAAACGGGCGAGGCAATGCATCGATTTCCATCCCTAGCCGAGGAACGCTCAACTTCATCTTCTACATGATCACTCCTTCGGACATCTTGTTCATGGGATTCGATCCGTTTAACGCGTCGCATCCCATGACCACGGGCGAGGCGATCCTGCAAACTCAGTCGTCCTTCAACGCCGGTTCCATGATGGGCTCCAGTATCGTTACGACAACCGGGCAGGACACTTCTGGAAAATCGAGCGTTCTGCTCGGACTGCTCTCAGGAAATGGTGTAAGTACGATCAGTGCAGCGGTTAACGGAAACGACGGCGGCTCAATCACAACCACGAGTTCGAGCGGCACCTACGGAGTCGCAGCGAATGGTCGCGTGTCGACCACTAGCATCGGTAATCAACTCGCCGTGATCTACCTCATTTCCCCCAATTACGGCTTCGTGATTGGACAGGACTCCGCTGCGTCCTCCGGCCTCGCCGAAGCTCAAGCCGCAGGCCCGTTTACGGCCGCGTCTTTCAATAGCTACTTCAGTTTCGGTCCGCCTTCGACAGGCTCACCTGTGACAGGCGACAGCCCGACGAATGCGTTCGTTGGTTCCATTGTTTCGAATGGTGTATCGAGTATCTCAGGAAAGATCGGCGAAGTCACAGGCTCGGACACTTCCAATTTGAATCTGGCAACCAAAGGAACTTACACAGTCGCTTCGAATGGAGGCGGCTTTATCAGTTTCGGTTCGCCTACGCAGTTGCCGTCGCAGTTTGTCTTTTACATCGTATCGCCCACGGAGATTCGAGCTATCTCTGCCGTGCCCTCTGACACTCAGCCAATGGCCTTCTTCTTAAACCACTAAGTCCGTCGCCGAATCAAGCTTGTTGCGGCAGCCTTCCAAGAAGCTGGTTTTTTGAGCGTATTGCCGAACCGAATCAATCGAGGTCGCGAAATAACTGCGATGATGGCAGAGCTTACAGTGCCATGGTGACCGAGGTCCCAGCGGCGGCGAAAACGGCAGACATTTCCGTACGAGCGAGTGGAAGGAAATGCTGGAGGATGGTCGGATCAAATTGCCTGCCGCTTGCTTCCAGCAGACGCCGTTCTGCTTCTTCGAACGGCAGACCATCTCGATATGGGCGTGTGGAAACCATCGCGTCGAAGGAGTCGATTACCGAAACGATTCGCGACCCAATCGGAATTTCCTCGCCTTTAAGGCCCGCCGGGTATCCGTTGCCGTCATAACTCTCATGATGATGAAGAATCAACAGGCTAGCTCGTTCCAGGCCCGGAATCTGGCGTAAGACAACCCAGCCGTATTCCGGGTGTTTCTTCATCAGGTCATATTCTTCCATTGTGAGCCGAGACGGCTTGTTGAGAATCGCGTCGGGAATTCCGATCTTGCCTATATCGTGCAGAAGCGCGGCCACTTCAATATCAGCCAAGCTGCCCTCGTCGATACCAAGCTTTCCCGCAACATGGAGTGCCCATTCAGCCAGGCGCGTGCTGTGAACGCCAGTGTTGAGATCTTTCAGGTCGAGCAACTGATTGAACGAACAGACCAGTGATGTGCGCAGCGCAAGAAGTTGCTCCTCGACTTCCTTGATACGCAACGGCGCGCGCCGAGGCTCCAACCTAGACCGCCGCGGCGCGAACTTTGCAAGAAATGAAGGCGTGGTTGAAGCTATTTCCGCCTTTGTTCCGTTTCCCATTGTCGATTGGCTGATCAATGTCGCTGCACTCCCCAAATCATTTACTTCCAGAATGATGGGCCAGCCAGGACATCGCGGTAAGAATGTCGAGTTCGCCATTGCCCATGTTCGGACCGATCCAATTTGCGTTGGCAATAGCGCTTGCGGCCGTGGCTTGATTCATTTGAGCATTAAGATTGATGAGCAGAGCCACGGTGCCTGCAACCATGGGCGAGGTAAATGAAGTACCCGACGTCACCGAGTACGTTCCGAATGGATAGGTGGTAATAATGTTCTCACCCGGTGCAGCTACCCAGACCACTTGATCACCATAGTTGGAGAAGCTTGAACGTTGGTCGAAGTCATTGGTGGAAGCAACACCCATCACATTTTGCAGGCCAGCCGGATAGACGACTTCGTCCTCGCCGTCATTGCCGGATGAGGCTATGCAGACGACGTTGTTTGAGTTTGCGTAGTTGATCGCATCGCCCAATTCGGTGGAACTCGTGGACAACTCGAAACTCATGTTGATAACGTTTGCATTGTTCTGCACTGCGTAATAAATGCCACTCAGAATATTTGAAAGAGTGCCTGTTCCATTGGCACTGAAAGTTTTCACCGGCAAAAGGCGCGCCGTCGGAGCAACAAGGTGAATCACACCCATCACCTCAGTGCCATGGCCAAAGGCGGAATAGGGCGAACCATCCAGCATGGCAGCAGTATGCTGATCCAACATCGCCGCAGTGTGCTGGTCAACAAAAGCGGCCTGGCAGGAACTGCAAGCCGACCCAGTTGCTCCGTTGAGATCCGTCATTTCCGACCCGCCGGGCTGATTGCGCGTGAAATCATAGCCCTGAAGCAGAACTGGCTTGAGCGCGGGATGGTTCGGGTCAACACCTGTGTCGATGTCCGCAACGATCCCCGTCCCCGTTAAGCCGAAGGAGTTCCGAGCCTGAGGCAGATCGATGATTTGGGTGGCTGACTGATTCGCATAGCCGTTCCAAACCACAGAGCCGTAGTAGCTCACTGGAATTTGCTGGTACAAGTTGGAAGGAATAGAGGTTTGAAACGGGCCGGAGTTTGAAGATCGCGGAATGGCCACCAGCTGATCGGGCTCCGCGTCGATAATGCCGTCCACCAAGTTCAGAACAGACGCCAGCACTTGCGGCAGCAATCCTTGGGCGGGTTGCACCAAGAAAACCTGATTTTGACCGTCAAGATTGCGAACAACAGTGCAAGCGTTCACAAGACAGATATTCTGCAAACCAGAGAGCCCCACGCTCGTTCGCACGATCACAGCTTGCGGCTGACCTAGCACAGCTCCTACTGTGCTGGATACCGTTTGCGTAACATCGGAAAGCAGGCTGCCTAGAAGCCCTTGAGCCGAAGCTACTCGGGGCCATAGCCCCAACATCAGCAATGTCAAAAGTAAAGTTAGCCGCTTCATGATCGACTTCATGGTCGCTTACTCCTTTGGCCGAATCGTCCCTGAGAGGTTCTAGTCTGGCTACAACCACCGAACCGCTCAATGGTACAAACGAACATTTTCGGCACCAAAATTAAACTCGTTTTCTAGTACTTCGCCCCTTGCGAACCGGTATTACATTAATATCTTTAGAATCAATCGATTCCAGAAGTCCAGGGATCGCAGATTCCGAAGGTACCAACACCGGAATCCTGACGTTGCGTGCGCGAGGCAACGCCAGCCGCAACTGAAGATGCCCTTCCAAGGAACATTCCAAATGGAATTCCCCGAGAGCGTTGGTTTGCGATTTGGCTAAGATCCTGCTGCCGCACAGTAGCGTAACTGGGATCTGAGCACCGGTCTTCACGGGATCGACCGCGTTCAAGATCTGCCCTACCAGCAAAACTCTATCCGAATCCATCTGGGGCTCCATTCGCAGATCGATTCGATATGTCCCTACGCCGTAAAGCATTTGGCGATATGTGGTTACGGTCGACCGGACACCAGCGGTCGCGGGACTTTGAAAGCTATCGAATAGCAGCCGTACAAGGGACGCTTTCCCTGGCCGGCCATGTATAGGCAAGAGACTCTTCACGGTTCGCGTAGCACTCTCCGGCGGCTCATAGGAGCGCTCACGCCGGGCAATCTCGCGGACACGTTTCCATGTCCTTAGCGCCTCGCCGCACTGCGTACACCCGCTATCCAGATGCGCTTGCATTGCACCCTTTCCGTCGCTACCGACCACCCTGCGGGCAAAATCGGCCCATTCCGTCAACGAGAAATGTTTCATTTTCTCTTCCCCAAGATTTACAGTTCCGGCACCCCAAACCCATTGATGCACTGCCTCCGTTTCCTTGCCTGTCTATAAGGGTAAGGACCAAGCGAAAAAATATAGGGGAGAGAAAAATACTTCAAGGCGGGTTCAGGAAGGGGAAACCTTGCCAATGAGGATAAACGGGGCCCAATAGTACGGGTGAGGGTACTGCTCGCGCACGTCTTGCATGGCTGCGCGCAGCGCCGCAGCCTTATCTGCCCCGCCCTGAAAGCGCTTATAGAAGCAGCCCATGAATTCGGCTGTGCTGCGGTCGTGAACGTTCCAGAGGGTCAGGAGAAGAGACTGAGCCCCCGCGTACAGCAGGCCTCGAATCAACCCCAGCAATTCATCTCCGGCGGTGACCACGTTGAGACCCGTAGCGCATCCGCTCAGTGTGACCAGCTCAGCCTCCAGTCTCAGTTGGTACAAATCATAGAGGCTCAAATATGCGTCGCCGAGCCGGATTCCAGAGAACATCGGATTGTCCTGCCGAAACGTGCCGTGCGTGGCGATGTGAATCAGGCGGCTGTGCAGTCCCTTGGTTCGCAATACGTGCTCGTTCGCTTCGCTTCCCAAAAAAAGTTCCGCATTCGCCAAGGTCTTAGCCACGGATTTTGCTTCGTCCAAGATAAGAGGCGCCTGGACATCTGGGACACCTAACACCAAAGGCGCTCCTTGCGCGCCGGATGTTTTCTGCTGGCAGTGAGCGAAAATCGTGGCGCTGGGCGCGTAAGACATCGTATGCGCGTCGATCATGTAGCGCTCACCGTCGTACAGGGCATGAAACGGCAGATAATGCAGAACGCCGTGAGGCACCATAACCAAGTGGCGCGCGCCCAGGTAGTCACGCAACGGAGCCATCAACTCTTCGTGCAGTTCGCCGAGATGCGCCCGCACCGCATCGAGCAGGGGCTTTTGGAACTCCTGCGTGTACGTCGAACCAAGGTGGAACTTGGACATTTGGAAATGGAGCATTCGAAGCAAGTTGACGGCGCGCGAGACAGGAGTGAGTGACACGATGTCGAGTTTTTCGCGTGTGAGCACCGCGGCAACAAACTCATCCTTGATGGCGAAATATTCGACAAGCGCGGTTTCCGGAGGGATGCTGGCGCGGATACTTTCCAGCGAAGCTAGCGTTTGCTGCTGGTTCAACACCAACGCTGTCTCCGGCGTGGGAAGCTCGCGTACAGCGCGCAACAGTTCGTTCTCATGAGCGAGAGCTTGTTTCTGGAGTGCGCGGATTCGTTGCGGCGACGGATCCGCGGCGCGCAGCTGCTCCTGCTCCAACCGGCGGTAATACCAGTTCAATTCTTCGCGCATTTCGCGAATCCGCCGCACTAAACCGCTTTGTCCCGCATCGGTGGCGGCAGGAATTGCTTGCGCATGGTGCACCAGAAGTTCCGCCAGGCTTCGAGACTTCGCCATCTCCATGTAGCTGAACGATTCCTCAGCAGCACCCTGTTTTGAATCGTCGTTCAAGCAGAGCTCCGCTAAACGCTCATATACTTCGAGCCGGTTCTTCATGAAGGCGATCTTCAGCTCTTCGCCGCGGAGAGCGCTTCGCAGTGCCTCCAGAGCTGCTCGGGCTTTTTGGTATGACTCATATGCACCCGCTCGATCGTCCGCAGTCTGTTGAAGCTGGCCCATCAGAAATTCCGCCTGATATCGCACGGCCGGCGCTTCTAAAGAAGCCAGGCGGTGCAGGGCTTTTTCACATTCGCCGCGTGCAGTGGTGAGGTCCCCGGCACGCAGCGAAAGCCGCGCCAGAAGCAACTGGCAAAGAACGGCTTTGCCTGGGAGGAGCGAAGTTTCAAAAAATCCCGCCGCTCGTAAACAGAGACGGCGCGATTCAAACAAACGTCCCTCGTTGTACAACACGAGTGCTTCATACAGATCGATCAGCCATGGCCAAACAAGATTTTTTTCGTGAGCAAATTTAGCGCGCGCCTGATCGAACAATTCGATGGCGCGAAGCGCCTTTCCGAGTTGGCTCAGAGCCATCGCTTCGTTGGCTTGACACTTCGCTTCCTCATAGCCCATGCCGAGGTTTTGAAACCGCAGATAGCCTTCATGGGCTACTTCTTGCGCTTCAGCGCTCAAATTCAATTCGAGATAGATTTCCGATAAGTCCAAATAACAGAGAGCCAGCACATGCGCATCGCCGTTTTCCTTGCACTTCTGGCGCGTCGCACGCAGCATTTCGATGGCGCGGCTGTATTCCCCGCGCAGGTAGTAAAGGTAGGCGATGTTGTAGTCGGCTTGCGTCACCAGGAGAGTCATCTGGTGCTGAACGCACATTTCCCTCGCTCTCTGGTACGTCGCAAGCGCACGCGGGAAGTCATTCAGCGTGATCAGGCACACGGACATGTTATAGAGCGCGACAGCAAGGCCCTCCGCATCTCGAAGCGGCAGCAGCGTTTCATACGCGCGTTCATAACAAGCTAAGCCCTCTTCAAATCGGTCTTGGCGGTGATAAATATTTCCAACGTTGATTTCCAGATGGCCGAGCCGCTGCTTGTCTCCTAGATGCTCAAGGATTTTCTTGGCGTTCTCTGCTGCGGCGAAGGCGCGGTCGTATTCGCCAAGCAAAATGAATGGCTGAATCGAGGGAATCAAAGTGCGAGCTTCTTCTTGCGCATTGCCGAGTTTTCGAAATATCTCGATGGCTTCGGAGTGAAGCTCCAGCGCCTTCTGGTTATCCCCGATCATGTAGAGAGCGTTCGCCTTGGAACGCAGCGTCCGCCCCAAAATCTCACGGTCACGCGATTTGCGTGCAATCGCAACGGCAACTTCAGCCAAGGAAAGCGCTCCTCGCGTGTCCGCTCGCAGCTTCGTGCGGACAATTTCATTCAACTTCTGAGCAACGCTCACGCTGCACAGCTTCGGGTGGCGTGCGAGATAGCGCGCGCGGCTCGCATCATCCGCAAGCTTCGCCAAATCTGAAATTAATTTTGTCGGAAGCGCTCCTCTCTTTTTTGGTTGAGCCACTAGAAGCCTGCTTCGCTGAGACGCTTGCGCAAACGTTCCAGGCAGCGCTGGCGAATAAATCCAATCGACCCCGTGGAAAGCCCGAGCTCCATGGCAAGCTGCTGGTAGGGACGCGGCGGTTCTTCGAAAAAAAGCATCTGAATCAGGCGTCGGCAGCGCGGAGGGAGATCGCAAACGGCCTGCCTCAAAGTTTGTTCCTCCTCTGCCTGACGCAAGATTCCCTCGGCGCGCGCCGGAACGCTCGTTTCGAATGATTCATCGTTCGGCTCCCGCGCCTCGGTTTTTTGCAGTTGTCGCTTGTGGTGGAAGCACTTGTGCGCAGCCACTTGCATGATCCACTTCGGCAGAGCTTTCGGTTTTCGCAGTTTGGGAAGTTCGGAAAGAAGCTCTACGCAAACTGCCTGGAAAATGTCCGTGGCGTCATCGGTCGAAAAACCGTACTTGATAGGAATCGAAAAGATGAGGTTCTTGTACATATCAATCAGAGCTGACCAGGCCTCTTCGCTTCCATGCAGACACTCCTTCACAAGCCGCGTGTCCGTCCACACAGGACGGCGTTCAATCGTCACTGGGGCTTTCCCAAGCACGCGTTGCCCTCATCTCGCGATTAATGAACGTAAAGCTCATCGATGTTCCACAAAGCATAGGGTGCAAGAATCGCCGGGTGGAAATTTCCGATGCGATCTTTTGCCCCGATCAGAATATGCGGGCTTGCCAAGCAGATCACCGGAAGATCTTGGGCCACAATTTCCTGCACTTGATCGTAAAGATGCTTGCGCCGCGCATAATTCAGTGTGATGAGCTGCTGGTTCATGAGCTGGTCCATTTGCGCTTCCCACGGCGTCGCCGGCTTCGATTCCGTCAAATCCCACAGGTGCGTGCCGCCGGTCGACAGCCAAACATTCGTCTCCGACGTGGGATCGGCATCGCCGCTCGCCAGGCCCATGATCGCCGCTTCGTAATCGAAACGATTGAGCAACCTGTCCACCATCGCGCCAAACTCCAGCGACACCACGTGCACGTTCATTCCTAGCTGTGTAAGGTCGGCCTGGATGAGCGTCGCCATTTTCATGCGTTCGGCATTGGACGAGCTGCTGAGAATCGAAAACTCCACGGGTTGACCGTGCGAATCAACCAGGCTCCCCGCACTATTCCACGAAAAACCGGCGCTCTTGAGCAGTTCACGCGCGCGATCCAGCGACTGCGGCGGATGCGCGAGCGACGCGTCTACCCACATTTTGTTTCCGGGCGTCACCTGGCTCCAGAGCGGCGTTGCGCGGCCGTTGTACACAAGGCGAACAATTCCCTCACGATCGATCGCGTCCGAAACTGCCTGGCGAAACCGCACGTCTTGAAACCACGCCTGTTTCTGCGCAATTTGCGGAAGGTTTTTCCCCGCCAGGTTGTTGAGGTTGAAAAAGAGAAAATTGTATTCGAGTCCCGGACCCAAATCTTCCAGCTTGTATCCCTTGGGCGCTTGCTCTCTTTGCAGCACAGCGAAGTTCTGGGCGCTGAAGCGGCTCAGCACATCCGTATCTCCCGCCTGAAAGCGAATCACCTGCGCATCTTCGCTCGGAACGAACAGAAAAACGAGTTCGTCGATATACGGCAGCCGGTGCCCCTCCCGATCCGCTTTCCAGTAATACGGGTTTCGCTCGAGAACAATGCGCTGGCCCGGCACATATTCCTTCAAGCGAAATGGCCCGAGTCCTGCGAACTGGCTCGCCGGCATGGAAACACTCCATGATTGTGCGAACGTACCGCTCTTGTAGGCGCTCTCGAGAAGATGCTTCGGAAGGATGGCGAGCCCGTCGAATATCCGTTCTGCTGCGGCGTAGGGCTGGGCCAGTTGAAACCGCACCGTGAAATCGTCGATCTTTTCCACGGAAATCGGCTTGCCGCCAATGATTAGCAAATCCCGCTGCGACGAATGAATCTTTTCATCCAGGTACAATTGAAAGCTGAACACGACATCATCGGCCGTGAAGGGCTGCCCGTCTGAAAACCGCAGACCGCGCCGAAGTTGCAGCGTATAGCTTCTGCCATCGTGCGAAACGCTCCAGGATTTGGCCAGCGCCGGCTCCGTTTGCTGCGTTTCGCGATTGATATGGATCAGGTCCGCGTTCATGCAGTCGATAATTTCCCGCGTAGCCTCATCCACGGCGAGAACGGGATTCAAAGTCTTCGGGTCCGAGCGCACCGCAACCGTGATGCTCCCGCCGAACCGTCCGGGCGCATTGTTCGTGACCATCAACTCTTCTTTGCCCTGAGCCGCCCGCCCGCTCTCCACGCCGAAAGCGCACACACATGCGGCAAATAGGCAGACCGCGGCGGACTTGCTCAGGATGGCTTGGCCCATGTGAGAATTCTTAACAGAGATTCGTCAGCTTTTACAGCGCAACGGACTTCACACGTTCCTGCAGAGCATCGGCCGCTGCGTAGTAGGCAAGAAACACGGGAATCAGAAGCAACGCGGGCAAAAACATCCACCAATACGACGCCAGCACATAGTATTGCTGGAGAGATGACAGCAGACTGCCCCAGCTTGGCATTGGCTCGCCCACGCCCAAGCCAAGAAAAGTCAGCGTAACTTCGGCGAGAATATACTGCGGAACCAGAAGCGTCATCTGCGTCAGCATCACGCCATAGGCCTGCGGAAGAATATGCCGGCGCAACAGGTACGCGTCCGAGGCGCCGAAAGCCCGCGCCGCAGTAACGAAATCGCGTTCTTTCGCGCTCAGCACAATCCCACGAATCAACCGCGCCGGCCGAGCCCATCCGATCAGTCCAATGACCACGACAAGCAGCAGAAAAACTTGCCACTGCGCGACTTGCAACGGCAGCGCCGCTCGCACCGCGAAGAGAAGATATAGCCAGGGCAACGCCAAAAATAATTCGCCTCCCCGCATCAGAACGTCATCCAGCCAGCCTCCATAGAATCCCGCGAGGCCGCCAATAATCGCTCCAAACAGAATCGAGAAGGCCGCGGCGATCCAGCCTGCCGCGAGCGAAATTTGTCCGCCGTAAAGCAGCCGCGAGAATTGGTCGCGTCCGTAACCGTCAGTGCCCAGTAAGAAGACGCGACCCGGCGCGTCAGCTCCAAAAAGATGCGTGCGCGACGTAAACAGACCAGCAAGCTTGTACGGCGACCCCTTAACGAACAGCCTGAGCGGATAAACTTGCTGAAAATCCGCTTCGTAAGAACTGAAGGCTTTCGCATCATCTTTCAATCCGTAGACAAACGGATGAGCGCGAAACGTTCCGTGCGAGTCGACAAAATGAATTCGCGAAGGCGGTGCGAAAGGCAGTTCACGATCCTGCGCCGAAAAACTGTAAGGAGCGAAGAACCCTGCAAACAAAACGGCGCCGTGAAAGCCGGCCAGCACGGCCAAAGTCACCCAGAGCTTGTATCTTCGCCTCACCGGTTCACTCCACGCGAATCCGCGGGTCGCTCATAAAAAGCAGCACGTCCGCCACGAAATTGCCCGCAACAAGAAAAACGGAAGACAACATCACGACCCCGATCACCACGTAGACGTCACGCGCCAGAATCGCTTCAACCATCAGCGGGCCGAGGCCCGGCCAGCTCAGCACCACTTCAATAATCATCGAGGCGCTCAGCATCGTGGCAATCGAGAACCCGAAAAGCGAAATCAACGGATTCGAGGCAGCCGGGAGGGCGTAACGAAGCAGGAGCCTTGTGCGCGGAATTCCGTGTCCCCGCGCCGCTCGAATAAACGGCGATTCGAGCGCGTCAATCATCGCCGAGCGAATATGGCGCACCAGGATCGGCAGCGTCGCCAAAGCTAACGCGAGGGCAGGCAAGGCCAAGTGGCGAGCAATGTCCACTGCTTTGCTCCAGAAATCTGACCGCTCAGCACCAATCGAAGCCATTCCTCCCGTGGGAAACCATCCTGTACGCACGGCAAGCAGCAGCAGGATCAATGCGAGCAGAAGATCGGGAATCGTCAAAAGCGTGGACATCGCGACTCCGCAAGCCCGATCTTCCCACGTTCCTTTGCTTGCGGCTCCCCAAATTCCAATCGGGACCGCCAGTAACCACGCAAGCAACGTAGCAGAGCCGGTCAACAAGAGCGTGTTCCGCGCGCGCGCCCACAACAGCGGGCCGACCGAAGTGCCATACGCAAACGAGAAGCCCATCTCGCCCTTGAGCACCGAACCCATCCATCGCGCATAACGCACCACGAATGGCCGATCGACCCCGTATTCCGAGCGCATCCTGCTGACAGTCTGCGAAGAAATCCGTGGATTCAGGCGCATCGAGTCGAAAAAATTGCCCGGCGCCCACTGCAGCAATGCAAAAGAAAAAACTGAGATTGCCACCAACAGCAGGATGGCGTGAGCGAAGCGTCGTGCGAGATATTTCATAGACAGTCCCAAGCGGGCCGCGCCGCAACAATGGATTCAAGCGACGGCGCCACAGCCAAGAGTTCCTGCGTATAAGGGTGCTCGGCGCGCGTAAAGATTTCCGAAGCGTATTTCTGCTCAACAATTCTGCCCTCATACATCACGGCCACTTCGTCGGCCAGATCCTCGACCATACGCAGATCGTGCGCCACGTGAACGTACGTAAGCGCATGCGCTGCCTGCAATTCGCGCAAGAGTCGCAAAATCATTTCCTGATTCGCGAGGTCGAGATTCGATAACGCTTCGTCCAGAACAAGCAACTGGGGCTCCAGCGCAAGGGCTCGGGCGATTGCCAATCGCTGTCGCTGGCCGCCGCTGAACTCCAGAGGCAACTTGTTTGTCCACTTCGTGGGCAAGCCGACTTGCGCCATTAAGTCCAAAACACGCTGGCGTCGCTCGTTTCTTGCTCCGATGCCCTGAACCACCAGCGGCTCTTCGATGATTTCCTCAGCCGTCATGCCGGGATTCAACGCGGAAGTGGGATCCTGGAAGATAACCTGGACCTGACGTCGCATCGGGAAAAGCGCCCTCTTGTTCAGCGTGAGCAGGTTCACATCATCCCACCATATCTCGCCTGCCGTTGGCCTCTCGATCAGGGACAGACAGCGAACCAGAGTCGACTTCCCTGCCCCCGATTCGCCGACCACCGCGAGTGTTGTTCCGCGGCGAATCGTCAGGTCTACATTGCTGAGCGCATGGATGATGAATTTCGCGCGGGTGAACGGGCGGCGCTGAATATACCGCTTGCTCAAACCGCGTATGCGCATCAGCGCGCCGTTGTCCAATTCACTCATTAAGCGAATTGCCTCTGAAGCACGATGTCTAGCTCCACACGGCCCGTTCCTTTCCAGCGAGCATCGCGCCGCAACATCAACCGCGTGTAATCGTGAGCCGGATTCTCATACAGCCTTTCGAATCTTCCTTCCTCGATGATGCGGCCTTCCTTCATGACCATAAGCCGGTCGGCGAGGCTCGCTTGCAGCTCTGGGCTGTGACTGATAAGAAGGATCGAAATACTCGATTCGTTCCTTAGACTGCGCAACAAAGCGAGAAAATCAGCCTGGCTGCGCGCGTCCAGTGATGCCGTCGGTTCATCCGCAACGAGAACCTTCGGTTCGCAGCACAATGCTTGCGCCAGCACCACTCGTTGTCGCTGCCCGCCGCTCAACTGGTGCGGATAGGCAGAAAAAATTCGTGCGGTTGGCCCCAGCCCGACTCGTGCGAGGCTCGTTTCCGCCTGTGCGCGGCACTGTTTCCATTTCCACCGATGATGCGCATGAACGACTTCCGCAATTTGATCTCCGACGCGCATCACCGGCGACAACGCGATTCCCGGTTCCTGAAACACAAGCGATATCTTCGACCCACGCGCTTTTTGTAGCTCTTCTTCGTTCATTCCCAGTAGCTCTTGGCCGCAGAGCACAACCGACCCTGCAACCTCCGTGCACTGCTTTGCCAACAGACCCAGTAAAGCCAATGCAATGCTAGACTTCCCGCACCCAGATTCACCCATCAGGCCCACAACTTCGCCCGGCGTTAGGTCAAAAGACACGCCGCGCACGGCTTGGTGCGGCTCCGAGCCGTCGGCCTTGTATCGAATCGTTAGATTTCGAACTTGAAGTAGGCTGCCCATGCAATTCTCGCGCTCGCTCGCTCTGGCATCACCCGCAGAACGCAAACCGCGCAAGGCTCTCCGCGCAGTCCACCCATTTTTCGAGCTCGCGTCTTACTGTAGGGGGGACTTCGCCTGGAACCGATAGGCGAAGGGGTTCATTTGGGAGGACGCAAAGTACTAGCCTGAAAGTTCTATAACGCTTTTTTCAATCGAGCGAATTCGCGTAGACAGAGCATTGACTGCAATCTCTTTTTTATATGTGCCGGGAATCAGAAATTCCTGGTGGAAATCGCCGGGATGGTCCAGACTGGAGGAATCACGTGGATCGTTTGGAGTTCATCGCGCCTCTTCGCGAAAGCGAACTCCGCTTTCCCACCAAGCGCAAAATGAGCACTTCCATCCTTATGCAGTACTTGGGCTTTGAATCCAGAGGGCAAGGGCGCGAATATGCATTCCAGGTTCGTTACACTGCGGAGGACGTGCGTGACTTCACGCTCACTATCCTGAACGAGGCTTTTACCTCTCACCGGGTTCGCTATCAGGATGCGCCGGATGTGTGCTCCTTGAAACTGCGGCGGGAACTGATCGCCAATGCGAATTATCCTTCGAATACCCATTTCGCGATCAGCAACAGTGAATTAGACGATTACAGAATAGGACACACCAGCAAATCCTCGAATCGCCTCTATCGACCCAAGCCACGGGATGACTAGCGACCACCGGAAATTCTTCCGCACTCGTTCATAAAAGACGCAAGTAGCCTTGATTGAGTAAGGTTAGTGATCTGAAGGAGTGGAAGCCGTGGCGGAACCACATGTAACGGTTCGAGCAATAGTAGGGACGGCGCTAAAGCTCCCCGGTCAGGTTTGAGGATCGGATTCAGGGGCTCCGGTCAAATCCGCAGTCATCGAATCATTCTCGGAAAAGTCTATGCTTCCGGCCGAATCTTCATTTCCTGTCTGTTTTGCAAGCTTCTTCTGTAGGCGGCGCTCGGCCTTCGCGCGCTGTTTTTCCTGTCTCTTCATTTCCTTCTGGCGCTTCAGGAACGTAGTGGCCATCGGCCCTCCTAGCGTTTCAAATGTTCGCCCGGCAACGAGACAAGCCCCTTGGGGGCGCTACCAGCGAGGCTCGCGTGGCTGGCGTGAACTTTCGCGATAGTCTTCGTTTGAGAACCCGCTCCGCCCTCGACCGCCGCTGCTGCTGCGTGGAGCGCCCCGTGGCGCGCTGCGCTCCGCCTTCGGGCGTGCTTCGTTCACTTTGAGATTGCGTCCTCCGACATCCTTCCCATCCAGTCCCGCGATAGCCTTCGCTGCTTCCTCGTCATTGGGCATTTCTACAAAGGCAAAGCCCCGCGCTCGGCCGGTCTCTCGATCCATAGCGATGTGAACGCGCGTAACCTGCCCGAAAGATTTGAAGAGCTCGCTCAATTCGCTTTCGGTCGTCTGGAAGCTCATATTGCCCACAAATAGATTCTTCATTTTCTTCTCCTGAACGTTCTGCACCGCTAAATACAACGAGATGAGGCTCTGGACTCGCTGGTCCTTGTCCGTGAATTGCGAAAGAAGAATATCTCTCCGGAGAGGGACGGCTCCGAAGCCAGCCGTCGTACCCTCATCATCATACCATCTCGGAAGAAATTCTGTACCAGAATCCTCGCCACTCCTAGGCTGGCATCTGCGCGTGGAAGAATTCCCCGGGGAGACTAACCAACTGGCCCTTGAGAGCCGTCGGCAGTCGGTTTACGCGGTCCTTGTGATCGTTTTCCTGCTTTTCGAGAGAGCTCGAATCGACTGGCATTCTTTCGATTCGAATGCCCAGGGTTCGCTCCAACTGAAATAGCTCCGTCCGCTGTTCTCTTAAAATCAGAGTGGAAGCAACGCCGCGCTCGCCAGCTCTACCCGTGCGTCCCACCCGGTGAATGAAATTCTCCGCCAACTCTGGCAAGTCGTAATTGATGACGTGAGCGATGTTCTGAACGTGAATTCCGCGCGAAGCCACGTCCGTCGCCACTAGTACACGGTACCGTCCTTGTTGGAATCCAGTAAGGGCGGCGGTTCGCTGGGCTTGAGAGCGGTCACCATGAATCATGACTGCATCGATACCCCGCCGGTTCAGAAGCTTGGTAATTCGATCCGTTCCACGCTTCGTGCGCGAGAATACCAAACAACGGCCTCTTTCTTCAGACAGCAAGTGGCACAGCATTCCTTGCTTTCCTTCTGCGGACACCTCAAATGCCTGAAGGCGCACGTTCTCCGAGGGCTTGAGTGTGGATCCGCATGCGAGGCGCAACGGGTTTTTCATATAGTCATTCACAAGGTGCTTCACGGATTCTTCGAGCGTCGCGGAGAAAAACATGGTCTGCCGCTCTTTCGGCAGAATTGCAACAATCCTGCGAATCGCGGGGAGAAATCCCATGTCCAACATGCGGTCTGCCTCGTCGAGCACCAGCGTCTGCAAGGTTCCGAATTGGACCAGACGGCGATCGAGAAAATCCTCCAATCGGCCCGGAGTCGCGACGACGATGCGAGCCCCCTTGCGAATTGCGCTCAGTTGCGGACCTTCGGATAATCCGCCCACTACGAGAGCCGCTGCCGGGAGCTGCCTTCCTCGCAGGGCGTCGAATTGCTCGGCCACTTGCATGGCCAGCTCGCGCGTGGGGACCAGCACGAGCGCTCCGATTCCCGCGGTGTTTCTGCGGGTGAGTTTTTCAATTACTGGAATCAGAAACGCGAGTGTCTTGCCAGTTCCGGTTTGAGCGGTTGCCAGCACATCTTTGCCTTCCATTGCATAGGGAATAGTCGCGGCTTGCACGCTCGTTGGAATAGAGAAGTGCGCCGCTGCCAGTCTCTCCTTCAGCGAAGGAGAGATGGGTAATTCTGAGAAATTTTGCATTTTGCTTTCTTGCTGGCGAATGAGCTCGGGCGGCTCCAGCACGAGATTCCGTGCGGGCGCGACCAGCTCTCGGCCAGTCTTGTTTTGGATTACGCTGAAAACGGACGGAGGAAACTGATGGCGGGTATTCTCAGATCAGGTTTCAAACCAGAGGGACCGCACAACACAGCCGAAAGTAATAAGCGCAGATGGAACTATACCACACCTCCGCAAGAAATCAACTGCGAAACGCTGGTTCGCAGGAGCCTCAACACCAAGAATTTAGCCGAACGAACCGCTAAGTATGCTAGAATGAACCATGAGCTTAGCATATAGAATAATCTTTGAATGCCCTAAGGGCCACCATAACATCAACTTACAGAGAAAATGCACTAATGCGTCTCTTTCCGAGACCGAGGCGATGAAGATGTTCGGGAACGAAGACCTTGCCTGCACCAATCCCAATTGCGGCTGGCACGGTAAAGCGTCCAAGACGAAACTCCTTCGCATTCTGCGATTTAACTGGATATTGTCTCCGGCAACTTGACGCGCGGGCGAAAGACCAGCGCACTGCATGCCCTCATCCGCCTGTGAACACCTCGGAGTGTTCCCGCTCGTCCATCGTATTCCCGAAGAATGCCCCCAAGCTGATGGCACATTGCGCTATAGGCAAAGGATAGCGAATTTCCCATTCGCAACTAATCGGCGTTCAAAACCCCGCCCGGCAACAACAAGGCGCCATATTCTAGGGGATCGGCTTTGTCGAGCGCGTCGCGCAGCTCAAGGAGTTCGGCCTCCTCGAATCCGTTCGTCGCCAAAATGGCGACAGTAACTCCGTTTAGTTTAATTTCCGACATAAGCACCTCCGCGTTGATCGGATCTCAAAGTTCGCAGGAGGAGTGGATCCGCACAATCAGGTCTATCGTTGATGAAAATGGGCTCTTCGCAGTAGGGAAAAATCGCGTATTGTCAACTGACGATATTGCTGTCACTTACGGAGAAAAAGTGGTGAGCCGCGCAGGACTTGAACCTGCAACCCGCTGATTACTCCAGAAACGCTATGTAGTTGGCTTTTCTTGCATTTCCTTGCGTGCAGTAGAACGGCTTTTCACGGTGTTTGGCAGGGTTTTGTTCCTAAACTTGTTCCCATTTCCCCGGGATAAACCGAAGTAACGAAGGAATGTGAGCCGTTGCTGGAATAAAATAGCACAGAACGGTAGATCAGTGCCTGCTGTAGGCCGCCTGACCAGCCTCGCGATGAATTCGGGCTTTCGATTCATCGAAGCGAAGATGCTTTCAAACGTTTGCCGAACCTTACGAGCTATGTTGATTGAGCCTGTCCTCTGCGCAGAAAACCCAGCAGAACCTCCTTAGATCTGGAGAGGCCCTAACGCGTTCGCCGACAAGCTGCATGGGCTGCCGAGATGGCTGGCACGGCACAGTCATTCCGATGTGCTTCGTAGTCAACGTTCTGGTATCTTGTCGAATGGAGTGTTGACCGCTTCAGAAACAAGAACCGGATGCCAAGGTCGGAGCGCGATTCATTCTTTCAGTTTGCTTAGGATGGTGAGGGTCTTATCAGCATTCGCCTTGATGACCGGATCGGTTGATTTGTCTCGCATTTCCGTTACATAGCGAATAGCCGCGGCGCGATCTAGGGTGACGTATCGCGGGAAGTTATCGATTCTCATTCCCTCTTTGTTCGTAGTACCTGCAAACGGCCTTACCTTGCCATCCGGGTCGAGCTCCCAATCCTGCCCAGAAAAAATTAGGTTGTATGACTCCGAGCACTTGGCCTCCACGGAGGCGCCAGCGCCTCTGTACTCGAACTGCAACCGGGAATCTATCGTGCCCCAGCACACGGGAAAGGATGCTTCCACGGTTGCACTCGGGCCCCGAGTAAATGTCTGCAACTGAACATAGAGTTTACCGGACACTACATGTATTTCATTTTTTGAAGGAACAGGCTCGGGCTTGACAAAATACCTATTGCCTTCGTTGCGCCAACCCACGGGCGTCAGCCGCCCACCTCGTAATTCAAATGTTACGAACTGGCGCACGACAGCGACAGACTGCACTGCATAATCCTCTTGTTCTTGAGGTGACGCCGGCAAGGATCCAAAAATCAGCATTCCCGCAAAAACGGCAACGATCGTCGCGTTTCTCATTGTTGAATCCTTCCATTGTCTCGGCATTAGGCAGCTTCATTTTAGGGTAGACTTATTGGACGTGGAAAAAACAGTGTTGGATGCGTCTGTAGTGCTCCCCTCTAAAACTGGACACCTCAATTAGGTAGAATCAGGGCCTCCAAACAGGAGGCAACATGGGCAGGAAACCACGCGTAGATCGATCCCCGGAAGAGAAGTGGCAAATCGTGCAGG
>JBAQYT010000180.1:0-76848 GCA_049787175.1 Candidatus Acidiferrales bacterium | reverse complement strand
AACTCGACATCGACGCCAGGAATGTTGGTTTCGATCTGGTGGCGCAAATCGTCGATGACGTCGTTGATGTCGCGGCGCTGGGAGCGCGGCTTCAATTTTACGGTCATGTCGCCGGTATTTTGCTGCGTGACGAAGAGGCCGTTTTCGGCGCCGGTACGGCGCGAAAAAGAAGCGGTCGCGGGCATGGCGGCGACGCGCTGTTCGATTTTTTGCAGGATGTGATTGGTTTCCACGAGCGAGGTGCCGGGCGGAGTGATGTAGTCGAGGATGTAGCCGCCTTCGTCCATCTCCGGGAGGAAACCGGTTTCGAGCTGGGTGTAACAGATTACGGCGAGCGCGACGCACGCCGCGGCCGCGAGGACCACGATGAGGCGGCGGCGCAGCGCCCAGCGCACGGCTTTTTCGTAGCCGCGGTTGACCGGGCCAATGAGTTTTTCGGAGCTGGCGCGGTGCGTGCGGGACGACAGAAAGCTCACCGAGAAAAGCGGAATGATGGTCAGGGCGTAGACGAGAGACAGCAGAACGGAAATGCCGAGCGTGAGGCAGAGCGCCTTGAAGAATTCGCCAACGATTCCTTGCAGGAGCGTCAAGGGAATAAAAACGACTTCGGTGGTCGCGGTCGAGCCGATGACGGCGCCGAGGAGTTCGCGCACGCCTTTCTCGGCGGCTTCCTGGGGCGGTTCGCCGAGGCCCAAGTGGCGATAGATGTTCTCGATGATGACGACGGCGTCGTCGATGATGAGGCCGATGGCGATGGCCATGCCGCCGAGCGACATCAGATTGAGCGTGCCGCCGGTGACTTTGAGGAAGAAAAATGTGCCGATCACGGAAAGCGGCAAGGAAGTGGCGGCGACCAGCGTGGTGCGCCAGTCGCGCAAAAAAAGGTAGAGGATTACGATGGCAAGAAAGGCGCCGAGGAGGATGGCGTCGCGAACGCTCTTGATGGATTCGGAAACGAATTCGGCGAGGTCGTAATCGACGGAGAGATGCAAGGTTTTGGGGATGGCGGAGCCGAGGTTCCGAGTCATCGCTCTGATTTGTTTGGCGATTTGCAGAATGTTGCCGTCGATCTGGCGCGAGATGTTGATGAGCGCGGCGGGCTTGCCATTTCCAGTGGCGAGCAGCGTGGGATCGGCGACGCCATCGCGCACGGCGGCGATGTCGCCCACGCGCACGGGGGATTCATCCTGAACAGCTACGATGGCGTCGCGAATATCGTCGAGGCCGTGGAACTGATCGTCGGTCAAGATTTGATACTGCAAATAATTTTTCGGCAAGCGACCGACGGCGACGACCTGGTTGGTTGCGGCGAGTTGCGCGGCCACGTCATCGAGTGTGAGGCGATGCGAGAGCAGTTTTTGCGGGTCGACGACTACAGAAACTTCGCGCTGGTCCGTGGCTTGCACTTCGACTTGGCCGACGCCAGGGACGCGCGTAAACATGGGGCGCAGATTGTAGTAGGCGTAGTCGTAGAGATCGGCGTCAGGAACGTTGCCGTTCAGAATCAGGCTGAGGACTGGATAAACGGTGGGCGATTCCCATTCGACGGAAACGTCCGTGCCGGGCGGAAGCGAAGATTGCACTTCGCTGACGCGGCCCTGCACGAGCTGCAAGGCGTACTTCATGTCCATGCCGGGATTAAAGAGCACACCGACGGAGGCGGCGCCGCGAATCGTCTCCGAGCGCACGCGGCTTACGTCCTGCACAGTGCTGACGGATTCCTCGAGTGGGCGGGTGACGTCGAGCAGCATAGTCTGCGGCGCCAAGTCGGCGGAATGCGCCAGAATCATGACGCGGGGAAAATCGAGGTTCGGGTAGATGTTGCTGGGCAATACGAAAAAGGAGTAGACGCCGGCGACCGTGAGAAACGCCGTGAGCAGGTAAACGGCATAGCGGTTTTTCCAGCAGACTCGGACGATGTTCATGGTTTGACTTTGATTTTTGTGGTGTCGCCCAAGCCATAGCCGCCGGTCAAGATCACGGTGTCGCCGTCCTTGACGCCGGAGAGAATCTCGATGCGGTCGCCAGTCTCAATTCCCACTTTTACGTCAACGGCCTTCGCGGTATCGCCCTGAACTTCGTAGACCTGCGTTTGGCCGGATTCGTCGTGGTAAATCGATTGCGGCGGGACAGTCAGGGCGTTGGCGTGCGTTTGCACCGGCACTTGGGCGTTCAAGTACATTCCGAGCTTCAGAGCGCCGCCGGGATTTGCGATGCGAATGCGGACGCTGCCCACGTTTGTTGCAGGGTCAACCATGGGCGAGATGGCGATGATCTTTCCGTTGAAGGTCTTGCCGGGGAAGGCTTCGCTGGTAATTGGAATCGCTTCGCCGATGTGAATTTTGCTGAGATAGGCGGCGGACAGACTGCCGGAAAGTTCGACTTCGTTAATATTCGCCACTTCGATGATGGGCTGCGCGCCGGTTCCGTCCACTTGTTCGCCAATGCTGACGTAGCGCTTGGCGACGGTGCCGTTCAGCGGAGAAACTATTTTTGTGCGCTCCAATTGCAGGTTAGCTGTTTCTTCCGCTGCTTTTGTCTGAAGTTGAGCCGCTTCAGCAACGCTCAATTGCGTTTTCGCGTCCTCCAAGTCCTTTCCGGCGACGATGCCACGCTGGAAAAGCGTCTGATTGCGCTGGAGGTTCTGCTGCGCATTTTGCAGAGTCGCTGCGGCTTGGGCAGAGGCAGCTTGCGCCTGGCGGAACTGGTCGTCGTAGGTGTGGCTGTCAATTGTTGCGAGAACTTCACCCGCATGCACGCGGTCGCCTTCGGCAGCGCTGAGGCTGGTGATTCGGCCCGCGACGAGAGCGCTGAGCTTGACGTCTTGGTTTGGAGGGGCCACCACGTTGCCGCTTACGGTGGCCGTTTGTTGCACGCTGGCGCGCGTTACTTTGGCGACGGTAACTTCGGCGACGACTTGCGCGGAGTCTTCGTTGCTGGGTTCTTTTGCGCATCCGCAGGCCAGCGCGGCCGATGCGGTGGCAAGGATCGCGATCCAGATGCAGTCCGATAAAATGCTTCGCGCTTTCGATATACACGGCCGTTTTTGTCGCATCGTTTTCATACGGATTCCGGCGTTGATTCCCATAGCCATTCAGTCGAGGGGCGTCCCGACGATTTCTTCCAATTGAGCAAACGCCTGGTGAACGGCGAACAGGCTGAGCAAATATTCCTGTTTTACGGCTTGGACATTTTTTTGCGCGTCGAGGACGGAAAGAATGTTCGCTTTCCCGGCGCGGTAGCTTTCCTCGGCGAGGTCTTCGAGATTATCCGCGGCCGGCACAAGGGACTCTTTGTAGAGGTGGGCCTGCTGTTCGCGCGTCTGCAGGTCCAGATAGCCGGATTCGACGTGACCTTCGACGGCGCGGCGAGTCGCCTGTGCTTGGTCGTCGAGCGCAACAAGGCTGGCGGAGGATTCGGCAATTTCACCCTGGAAGCGCGAAAAGATGGGCACTTCCATGCTGGCCTGGCTTCGCGGGCCATAGCGAAAATTGTGGGGCGAGTAGTAATCCATGCCGAGGGACAGGGTCAGATTGGGAATGCGCTCGGCCTGAAGCAAAGCGCGCTGGCTTTGTTCGACCTTTTCCTGCTGCGAAATTTTCCGCAGGTCGGCGTTTGAATTGGCGGCGCGCGCCAGCAAATCATTGAGCGCGAGATCACCCGGCAAGGCGTCGAGGGGGGTGAGTAAATCCCAATCTGTCGAGGGAGGTTCATTGAGCAGAGTGTTTAGATCGCTCCGGGCAACTTTTTCTTCTTGCTGGGCCACCTGGTAATCCGCTTGCGCTTGCGAGACGACTAGCTCAGCTTGAAAGACTTCGAGTTGTGGGACGTCGCCGGCCTGGAAACGCGCCTGCGCGATGTCGTGGAGGCGTTGCGCGAGTTTCAGCGCGCCGTTTTTTTCTGCAGTGGCGCTTCGCGCCAAGGCCAGAGCAAAGAAAGCGTCGCGAACGCTCTGGCGAGTCAATCGCTCGAGAGCAGCGATATCGTCATCGGTCAAAGCGCCTTGCGTTTGCGCGAGTTCAATGCGGCGTTTGCGCTTCGAGCCTAATTCGATTGGCTGATCGAACCACCAGCCTTCGTGGGGATCATCGCGCAGCGCCGTGAAATTGCCGGTGGGATTGGGGCGCTCGCCCGCGATGCGAACTCCCGTGGCGGCGACAGCGTGTTGTGCGCGCGCAGCAATCAGGTCGAGGTTTTGGCGTTCGGCCATCTGTAAGGCATCGGCCAGAGTCAATTTCCGGGGTTGTTGTGCAAAGGCGGGTGCCGCGCTGCAGATGAGCAGAAAAAACACCAAGCACGTGGCGCCGGCGGAGATCTTTCCGGCGCGGACATGCCAAACGGCACTTTTTTGTGAAGCGCGAGGCGCAATCATTCAAGTCCCAGTTTATTCGCGGCGCGCCCGGCAAACCTGAAGCGAGAATTAATTTTTGTTTAGTTTCGTGCCGGCGATGATTCGACAGTGCGAGGGAGGGAAATGGTAAAGGTGGAACCTGCGCCGGGCTGGCTGACGCACTCGATGGAGCCGCCCTGCGCGCGAACAATCGCCTGCGCGATGGCGAGGCCCAGGCCACCGCTTTGCGCTTCGGCCGAGTCCATTTGCGGCACGCGATAAAAGCGCTCGAAGATATGGGGCAAATGCTCGGAAGAAATGCCGACGCCTTCATCCGCGAATTGCACGCGTATGTTTCCATTTGAGACGGCCATTCCGACGCGGATGGAGCCGGCGCGAGTCGAGTACTTCAGCGAATTATCAAGGAAGATCAGAAAAAGCTGGCGCAAGAAAGCTTCATCGCCGGTGTAGGGAACCTCTTCGGAGAGCCGCCGATCGATGCGGATGTCTTTCTTGCGGGCGCGAGGCGTGACCAAAGCGCATGCCTCTTCGAGAGTCTCGTTCAAATAGAGCGGCTCGCGGGCCAGGCGGAGCTGGCCGGCGTCGGCGATCGCCAAGGTAAAGAGCCCTTCGACGATGCGGCTGAGCTTCTTCATCTCGCTGTCGATGACTTCGAGGGCTTTCTGATATTCCGCAGGCGCACGCGGCTCTTTCAGGAGCAGTTCTGTTTCGCCCTGAAGAACGGAAAGCGGCGTGCGCAGCTCGTGCGACGCGTCGGAGACGAATTGGCGAAGTTGCCCGACGGCTCCTTCCATGCAGACGAAAAGCTTGTTGAAGGCATCGGCGAGGCGGCCAAGCTCGTCGCCACGATTGGCAGTCGCCAGCGGCGAGCCATTGCGTGGAGCGCGTGCGGGCAGCGCTCCGGGTCCGGCGAGCTTTACGCGTTCGGCCATTTGGGATGCTCCGCGCGTCAATTCGGTGATGGGCTCGAGGCTGCGGCCCACGTACCACGCAGCGACAGCGCCGACGATCAGCAAACTGCACGGGAAGAGCACAAAGAGCAAGTCGCGAAAGCGCGCGAGGATTTGGTCGGTGTCGCGCGTAGGCATGGCGAGGAGCAGAGCTTCCTGCGAGTTCCCGTGGTGAACGGGCTCAGAGTGGACGCGCAGGCGTCCGAGCGCGGGATCGTGAATCGTCACCGGATTTCGAGAGCTTGCTGTCCAGGGAATGGCATGGCCGTTTAGGTTTTTGGAGAGCGCGATGACGTTGCCGGAGGGCCCGACTGTTTCGAAATATTCCCCGAGAATGTCCATGACGACGATGTCGGCGTCGTCGGGATCAGAGTTCAAATCCGCCGCCAGCAGGGTATCCGATTCGGCCATGCGGTGGTCGAGCTGGGTGCGGACGACGCTGCGCGCGGCGAAATAAAACGCGGCATACGAGGCGAGCAGCAGCACGCCGACGACGATGCAGAAGAGGAGCATCATGCGCCAGCGCAAGGAGAGAGCGTGCTTCATGATTCCGTACCCAAACGGTAGCCGACGCCGCGCAGCGTGTGCACGAGCTTTACGGCGTGGCCGTGGTCGATTTTTTGGCGCAAACGGTTGATGTAAACGTCGACCAGATTCGTTTCGCTATCGAAATGGCTATCCCAAACGTGCTCGATGATTTCGCTGCGCGTGACGCTCTCGGGCGCGCGCAGCAGCAACAGTTCAAGCAGAGAGAATTCCTTGGACGTAAGCGGCACTTTGCCAGAACCGCGGCTGACGCTGCGGCGGTGGCGGTCGAGCTCGAGATCGCCGCAGCGCAATTTGGCTTCGCCGCGGCGGAATCCGCGGCGCACCAGCGCACGCACGCGCGCTTGTAGCTCGGCGAGCGCAAAGGGTTTGGTCAGGTAATCGTCGGCTCCGGCGTCGAGGCCCTCGACGCGCTGTTCGACAAGGCCGCGCGCGGTGAGCATGAGAATCGGAGATTGAATTTCCTCGCGCCGCAGCTTGCGGCACAGCTCGATGCCGGTGATTCCGGGCAAACGCACGTCGAGCAGGATAGCGTCGTAGGAATTTTCAGTGGCCAGGAGGAATCCCTCTTCGCCGGTGGAAGCGACGTCGACAGCGTAGGCATTTTCGCGCAGCGCGCGGGCGACAAAGCTCGCGACCTTGCGTTCGTCTTCAACAAGCAGGATGCGCATGGGATTCGTTCCCGAAATTATACGGCAGGACGGCCACGATGGCGCTGCTGAGCGTTGTGGCCAAGACAGCACTCATTTTTCGGCGAAACGGGTGGCATGCAGCCGTGTCTGAATCACGCGCAGTATGGAATCGCGCGAAATCATGCCGATGATGTGGCTTTCCTGGAGCACCGGCATCTGATTGACGTCCTCGCTCTGCATGCGCTGGAGGACGCCCATGACGGGCTCACCCGGAGATACCCAATGAATTCCGTTCTGCGGCACCATAGCCGCTTGGACGGATGTGTTGGCCCATTCATCGCGGGAGAAAAGTTGTACGCGATGGAGCGTGACCAAGCCCACGGCCATGCCGTTGCCAGTGACGACGTGGCAGCGGCGGCCCGTGCGCAGTACTTCTTGAACGTAATTTTCGAGCGAAATATCGCGTGCGACGGTGGGCACGTCCGGCGACATGACATCCGCGGCGCTGAGGCCGGCGAGAGTAGTGCGGACCGCAACTTGCGTGTAGGTTTCCTGGGCGGCCGAGAGAAGAAACCAACCGATGAATGCGAGCCAAAGCCCTCCAAACCAGCCGCCCACCAGGCGGGATACTTCGCTGTCCGGTTGCACGATAGCCCAGATTCCCAGCATGATCATCAAATAGGCCACCAATTGTCCGCTTCGGGAGGCGATGCGGCTCGCTTTCTCGAAACTGCCGGTGGCTCCCCAGATGGCGGCGCGGAGTACGCGCCCGCCGTCCATCGGGAATCCTGGAAGAAGATTGAAAACCCCCAAAAGGAAGTTCAGAAGACCCATCCAAGTGCAAACGCTTTGCGCCATGCTTCCGGGAAGGGCGAGCCTTTCCAACAGAAGGAAAATGCCGCCGAGCAGAAAACTGGAAAGCGGGCCGGCGACGGCGATATTGAATTCCTGTTTGGCGTTTTCCGCTTCGCGAGAGATGTGCGAGAGACCGCCGAAGACGAAAAGCGTGATGGAGTGGACGGGAATCTTGTAGAGCATGGCAACAATGCTGTGGCCGAGCTCGTGGAAGATAATGGAGGCGCAATAAATGACGCAAATGGCGATGCCCAGCAGCCAGCATTGCGCCAGACTCCAGTCTGCGTGTTCTTTTTTGAATTGCGCGGCGAGCGGGAACGTGATGAGCGCGAACATGATGAACCACGTGGCGTGCAGATAGATCGGGATTCCGAAAATGCGGCCGATGCGGAGCCCCGTTGGTTGTGGTTGCGTTGCCATCGCGCGCCAATTCCTCAAGTGCAATTATAACGAAGACTCCGCAGCACGGTGCGGAGTTTCACGGGCAGAAGGGGCACGTCGCGCGGGGGTTAGAAACGAGGCTGGGTTTTTGCAATGGCAGGCGCGGGCAAGAGTTTAGCGAGTGCAAAATGAGTTGGCAGGTAAATCAGAATTACGAGGCCTAGCCACATGAGCGCGACGTGGACCAGCGCAGGGCCCCACGCGCGATGAACGATCGGGTCGCGAAACGCATAGTTGATGTTCATGGCGGGATTGCCGAACCGCGCGGCGATCATGGCGCCAGCGGCGATCGTCGACTGCAACAGCCATCCCCGCCGGTCGTATCCCGTGCGCTTGAGCGACCAAAGAAGCAAGATCGGCCAGACCACGTGAAACAGCGATAATAGACGCACCCATAATGGGTAGTGCGCGTCCCACATGTATCCGGTGCCACCCGTCAAGTTGTGGCCTGTCAAGAGCCGCCATCCCGCGTCCAAGTCCCACAGTAAATCGGCGACGATGGATGAGACAGCCTGGCTCGAAAGAAGCAGAGGATTGCTCCACCAGAGTCCTACGCAAGTGAGGATTACGGCGATATCGCAAACGTGAAGAAAATTCTGCACGCCCCAGGCGCGCCAATAGGCGGGGAACCATACGGCTATCCAGATCAGGCTGGCCCAACGCACCCACGGCGGGAATTTCAATGTATGGATGGGTTCGGACATCTTTGCGCCGGAGCGTATCGTATCAGACATGAGCGCTCGTGGGCGTTTGCGGACGGAGCCCCAGAAATTTCGACACTCGCTGCGCGGCCATGCGAAAATGAGCTATGGGTTCGGTGGCAATCGCCGGAGGGTTGGTGCTGGGAGGCGCGGCGGTTGCGGCGTGGGGCGCGGTGTACCCCGGAGCGCAGGTTTTCGGGCGCACATTGCGAATCACCGGCGATCCCTCGACGCTGGCGCTGACCTTCGATGACGGGCCTAATCCGTCCGTGACGCCGGCTTTGCTCGATTTGCTGGAGCGGCACGGTGCGCGCGGGACATTTTTTTTGATGGGGAGTCACGTGCGTGCTTTTCCGGCGGTCACGCGAGAAATTGCAGAGCGCGGGCACGCGATTGGAAATCACACTGAGACGCATCCGAGTCTGATCTTCATGTCCGCAAGGAGATTGCAGGATGAACTCGATCGCTGTCGCGAAGCGATTGAATCCGCCGCGGCTTATCGGCCGCGCTGGGTGAGGCCGCCATTTGGTTTTCGCGGGCCGGGGCTCAGCGGCGTGGTTCGGCGGCTGGGATATTCGGGCATCGCGATGTGGTCAAAACTCGTGCGCGACTGGCGGCCGCAAGCCGCCGAGCTGGTGATTCGCCGCTTGCGGCGCGTCGGTGGCGGCGATATTGTGCTGATGCACGACGGCGACCATCGATCGCTCGAAGGCGATCGGCATCACACCGTTGCGGCGCTGGCCTATTGGCTGCCGCGATGGAAGGATGCCGGGCTGAAATTTGTGACCGTGGATGGCATTGATCCATCGCTTGCCAGGTTCGGGGATGCTGCCGGCCAGAAGGCAAGCTGACAAGGCAGGAATACATTGGACGATAGAAGATTTTACGACGAGAAAGATGAAACCAAACAGATTCCGCTGACGTGTCCGCATTGCCGCCAGGAAAATACTTACCCAGTGCGCTGGAAAATGCGAACCAAGAAAGCGCAACTGCCAGGTGGCGCCAATGAAGAGGATCGCAAGCAGTTTGCGAAGGCTCGCTCGTATATGGTTCGCGTCGACGACATGGTGGCCTGCCGGAACATTCGCTGCCGCAAGCGCTTCGACTTGACTGGACAGACGGTGATTTTGGTCTAGCGCGGCAGAAACGCCGCATTCTTTCGGAATCAAATCTCCGGATACAGATCGAAGAAGGCGTCGAGCGACTGCTTGAGGGCTTGCTCGATTTGCTCCTTGCTGCCTTCGATCAGATGCATGGTCACGCGGCCATTGCGGCCGTCTTTCAGTTGAACGGTTGCTTCGCCGACAGATGCCAAGTCCGTGGCGGGAAACAACCGCATTCCGTACACGAGGGCAAGATTCGCCATCCAAAATCCTCCTGCGGAGCCGCGTCAAGTCTGCGGCGGCCCATAAGGACAGAGTATGCGCGGCTGCGGCGCGAGTCAAACCGCGCGCGCCTAAGCGATTGGGGCTTTATTGACAGGGCTGCTTGGGTGGAGCATCCTTCCGTGTAGCCGGAACCATCGGATTAGGTGGTGCTTTCGCGAGGTGCCGCATGAAATTCCGCACGGCCTCGAAACTTGCTGTCGTTTATATTGCAGGGTGTGTCGCCGGGATTGCGGCTGCTCCTTCCGCGCGCGCGCAATCGGCGACTCTTCCTGCGCAGCAATCCTCCGCGAGCACTGCTTCGACGCCCGCGACCGTTGTTCAGTCTGGCAAATACATTCAAGTTCCGACGGGAACGCGCCTTCCTCTAGTGCTGCACAACGCGATTTCCACGCGCAGCGCGCGTCCGGGTGACTCCGTCTATCTGGAGACGCTTTTCCCGATTTTGATCAGCGAGCGGATTGTGATTCCGGCAGGCTCGTACGTCAGCGGAGAAGTTACGGAAGCGAAGCGTGGGAGAGGCCACGGGCAAGCCGAGATTGCGATCAAGCTTGACAACCTGATCCTGCCCAACGGCTACGAGGCGCAGTTCAACGCCGTGCCCACCGACGCGGGCACAGGCGGTAAAGAGACGGTGGACAGAGAGGGCATGATCAAGGCCGACAAGAACAAGGTCGGCGATGCGAATACGGTTGTGCAAGACACAGCGGTTGGAGCGGGCGTTGGCGGAATCGCAACCCGAAGCGCGACGGGGGCCGGAGTTGGCGCGGGCCTTGGCGCGGTGGCGGGATTGATCACGACGCACCTTAACCGCCCAGACGTCGAGCTTCCTCGCGGGACGACTTTGGACGTGATACTCAATCGTCCGCTTTATCTACTTTCCGCGAAGATTAATTTCACGAGCCCCGGCCAGGCGTCAACGCTTGCAGGTCCGCCCATGCGGCCAACGCAGAGCGGAATTATCCCGCACTAATTCTTCGCAGTCGCTACGGATTGACGCCGCGCGGCGTGGCAGCAAATCGCATGGGGCTGAACGGCTGCAAATACTTCGACGGGCGTCCCTCTATGATCCATTCTGCGAGATATTTTGCCGTGGCCGGTGCAAGAAGCATGCCGTTGCGATAGTGCCCCGTAGCGATAAAAAGCCCCTCGATGTCTGTGGTGCCGATGACGGGCAGATGATCAGGCGAGTCCGGGCGAATGCCGGCCCAAGTTTCCAGCACAGGTGCTTCGGCGAGCGCGGGAGCCATGTCCATCGCGGCAGCGAGGATTTTTCGCAAGCCGGCCGCAGTCGGGTGTTTGTCCAGGGCTCCGGGTTCCAGAGTGCTTCCCGCAACAACACGACCATCCTCGCGCGGGGCCATGTAGCCGCGTTCGCAGCGAAGAATCGTTCGTGGCGCGCCTGCGACGCGGCCGAATGCCACCATTTGACCTCGCACGGGAGCTGCGGGAGCCCAGAATTCTGCTCCGCCGATTTCTTTGGAGCGCCAGCCCGCTGCAATGACTACGTTTCGCGCTTCGATTTTTTCGGCAGTGCGCACTCGTGATTCGCCGGCGTGATGCGTCTCGGTCCTTGCGGCGAGAACGCCATCGCAGCGGCCGTCGCGGGTGATGACGGAGATGACTTCGGTATGGCCGCGAATTTCCGCGCCGGTGCGCTCCGCCGCGGCGAGTGTGACGCCGGTGAGTACGCGCGGGTCAAGGTAGGCTTCGTCGGCAATCCAAAGCGCCGCGCGCGTGGAAGGGCCAATTGCAGGCTCCCGGCGTCTGGCTTCGGCCAGGGGGAGCGCCTCGGCTGCGAGGCCTGCTTCACAGACTTGCTTCAAGCGTTGGTCGCGCTCCACTTCGGCATCCGGTTCAAAGAAAAGTTCGATGGCGCCATTGGGATGAAAGCCTGCGGATTGGCCGGCCGCTGCTTCAACGGCGGAGACAAAGCCTGGGTACAGCCTGTAGCTCTCGCAGCCGAGAGCCACTATGCCGACGGCTTCCTGATCTGGAGCGGGCGAGATTGTCCCGGCTGCTGCCCAGGATGCTTCGTGGCCCGGTTCTTCGCGGTCGAGCAAGAGCACGGACTGGCGCAGCCGGGCAAGCTCGAACGCCAGCGCCGCGCCGATAATTCCGCCGCCGGCGATGAGCGTGTCATAACTCTTCACGGTGCGATTTTACCAGTAAATCGTGCACGGGAAACACGAGGCGGTTAGAGGGTTTTGAGCAGGTCGAGTGACAGCAAGTAGGCTTTCTGAGAAAGATTCTTCGCGCGCTCCCAATCGGACGTTTGTATGGCTTGCTGCGCCTGGTCGAGGAAGCCGCGAATTTTATCGACCATGTCCTTCTGTGCATCGTTGAGATCGCGACCATCGGCGTGATGCAGGTTTTGCTGCGCCGTCGCGGCATACTGGCCAGCCTGTTGTTGAAGCTGCGATTGATCCGATGGCGAAATCTGCGGAGAGATTTGCGGGGCAGCCGGGCGCTCGGGCTCGGAAGGCGGCGGCGTGGTTACGGGCCGCTTGGGGTTGTCGGGTTTGGGATTGAGAGGCGGCGGGGATGTTGTCGAGACTGGATTCGCCGGAGCGGGCGTGGTGGGGGCGGGAATCGAAGCCGGCGATTTGGTGGTGTCCTGCGCTGGAACCGGCGACGGTGGAACTGGCGGAACAGTTACGGGCGCTGCGGCGTGAACTTTGTTATGCGTGCAGCCTGAGCAGAAAAACGACAAGGACGCCGCGACGACGCACATGCCGATAGCCGCGGTGGCTCGCTTCAGCATTCGTCGCAAGGGCCAGATCCGAGGATGGGTTGAGTCTGGTCTCGCCATGAAATAAATACTTCGATTTCCTTTTTTCGATTATGCGCGCTTTGCGAATGGTTCCCCATAGTCCCGGTAGGATGCCGGAACCGGCGTCACCCGGACCAACGGCAGCTCAATCCGGAACGTGGTGCCGCGCCCAACCTCCGTATCGAATTCTATCGAACCACTGTGCAACTGCACAAATCGAAATGTGTTCGCGAGTCCCAAGCCTGTGCCGCCTTTGCGGGTGGTGAAGAAAAGCTGAAAAATCTTGGCGCGATTTTCCGGCGTGATTCCAGGGCCGGTGTCGCCCACGCGGATTTCCGCTGTGTCGGCCAGGCGGCGCAAGCTGACGAAAAGATGGCCGCCGGGGCTCATCGACTGGCACGCGTTCAGAACCAGGTTGAGCACGGCTTGTTCAATCAGGCGCTGGTCCATTTCCATGGGGGGAAAGGACGCCGGAATTTCCTTTTGTAGCTCGACACGCGCGCGCTCGATTGCCGGTTTTGCCGCCGCCAGGACGCCCTCGATGAGCTTTGGCAGGTCAACTTCCTCACACTCCAATTCCACGGGACGGCTGAACTCAAGAAATGTCTTCACCACGCGGTCCAGGCGGTCGATTTCTGAGTCTAACATCTTTGCGGCTTGTTGTGTCTCGGCATCCGCGGGCAGGTTGCCTTTCAAGACTTCGAGCCAAACACGCATCGAGTTCAGCGGATTTTTCACTTCGTGGGCTACGCCTGCGGTGACACGCCCCAGGGCCGCGAGCCGCTCCGACACTTGTAACTGGGAGCCGATTCGCTCCATGGATTCGAGATCGCGCAGCGTGACCAGCATGCCCATGCGCGCGCCGTTTTCCTGAATGGCCTGGATGCTCGCTCCCACGCGGCGGGTTCCGCGGTCCCCGGAAATTTCAACTTCGACCTGTTCGATGGCGTGTCCTGCATCGCCCGCTCGTTCAATGTGCAATGCCTGGGCCAGCGGATGGTCGGACGGGAAAATTTCCTCGATTTTTCGCCCGAGCAGATTCTCCGAACGGATGTCCAGGAATTTCTCGGCGGAGGGGCTCACCAGCACGGCGCGGCCTTCTCCGTTGAAAAGGAGAAGTCCGTCCTCGAGCCCGGACATGATTTGATTCATGTTTTCGCGCAAGGTGCTGAAAATTTCGCGGACGTCGCGCAATTGCTGGCCGATGCGGCTGATCTTGTTGGAGACTTGGCCTAGTTCGCCGGCCTTGGTCACCGGCTCGAGGTCAAACTCTCCGGCGGAGATGCGGTCCAGTTGGGCGGAGATTCGCGACAACGGCGCCAGCGCGATCTGGCTTACGAATGCCGCGAATAGAGTGGAGAGAATCACAGCGGCGAGTCCGACCCATGCGGCGGAACGCAGGCCGGGCCAAATTTCGTCGCGAAGAAGCGCGGAAGAAAGGGCGACATGGATCTCGCCAAAGGGCTGCGCGCTGATATTGAATGGCAGGTTGACTTCATAGACCCGCGGAGGCCCGTTCAGAATGCGGATTTGCTGGGCGAAGGGAGCATGAACCAGTTCCGAAAGATTGGGGCGAGGCGCAATGTTCTTGCCCGGCAGGGAAGGATCACTCGATACCAGAGCGGCGCCCATGCTGTCGGTCATGGTGATTTCATAAAGCGACTTGGAAAAGCTCATGTCGGATTCGATCAGCGCGGATAGACCGGGACTCGAATTCAGCGTTTGCTGGATGTATTCGTGAATGTCGTCCGGACTGGATGACGCAGGCGTTGCGCCGCGGTCGGCGGCCTCGCGCAGTGCTTCCTGGGCCGCGACGAAGACTTGTTGCAAGACGAATTGCGAACGGTCGTTCGCTTGTGCGATTACCTGGCGCGTGAGCTGCGCCACATATAAGCCTGAGATGAGCGCCACGACCAACAGAACCAACGAGGCGGTCGCCAACGTAAACTTATTTTTCAGGCTTAACGACATTGGTTCGGGAAGCCTCGTACTCCTTCAGCTTATTGTGCAGCGTCTTCAAACTGATGCCCAGCAATTCCGCCGCGCGAGTTTTGTTTTGATTGGTGGCGTTGAGCGTTTGAAGGATCAGTTCCCGCTCCGCCGCCTCGACCGTAGTGCCCGGGGGAAACCGAAGGCTGGCAAGTTCGTCCGTTTGCGCCATGGGTCCTCGCGCGAAGCCCTCGGGGAGATGCTGGCGTCCAATCGAGCCATGGCCAGAGGCGATGGCGGCGCGCTCGAGCACGTTGCGAAGCTCGCGCACGTTTCCCGGCCATGTGTAGGACTTGAACAAATCCATCACTTCGGAATTTATTCCGAGCGCTTGCCGTCCGTGCTTTTGGTTCATTTCGCGGAGCAATTGGTCAACCAGCGCGGACAAATCGTCTCTGTGTTCGCGCAGAGGAGGCAAATGAATTTGAAAGACGTTGAGGCGGAAATAAAGGTCCTGGCGTAAATGTCCCTGTGCCACGGCCTGCTGCGGATCCTTGTTGGTTGCCGCCAGTACGCGCACATCGATCGGCGTTTCCACTTTGCTTCCGATTCTGCGTACTTTGTGATCCTCCAGCACGCGCAATAGCTTGGATTGGGTTGGCGCAGGCATTTCGCCGATTTCGTCCAGCAACAGCGTGCCGCCGTCGGCCAACTCGAAACATCCAAGCCGCCGCTCCGCCGCGCCGGTGAAGGCGCCTTTTTCGTGGCCGAAGATTTCGCTTTCCATCAAGGATTCGGGAATCGCCGCGCAATTAATGGCCACGAAAGGCTGGTTCGCGCGCGGTGAGAGCTGGTGCAGGGTACGCGCGACGATTTCCTTGCCGGTTCCCGTCTCGCCGGTAATCAGCACGGACGCCGTGGAAGGAGCGGCAGTTTCGACTTGCCTCATGACGTCCAGCATGGTCTTCGAAGTGCCGACCATCTCGCCCAATCGTCCCGCGTCGCGCAGTTCGCGCGTGAGCGCAGCGACTTCCTTGCGGTCACGAATTTTCCCCATGGCCCGGTCGAGCAAGGAGCGCAGAACGGGCGGTTTGAGCGGTTTCTCGATGTACCAGAAGGCGCCGGCTTCAATCGCTTGCACGGCGCGCTCGTCGCTGCCCCGGCCGGTGATAATGATTACTGGCGTATCGGGCGCGCTTTCTTGGAGATGACGCAGGAGGTCCAGGCCGTTGATGCCGGGCAATTCTACGTCCGCGAGGACTACCGCGGGCTGAAACTCGGAGAACTTCGTAATGCCGTCTTCGCCGGTGCCGACGCCCAGAACTTCGCAGCCCCATTTGCGCAAGAGCGCTTCATAGCCCTTGCGGGCGTTTTCTTCGTCCTCAACAATGAGAACGCGATGTAAGAATGTCGTCTGGCTGGACATTTCATTCAATCTACCAGTCAAGCTCAGGAAAGCCAAGCGCTTGCGTTTTTCCAGTTCACTTTCTCTGTAAGTTAGATTACTCGGCCGATAGCGCTTTTCCTTGATGCGGCCTATTCTTGGCGAAATAGGCCCGACGACCCTCCCAAAATGACAATGGCCGGTTTCATTGCGGCACTTCATTGCTGATAAAACAGTTACTTGATTAGTTAAATCGTATGGCATAGCATGCGATTCCCATCATGGCACTGAGTCTATTTTCCGGGTGCCAGATGCGAAGCCGTAAACTGTGCGCCAAGCGCCAATTAGGATTTTCCCAAACTTGGTTTGCGGCTTGCTCCTGAATCGAGAAAGTTCACCCGGAACGGGAATGGAGGGGCGAACTGAGCGAGGCGCACATGAAAACGGGGATTGAAACACCAGCTATGAATAAGCCGCTCGCGGCCGAACGATCGGAGGTCGCTACAGTCCTGATCGTCGATGACGAAGAGTCCGCGGTGCGCCTCTGCGCGGACATCGCCACGGAGGCTGGCCTGCGCGTCCGTACCGCGGTTACGACGGAGCAGGCGCTCGAAACCCTCGATGAGTACCCCATCGACATCGTCATCACCGACCTGCGCATTCCGGAGCTAGGCGGCTTGGAGTTATTGCGGCGCATCCACGAACACTACCCCGAAGTCGCGGCCCTGGTGCTGACTCAATACGGCACGATTCAAACCGCGGTCGAGGCCACCCGGCTGGGGGCTGCCGACTACGTTACCAAGCCATTCCATATCGATGAATTACGCCGCAAATTGCAGCGGCTGATCCACGAGCAGGAACTCGATCAGGAAAATCGTGTTCTTCGCGAGCAACTTCGCACGCGCCCCGGCTATAAGGAACTGATCGGGACTTCTCCCAAGATGCAGCGCGTTTACAAGCTCATCGAGAAAGTAAGCCAGCATAGTTATCCGGTGCTGATCCTCGGCGAGAGCGGGACAGGCAAAGAGCTGGTGGCGCGCTCGATTCATTTTTCCGGCGCGCGGTGCCACAAGCCTTTTGTTCCGCTGGATTGTTCCGCGCTGGTTCCCACGCTCATCGAGTCGGAACTTTTCGGATATGTGAAGGGTGCATTCACGGGCGCCATACACACCAAACAGGGTGTGTTTGAAAGCGCCGATAACGGCACGCTTTTCCTGGACGAGATTGGCAATCTGCCGACGGACATGCAAGCGAAACTGCTCCGAGTTCTCCAGGAGCGCGAGGTCAAGCCCGTCGGCTCCAACGATCGCGTGGCTGTGAACGTGCGCATCATTGCTGCAACCAACACCGACCTGGAAGCTGCCGTGCGTGAAAATGGCTTCCGCAAGGATTTGTTTTTCCGCCTAAATGTGGTGCAAATCAAGCTTCCGCCGCTGCGCGAACGCAAGAGCGACATTCCTTTGCTCGTCCAGGCCTTTTTAGAGAAGTTCGCCGACGCTGGACATCCCGTACCGATGCTGGCGGAAGATGCCATGGCGCGGTTGACCGCCTACGACTGGCCCGGAAATATCCGGGAACTCGAAAATGCCATCGAGCGCGCTGTGACGCTAGGCTCGGGTCCAATTCTGCAATCCGGCGACCTGCCATCGAATCTCCAGTATGGGAGTGTTACAGAGCATGCACCCGCCTCCGACGAAATCGTGTCGCTCGAAGAGATGGAGCGCCGCGCTATTCTGCGCGCATTAAATGAAGCAGGCGGTGACAAGCTTGTGGCGGCTCGTCTGCTGCGCATCGGTAAGACCACGCTCTATCGAAAGTTGAAACAGTACCAATCCCAGGCCAGAGAAAACTCCGCAACGTAAAGCAGCTTCGTTTCACGTGAGTTGCGTCCTTCGATTCTTCCTTTGCAATCCTTGCACAATTCCTATACGGGACGGCTATGTTGTCGGAGTGGGAATTTGCAGCCACGCCAGCGTTTTTCCTCTCGGTGCAAATGCTTAATTCTTCAACATTTTGCTGATTATGCCTCTTGGTAGGCTCTTTGCATAGAGCCTCACGAGGGGGGAAATTGAACTACATTGAAGAATACCAAGTCCGCAGGTTTTTTCGTCGCGCGCGGAATGTCGCACTGTGGGTGGGCGGCGCGCTGCTTATCTGTTACGGCATATTGCGCACGGGACGTTGAGAACTCATGTCGCGTCCTTTCTGGCTGCGGTCGTTGCGCCTGAGCGAAAAGCCGGTGGTCTCGACGGAGAGCGCCGCAAGAGCCGCCGCGCGTTGTGAGCCGTTCGAGGTGCTCCTCCGTACGAGCGCTGCGTCTCTTCTGAAAAGCACCCATGCGGACCGTGCCGGCGTGTGGGCCGAGGAGATACCTGGAGACCCTGTTTGGCCAGGTTACCTCGTTCAAGTCGGCTCGATGGGTCCGCCCTCGGAGCCGTGCAAGGTTAACGCATTTGAAGTCTTCCCGGTCGAATTCAGCGACGCGAATTTGCCGCTGGAATTCTTCGCTCCGGTGTTTCCGGCAGGGCCACGTGATTTTTTCGAGGGTCTCTCCACGGCGGTGGGAATGCCGCTGAAGGTCGATGAACGCATTCTGGGCGCGCTGATCGTCGGCAGCGTTCGCCTGGGCGGACTCGCTGGCCGCGACATTCTGGAAAACCTTTCCGCTGAAATCGCCGTATCCCTTTTCTCAAATCGCGTCCGCGAACAATACGAAGGCGCGCAGCGCTCGCTGCAGCTTCGCGAGGAGATTGACAATTTGATCTTTACCGGCACTGCCGTGGAAGAGATCCTGGGTCGCATCACCACGGCTGCGGCGCTGCAGACAGGCGCTCAATTTGTAGGAGTCGCCCGGCGGATGGAATTGGGTTTGCATTGGGAAGCGCTCTCCGGACCGAATCCGCCTCCGCAGTCTTTGGGGCAGGCTCTTTTCACCGTGGCCACCACGGTTTTTCTCGATCGGGATTCAGTGCTTCGCGACTTCCCGAACGGCACATCGCCGGGATTATCCATCGCCGGGCTGCCTTTGGATTTTTCGCGCGAAGAATCGCTGCTCCTGCTCGCCGGCTATCGCTCTGGCGACAGGATTCCTGTCGAAACGCTCGACGGATTTCGCGCAATGGCCGCAAGCGCGCGCTTCGTCGCCACGGCTCGTGAAACTCACTTCGCCTATCGCTCACTCTTTGAGTCCACGTCCGAAGGGCTGATTGTCGCGGATTCGGCGGGTCGAATTCTCGAGGCAAACCGTCAGGCGCGAGAACTGCTCCGATGGAAGAGTGACCTCAGCTCAAAAACTGGCCTTACCGAATTCTTTGTGCGGCCTGATGCGAACGAATTCGATCTTTGGTTTAGCCGCGCTGCATCGACGGCGCGAGCGCCACTTCTGGAAGCTCGACTGGAAAGCGGGCTGGAGGTGCGCCTCATGCTACGGCAGGCCCTCGGCAGTAATCATCGCCTGCTGTTGTCGCTTGAGGAAAGCTCTGTCGTGCAACGCACGGAAAGCCGTTGGAAGCAAATAAAGGCCGAGCTTTGCAGTGTTCTCGATGCTGTCCATGCCGGTATTCTGCTAGTCACCTCCGACGGGAGAGTTCGCTTGACGAATGCCCGCTTCGGCATGCTCTTTGGCCTGGATGTATACGCGATCAGCGCCCTTGAAACCTTCGACGATTTGGCTCGCCTGATCGAGCTGCGGTTTCACGTTCCTTCTTCTTATCGCGCTCCGTGGGACTCGTTTCTCGCGGGATCCGGCGATGCGGTTCACGACGAGTTGGAAATGGCAATGCCCGCGACACGCATCCTCGAACGCTATGCCCGGCCGGTGTTAGACGAAGAAGGGCGGCGCTTAGGCTGGCTGGAGGCCCTTTGGGACATTACCAGTCAGCGCCAAATCCAGTCGAAGGTCCAGCAAATGGAAAAAATGGCCGCCGTTGGCCAGCTCGTCTCGGGAATCGCGCATGAGCTCAATAATCCCCTCACGTCCATCATGGGTTACGCGCAACTGCTTCTCAATCAGCGTGCTTCCGAAGTCCGCAGCGGTGAAGCGCGTATGATTTTCGAAGAAGCCGAACGCGCCAGCCGCATCGTCAAGAATCTTCTGTCATACGCCCGCCAAGCGGAGCCGGAGCGTACGCGCACCAACGTCAATCAGATCGTCGAGCGCACCGTTGCGCTTCGCGACTATGAATTGAAGATACAAAACATTACCGTTCGCTGCGATCTCGAGCCCAGGCTGCCGGATACTCTTGCGGATCCGCACCAGCTTCAACAGGCCGTTCTAAATCTGCTGATCAATGCCGAGCAGGCCATACTCAGTAGTCGGGGCCACGGCCGCATTCAGGTGCGCACAAGGAAAATTTCGGATTCTCGCCTGGCTATTGAGATTTCCGACGATGGCCCAGGCATACCCCCGGAAATCTCTCCCCGCGTTTTCGATCCCTTTTTCACTACCAAGCCTGCCGGACTTGGCACGGGCCTAGGACTCGCCATTGTGTATCGCATTATGGAACAGCTTGAAGGGAAAGTGGTTTTTGAGAACATCCCTGCCAGTGGCGCGAAGTTCACCATTGAACTGCCGCTCCTGCCGGTGCCAGCGCGCGAATCTGCTTCGGCGGTTGCTGTTACGCCTGCAACGAAAAGGAAAATGCCGGCCGCGCATATCCTGGTCGTCGAGGACGAGCCAACCGTCGCCCGGTTGGTCAGCGACGTTCTTCGCGAAGACGGGCACAATGTGGAAGCCGTGATTGATAGTCAGGAGGGTCTGGTCCGGGTCTGGTCCGGGTTTCTCGCCGGCGTTACGATCTAATCATCTGCGACCTACGGATGCCTCGTCTCGACGGGCCGGCATTCTACGACGCTCTCGTTCGTGCCCAGAACGCTGCCCAGCATCGCATTCTGTTTGTTACGGGCGACACGCTCGGCCCTCATACCGTCGAATTCTTGAAGTCGCACCAACTGCCGTTTCTTGCCAAGCCGTTTCTGGTCGAAGAATTGAAGCTCGCTGTGTACCGCGCTCTGGAACGCACTTCTACCGCTTCGGCCGGGCTGGCTAGCTTGGAGGCGCACGGATGAAGAGGAACACCGAAGCTTTTGAAGAAACGCCAGTAAAGAACTGCAAAATGCTAGCGGTCCTTATCGGCATGCCCGAAGGCCAGGAACGCCAGGAACTGGTGCGCTCGGTGAGAAATGCCAGCTCGATTCAAGAAATCGGAACCGCGTCAGTTTTCACGGAGCTAGAATCTCGCGCGGCCCGCGACCTGCCGGGCGTGATTGTGTTCAGCGAGAAGGTTCTGTGTGCGGGAACACTTCTGGCAGAGGCGACGCATCGGTTGACCGCTTTTGCCCCGGTCGTCGTGCTCGCGTCATCAGCACGCCAATCGGAGATTGTCGGCTTGGTGGTTTCCGGCGAAGTTGACTTCGTCGCCCTTTCCGGGGAATTTGCTTCTGTCGCTGCCGCGTTCGTCGAGCGGCGGCTAAACTCGCCACAGGGCTATTCGCGTGAATTTCGCTCCGCGTGGACGGCCGATGTTCCTTCCGACTTTGCTGAACTCCTTCGCCACGAAATCAATAATCCGCTCACCGGAATCCTTGGAAATGCGGAGTTATTGCTCTCGCAGCTTCGCGGCAACCTTCCGCCCTTGTCTGTGCAACGGCTCGAGACGGTTGTCGATCTTGCCGTTCGTTTGCGCGAGAAAGTTCGCCGCCTCGCTGCGGAGCCTCGCCGCCGGGAATCAAGCGTGCGTTCTGCTTGAGTTTCCGCGAACGCGGGCTTACTCATTCGCTTGAGCAAGCAGCAGACTCGCGCCGTCTGCGAATTGTTTTTCCGGCGTGATCAGACTAAGCACCAGATAGCCCGCGCCGGGAAAATCGTAGAAGTGTCCTGGATGGACGTAAACGTTTTTTGCCCTCAGCAGATGGATGGCAAACTCTTCGTCGTCGCAGATCGCGGGCAAGCGAACCACCGCGTACCATCCCCCCTCGACCTCTAATCTGCAGCACGCATCCTGCGCGGCCAATTGGCGATCCAGCTCCGCCAGGTTCTTCCGTACGCGATCCATCAATTGCTTTTGGAATCCGTGCCGTTGCTCCATGAAAACCGGCATGGCCAGTTGGATCGGGGCATTCATCGAAAGATAGGTGTCGGCGATCACTTCCAAACGGGCAAGCGCCAGCGTTTTCGGTTCCGGCGGCCCGTTCGCGATTAGCCACGCCGCTTTCATTTGCGGGAGGCCGGAAATTTTCGAGAGGCCGCTCGTCGTGAACGTCAACGCATCGGCATTTGCCGCGAAGCTTTCCGGTGTTTCATTCACCAAGGCGAAGTCCAGAAACACTTCGTCCGCGATGAGCGCCATTTGACGCGCGGCGCAAATTTCGTTCAACCGCTTTGCTTCAACCCTCTTGGTGAAATGTCCGGTGGGATTATTCGGATGCACGACGATCACTGCGCGCGCCCGTGCGCCGATGGCCTTCTCCAGAGCGTGAAAATCGATTTGCCAACCATGGTCATAGAGCAGAGGATAACGGACTAACTGGACGTCATGAATGTCCGCGAGAAAATCAAACAGAGGATAGCTTGGCGCGGGAATCAGTATCTCGTCGCCCGGATTGCACAACACGCGAAGAGCGAACGAATACGCTTCGCTGGTGCTGGTGGTGAGGAAGATATCATCAAGCCCTATTTCAGCGCCGCGTCTGGCGTAGTAGCCCGCCACGGCCGAGCGCGCGCTGCGCATTCCTCTCGGATCGGGTTCATAGTGCAGCGCGGCGGTATCCGCAAGTGCCTGGCGTATCTCCCGCTCTTCGTATGTGAATCCGCACTCTGTCGGATTCGAAATCGTCAGGTCCAACAGGAGGGTTCCGGCCGCCCTGTGTGCGGAGAGAGCCGCGCTCAAGCGATTCGTTGCAAAGTTCCAATTCGTGCGTTCCGCAAACATCTGCCTCGCTCGCATCAAACTCAAATCTTGTAAGTCGCCGAAGGTTAGCATGAATCCATCGAAAACCGGCGCTGGCAACGCCCGAGCAAATATTCAATCGTTCGCCGTGGCGTCGTTCTGGACGTAGCCAATCTGGTTGCCATCGCTGCCAACTTCCCCTACCATTGGCCTGCGTTCTTCCGTGTGCGCCCGTTGGAATCGGTCCACTGCACCGGAGTGTGCGCCCGATAGAGCTGACGATGCCGCGACCTCCTCGATTACTCATACTCGATCCCGCCGGAGTCCGCCGCGAAGTCTCCGTCACCTCATTTCCATTTCGTATTGGGCGGCAGACCGGCAATGAGCTCGTGCTGCGAGATAGCCGCATCAGCCGCCAGCAAGCGCAACTCACGATGGCGAATGGCGCCTGTTTTCTCGAGGATCTTGGCAGCCGTCACGGTACTTTCGTGAATGGCGAACGCATCCCCGGCCTGCATCCCCTCTCTGCGAAAGACACCGTCGATTTCGGTATGCCGGATTCTTTCAAGCTCGTTTACCTCGGCGACGAAGCGACGCTCGAAGAGCTCATCGAGCAAGTGGAAAAGCCCGCACCTGCCACTCCGGGGGCGCAGGGCCTCTACCATCTCGGCGTCCTGCTAGAGGTGGCGCGCACTCTCGGTTCCGGCCTGTCTCTCGAAGACGTGCTTTCTGCTGTGGTGGACGCAGCCATTCGCATCACGCGCACCGAGCGCGGCGTTCTCCTCCTGGCCGATGATGCTGGCGAGCTTAAACCTGCCGTCGCGCGCGACTCCAAAGGCGAATTGCTTGCCATAGACCAATTGAAAATTTCCTCCGGCGTTCTCAAACGCGTTGCTACTTCTCGCCGCGAATTAATTGTTAGCGATACCGGCGACGAAGTCGGCGTAGGGCAGCAAGCCAGCGTGGCTTCTCTTTCCTTGCTGACCATTGTCGCCATTCCCATCGAGAAGCTTCCGGTGATCGCTTCCGTGGACCTCACCATTACCTCCGAGGAAGCGGACTTACTCGGCGTCCTATATCTGGACAGCCGTTCGCCTTCCACTGCGTTCACGGAAATTGACCGCGAAGTGCTGCGAACCCTGGCTCGCGAAGCAGCGAACGTCATTGAAAACGCCCGTTTGTTTGCCGCTTCGCGAGCCAAAGTGCGCCTCGACCATGAAATTGAAATTGCCAGCCAGATTCAGCGCGAGTTACTGCCGAAGACTTTTCCTCAAATGCCGTACGTTGCCGTAACCGCGTCAACTCTGGCATGCCATTCCGTCGGTGGCGATTGTTTTGATGTCGTTGCGCTAGGCGGTGGCCGTTACGGATTTTTTGTCGGCGACGTGGCCGGGAAGGGAATTGCCGCTTCGCTGCTCGCCACGCTTCTGCAGGGTGTTTTTTATACTACTGCCGCTCTGGATATCCCTCTTGCCGAAGCCACCAAGCGCGTAAACCAGTTCTTGTGTGAGCGCTCAAGCGATGATCGTTATGCCACTCTCTTCTACGGCGTTCTCGACCCCGCCGGCACTCTCGAATACATCAATGCCGGCCATGTGCCGCCGCTCGTTCGCCGTGCCTCCAATGAGCTCATTGAGCTGCCCTCATCCAATTTTCCAGTGGGGATGTTCAAGGAGGCGGAATTCGCTTCGGAGCGCGTCTCGCTCTCTGCCGGCGATTACCTGGTCATCTACAGTGACGGCGTTTCGGAGGCGCGTAATCTGCGTGACGAGATGTTCGAGCAGGAGCGTTTGAGTTCTCTCATGCGCGATTTTTCCGGCTCGACTGTCGAGCAGCTTGCCGAGGCCATCCGCACCGGCGTGCGCAATTTCACCGGAGGCGCTCCGCAAGCTGACGATATCACCATGGTGGTCATCCAATACAAAGGCTGACCGCCAAACGCTTCATGAGCCGGTCGAAGAGTAATGCCGCGTTCCCAGGTTCCACATGAAAATCGCAAAGATCAAAAATCCCAAGGCTACCACTGGAACGAAAGGCAAATACTCCGGCGTGACGGAATGGCCCAGCAAGCGCACGCTGGGATAAAACGACGCCAGCCCGAAGGGAACGATCCAGCACAGGAAAAACTGTACCGCGCCAGAGTAAATCGTGAGCGGGTAGCGCCCGAAATTGATCATGTTCCACACCGGTGGATGCACGCCGACGCGGTCCTCGAACCAAAACGATATCGTTGTCAGCAGCAAGAAAACGGAAACGTAAATTACTCCCGCGCACGAGCCCCAAAAAATCAGCAATAAGAGTTTTCCTGTGGTCCAGTGAACGTGCAAGTTGTGCGATGCCCACCAAATGCAGAAAAGCCCGGTTGCGATTTCCTGCATGGATTCAACGCGAAACTGCTCGAAGAGCACTTGAAACAGCGTGGAGATCGGGCGCAGCATCACGCGGTCGAATTTTCCTTCGATGATGTAATTGTTCCCGAAATCGTACATGTTCAAGCTGATGATATTGAAGATTCCAGCCGGAAGCAGCGAGAAGCCGTAGAGGAAAATTTCTTCCGGCAGCGTCCAGCCCGCCAGAGTCGGCACTTTCTTGAATAGCACGAGGACGAAACACAGCGCGAAAATCGTGGCTGCGAGGCTCGTCGCGGTTGAGACAATAAAATCTCCGCGATACGCCAGTCGCATTTTGACGTACTGTGAAAAATACTCGCCGAACAAAATGCAGTGCCGCGTGAACTCATGCAACAGCCGGCGCGCTGGATTCTCGCGGGGGCCATCCTGCGGCGAATTTGCCGCTGCTGGCATTTCTATCCTCCGTGAATGGTGATTTTCTTCGTGGCGCGCTCCCACCACCAATGCGCCGCGAAAAGCAAAATCGCCACCCAAGTCCACTGCACGCAAAGCAGCTCAATCGCTTTGTGCGTCGAAAATCTTCCCAGGTAAATTGAGAGCGGCGTATAGGCGATGTGCTCGAATGGCAGCCAAGCCAACACAGCTGCCACAGTTTTCGGGAAGTAAGTCATCGGAATCAGCAGGCCGGAGAGCAACTCGATCAGCCAGTATTTCGCGCGTATCATCGCCAGAATGGACTTCAGCGGAATCGCGCAGGTGCCAATCATGAAGTTGATCGCGCCCATCAGAAAAAACGAGCCCAGCACGCCAATCGCAAACAGCGTGAAATCCAACCCCGATGCCGGCCCTTGTACCGGAAATATCAGCGAGATCACCACCGCCGTCGGCAGCGTCAGCAACACCAAACGAAACGCCGACTCGCCCATCGCACGGAAAATCCACATCCATTGGACCGAGACGGGCTTGATCAAGTCCATGGCGATCTTGCCGTCAATCACTTCGTAAGCCATTTCCTGGTCGATGGTGTTCCAGTAAAACGACCGAATCATCCACCCCACGCTCACATAGGTGATCATCTGTGGCAGGCTGAATCCCGCGATCGGCCCGGACGCATTGCGAAATACCGCGCTCCAGATGAAGTAGTAGACGGTGACGTTGAGGAGATAGGTGATAATGCCCGCAAAATAACGCAGCCGGAAGGCCAGAATATTCACGAATCCGATACGCGTGAATTCCGCGTACGGCACCAGCGCGGATTGGATTCTGCTGCTCACTCCAATTCTTCAGCGCCTCGGTCGAATCCTAATGTGCCCCTCGAGCTTGCTATCCGGTCTTCCCGCCCGTTGTCTATACATCTGGAAGCGTGCGCCGCGCTTGGATATAATCTGTGAAATAACCGGGAGGTATCTGGGTGGACGTTTTTACTTTCGAGCGCAAGCCAATCGCGCCGTTCGCCACCACGCATTTCATCTACGCGGATGCGTGGGCCGAGTTCGATAAGCTTGAATCGAGGCGCGATGGGAATGCAGCCTCGTGGATGCGCCGTTTGGTGGAAGTGTTCATTTTCACGGTCCCGCTTGGCGGCATCGTTCTCGCGAAACGATACATTTGGATGATCGCAACTGCCTGGGTGTTCCTCATGCTCCTGGAACTTGGCTACCGATTGCGCTTGAAAAACCAATTTTTGAACTGGCGATGTCCTCATTGCCGCACGAAATGGCCGGGAACGAAGGAAGAGAAAGATTCCGCGTGTCGCGTCTGCGGCCTGCGTTTGCATCAACTTACCCCCTGAGTTGCCGCTTCTTTTATTCTTTTCCAGGCATTTTCCACGTGCCGCAATTCCGTATTCGTCTGGCCGATGCTCATCCGCAACACGAGCTTGCCGTGCAATCGCGTGTGCGTCAGGTACATTTTGCCGCTTTGATTCACGCGATTCAGAATGCGCTGATTGATTTCGTCACCGTCACGATGCCGGAAGCAAACGAGATTGAGCGGAGCCGGCGCGGCTAGCTCGAAGCTCTTATCCGCCTGTACCCACGACGCAAATTGCTGCGCCAGCTTGACGTGGCGCCGAATGTGATGCTGCAACCCTTCGATTCCATAGTGGCGAATCACAAACCACAATTTCAGCGCGCGAAACCGTCGGCCGAGCTGCACGTGCCAGTCGCGATAGTCGATCACCGCGCCCGATTCCGTGGCTTGGTTGCGCAAGTATTCGGGCAGCACGCTCATCGTGCGGATCAGCCCATTGCGATCCGCCACATAAAAGCAATCGCAGTCGAAATTTGTAAACATCCACTTGTGCGGATTAAAGCAGTAGCTGTCTGCCAGTTCGAGGCCGTCGTGAATCCGCCGGAACTCCGGACATAACGCCGCCGTGCCGGACATCGCCGCGTCCGCGTGCAGCCAAATCTTGTGCTCCCGGCAGATTTTTCCGATGGCCCGCACTGGATCCATCCCATTCGACGAAGTCGTCCCCACGGTGGCGCACACAAAAAACGGCGTGCGCCCGGCGGCAATGTCATTCTCGATTTGCGCCGCCAGCGCCTCCGGCTGCATCGCAAATTTTTCGTCCGCGTCGATAAGCCGCAGGTTCTCGCGTCCAACGCCCGCAATCTTCGCGGCTTTTTCGATCGACGAATGCGCCTGCGCCGATGTGTACGCGACAAGTTTTCCGTCGCACCCGCGCTCGTTCGATGCGTACTGAGTAGCGCGTTCACGCGCCGCCAGCAGCGCGCACAGCGAAGAGTTCGAAGCCGTATCTTGAATCACGCCGCCGCCCGCGCTTGTCGACAGGAATTTCCGCGGCAAGTCGAGCATCTCCACCAGCCAGTCGAGCATGTGCGTTTCGAGCTCCGTGCACGCCGGACTGGTGGCCCAAAGCATTCCCTGCACGCCCAGCCCCGCCGAAAGCATTTCTCCCATAATCGACGGAAATGAAGTATTCGACGGGAAGAACCCGAAAAAATTCGGTGATTGCCAGTGCGTGATTCCCGGCAAAATCAGCTGCTCGACGTCGCGCATCATGGCTTCAAAAGGCTCGCCTTGCTGCGGCGCGCTTTTCGGCAGGGACGCGCGTATTGCGCCCGGCTTGACCTGCGACATCACCGGAAGCGACTCCACTTTCTCGTAATAATCCGCGATCCAATCGACCACGGCTTTGCCGTGCCGCCGAAATTCTTCCGGTGTCATGTGAAATCCGGTTTTTTCTGACTTCTGTTCCATCCAAGCCGCTCCGTGGATCAGCTACAGTGCCACTTCTTGCAGCGCTTCACCCGCGTAAATGCGCTTTACAACTTCTTCGATAGGTTCGTCTTCGATCAGCAAGTCGCGCACTTCCACGGTGTTCAAAATCTGGCGTATCAGGTCCGCGGTGGCAACTTTGGTGCGGTCGAATCGAATGCGGTAGGTCAGCGGATCAACCTGTTCCAACTCCAGCCCGTCGCGCGCAAAGGACTGCACGCCTGCGCCCTGCGTCGAATCCTTCACTGCGAATTTGATTTGCTTTGTTCGCAGCAATTTCTGCTTCAGCAGATCGAGTGGGCCGTCATAGAGCAGCCGTCCATGGTCGATAATCATGATCCGTCGGCAGAGTTCTTCAATATCATCCAAATCGTGCGTCGTTAGCAGCACGGTTGTTTGAAATTCGCGGTTGATGGCCCGCAGAAACTTGCGAATTTGGTCCTTGGCCACTACGTCCAGGCCAATCGTCGGCTCGTCCAAAAAGAGCAGCGGAGGATTGTGCAGCAGCGCTGCGGCCAAATCGCATCGCATCCTTTCGCCCAGCGAAAGCTTCCGCACCGGCGTGAACAGATAATCCCGGATCCCCAGAATCTCGTCGAATTTTCCCATCCGTTCGCGGAAATCCTTTTCCGATACTTCGTAAATCCGCCGCAGCAATTTGAACGATTCCACTACCGCAATGTCCCACCAGAGCTGTGTGCGCTGTCCGAACACCACGCCGATGCTTTTCACGTATTGCCGCCGCTGCTTGTACGGCAAGAATCCATTGACGCGCGCCTCGCCAGAGCTGGGCATCAGAATTCCCGTCAGCATCTTGATGCTGGTTGATTTTCCCGCGCCGTTGGGGCCGATATATCCGACCATTTCTCCGCGCGCGATTGCAAAACTCACGCGATCCACGGCCCTCACAGTCGTGTGCTCGCGTACAAAGAGGTTCTGGATTGAACCCCAGACGCCTTCGCGCCGTTTGAATGTGCGGAAGTCCTTCGAAAGGTCGCGTACGTCGATCAGCGGTGCATCCATCATTTCGTACGCGATTCTAACATGGGAGGCATTCTCGCCTGAGGGTACGCCACAAGAGGGCTCCGCGGATTTGCGTCCGCGCCTTCTGCAGGCCTTGATCGTTCGACTTCGGAATTTTGACCTCGGACCTCTACGTTCGAAACAGCACATCTTCACGATTGAACATGCGCACGGCCCATGCAATGGCAATCGTGGCGTACACGCTGGTCATTCCAAAAATCGCGGCGATCATAAGCCACGGATACGAGCCGCCGATGATTTCCTTGCTGACCAGGCTTGTGTTTAGGATCGGAACGAGCGCTGTTCTCCAGTTCAGTTCGACTCCCGGCAGCGCGCCGAGAATCGCTGGCGCAATCACTACGAAAATCAGCGGCGAAACGTAGCTCTGCGCTTCGCGATAACTTTTCGCAAAAAGCGCCACGGCCAGCAGCACCGCGGCGAACAAAACGGCCAAAGGCAGCAGCATCACGATGACCGCGAGCACGGAGCTGGGGTCGATCGTGATTTGCAAGGCCTCGCTTCCCATGCCCAGTTTGGCGCGCTGCGACCATAGCACTCCCATCGAAACCAGCGACAGGACCGCCGTGACCACAGCCGCGGTAAAAACCATCAGGAATTTACCGATTACCAGGTCCGTGCGCGACACCGGGCTGGTAAGGATCGTTTCCATCGTGCCGCGCTCTTTTTCGCCTGCGGTCAAATCCATCGCAGGATACATCGCTCCCTGGAACGACAAAATGATGATTAGATACGGAATCCACCCGCCCAAAACTGCCGCTCCCACTTTGGCGGGCGGCGCGATGTTGCTGGCATCCACAGTGAATGGTTCGAGCAGGCTCGGCGACAGGCCATGCGCTTGCAATGAGGCGCGCGCAACGCGATTCTTGTAATCGTCGAAGAATTTCTGCAGACGCTCCTTCGCCATTTCTGATTTTTCGTCATCTTCGTAGTAATTGATGGAAACTTGCTCGATCTTGCCCGAGGCGACCGCCGCATCAAATCCTGCCGGGATCATCACCAGCGCACGGATCTTTTTGTCATCCACTTCCTGTTTGGCATCGCCTTGATACGGCTGGATATCGATCTCCGAAAATGCGCGCAGCGCCGCCAATACCTGAGGAGAGTCTCCACCCCCTTGAACCATTACCGCCGATTTCTCACTCTTCGCTTGACCCTGGGTCTTCGATACGAAATAGATAATGCCCGCGTACAGCAGCGGGAACGCGATCATCGGAATGATGATCATCGAGCGGATGGTGCGCTTGTCCCGCAGGGTGTCGCGCAGTTCCTTGCGGTATACGATCCACGAATTGTGCAGGCTCATCGTCCGTCTCCTGAGACTTCGACAAAAACTTCCTCGAGGCTGTCTTTTCGGTATCGTCCCCGCATCTCTTCCAATGTTCCTTCCGTGCGTAATTGTCCCCCGTGGATGATTCCGATTCGGTTGCAGAGTTTTTCCACTTCGGTCATTACGTGGGTCGAGAAAATCACCGTTTTTCCGCGGTCGCGGCATTGCCGGATGAAGTCGATAATCGAGCGCGCCGTCATTACATCGAGTCCGCTGGTGGGTTCGTCGAAAATCATCACCGAGGGATTGTGAATCAGCGTTCGCGCGATGGAGACTTTCTGCTTCATGCCTGTGGAGAGCTTGGCGCAACGCCGGTCGCGGAATTCCTGCATGTCCAGCGCTTTGAAAAGCTTGTCGGCGCGCTGCTTGATCGTTGCTGAATCCAGGCCGTAGAGCTGCCCGAAGTATTCCACTGTTTCAAACGCGGTCAGCCGGTCGTAAAGCGCCGTCGCGGTGGAAAGAAACCCGATATTCGCGCGCACTTTTGCCGGTTCGCGGACCACGTCATATCCCGCCACCATCGCCGTTCCCGAAGTCGGCGCCAGAATCGTGGCCAGCATGCGCAACGTGGTTGTTTTGCCTGCTCCGTTCGCGCCTAGCAAGCCGTAAATTTCTCCGGGAACGCACGTGAAGCTGACCCGATCCACCGCGCGTACGTCGCCGCGTTTCTTATCGCTAAAAACTTTGCTCAGTTCTCGCGCTTCAATCACGGTAGCCTCTTCTCACGCAGCAGCACGTTCGCACATCCACCCGGGGCAGGAAACCCGCGCGCGCTGCTATTCGCCATATCCATACGGATTGCGTGACGGAATGTTACATCAAATGAAGGGTTTCCCCCTTCTAGAACCGCCCTGGCTGCCCTTGGAGCGGCCGCTCCTTCTGCCTTGTTTTCACGCGCTGCGGCCTTTCACCAACTCCACCACCGCGGCAACAATCTCGCGGATTTGGACAGGCCGAAACAGCATCTTCGCAGCCGATCCAAGCGCAATACTTGTGATCCGCGGCGCGATCACAATGGCTGGAACGCACCCAACGAGCTGCTGTACCGCGGGATCTGATGCTGCTTTTGCGTTACCATCGATAACCACGACGGTCGGCATTTCTCCCGCGGTAATCGCTTGGCCGACATCCTCCGCACTTTCCATCCCGAGCGCCTTCAGGCCGTGCTCGCGCAGTTCCGCGCGGACTCCGGCGCGGAGCATCCACTCTTCGCTGATCACGAACACGACTGGCATCCCAGTCTTGTGAGTGTAGCATCTCCACTAGGTGGCGCTTTATCATGCGAATGACTCAGTGGCGTAGGCAATCGGCGAGAGCCTCTGTTACAATTCGACGAATCTTGAGGGAGTCTTCTGTTGCCGCCGGAGCGAGCAGCCTCTGTGCCGCCAAAAAAACGATGGATTGCCTGGGTAGCCGGGGCTGCGGTTCTGGTTGCCGTGGTATTGGTTCTCGCCAATCGCGACCAGGCTCCCGAAGTGCAGATTGCCGAAGTTAAGCACGAAAACCTTTCCGCCTTCATCACCAGCAATGGCAAAGTCGAGCCGGTTCAGCCCTTTGTCGCGGTGGCGCAGTACGTCACAAGGGTGGACCGCATCGAGGCCACTGCAGGCCAGGCGGTGCGCAGAGGCCAGGTGATTCTCATCTTGGACTCCTTTGCTCCGCAACAGCAGTTGGACAAGGCGCGCGCTGATTTACTGGCCGCCGAGGAGCTACTTCGCAACGCCCGCGCTGGGGGTCCTCCCGGGCAAGTGGCGCAGACGGATGGCGATCTGCAAAAGGAAAAAATCAATTTGGCAGACCTCGAAAAAAATCAGGAGGTGCTGAAGAAATTGGTCGCCGAGAAAGCCGCGACGCAAGCGGAATTCGAGCAAAATCAAGTCAAGATCGCGGAAGCTCAGTCCATTGTCCAGACATTGGAACAGCAAAAGTCTGCACTCGCGACACAAGCGCAGGATAGCGTACAGAGCGCGGAACTGGCCGAGCAGCAAGCGCGTGCGCAAATTGCAACGTTTGGAAACCAAGTCGTGACAGCCACGGTGAGATCGCCAGTCAATGGCACGCTTTATTCGCTTCCCGTTCATTTGGGCGAGTACGTGCAAGTGGGGCAACCAGTCGCGGCGGCAGCAGATTTGAACAATGTGAGGGTGCGAGCTTTCATCGACGAACCGGATTTGGGGATGCTTGCGCCAAACCAGCCGGTGCAGGTTACCTGGGACGGCCTACCAGGACGAGTCTGGAGCGGTCGGACGGAGACGATTCCGAAACAAGTGACCACGCAAGGGGTGCGCAGCGTGGGCGAAGTGCTTTGTTCGGTGCAGAACAGCAATCTCGAGCTCATCCCGGGATTGAGTGTTGACGTGAGAATCGAAACCAGCCGGCGGCAGAACGCGCTGGTTGTTCCGCGGGGCGCGGTTCAGTCCGACGGCTCACAGCATTTTGTCTTTGTGCTGAATGACGACACGCTGCGCCGCCGGGCCGTCCAACTGGGAATCGCGGATCCCACAGTATTTGAGGTTGTGGCGGGCTTGAACGAAGGGGATCGCGTAGCGCTGTCCGGAGAAATTACATTGCGCGACGGAATGACGGTGCATCCCGTGGAGGCAAATCAATAATGAACCGGCTTGTTTTTTTTGCAGCGGTGATTCTTTTGCTCCTGCCTGCGCAAACGGCCGGGGCTGATGATTTGGCCGAAGTGCAACAGCAATTTGATGCAGGAAATTATACCAGCGCGATGAACACTCTTCGCGCTTTGGTCTCACAGAGTCCGGCGAATGCGGCGGATCATTTTTGGCTGGGGCGTTGCTATTACGAGGTGCGGGATTATTCGAACGCGGTTTCCGAACTGGAGAAAGCGACGCAGCTTGATCCGAATTCATCCGTCTATCATGACTGGCTGGGGCGTGGCTACGGCGAAGTGGCCGCGCGTGAAAAAAGCTTCCTACTGGCGCGGCGTGTGAAGAAGGAATTCCAGGCGGCCGTGCAATTCGATTCGTCGAACATCGATGCCCGCCGGGATTTGGAAGAATATCTGCTTCAGGCGCCTTGGATTGTGGGCGGAAGCAAGGATGACGCACTCGGGCAGGCGAACGCTATCGCGCAAGTCAATCCGGTCGACGGCCACCTGGCAAAAGCGGAATACGAAGCGGCCATCGGTCAAGCCGATTTGGCGATTGCGGAATACAATGCTGCGCTGTCACTCAAGCCGCAGTCGATTGAGCCGTATCTGGAAGTCGCGAATTATTATGGCCTGCAAGGGAAGAGTCCCGAATTGACCGAGCTGGTGGAGCAAGCCGCGCAGGTGAGCCCGAAGGATCCGCGATTGCCTTTTTATCGCGGTGTGGCCCACATCTTGAGCGGAACCAACTTTCCGCTGGCCGAAGAGAATTTGAAGTCGTATCTTGCCAGCTCGCCGGAGCGAAGCGACTGGCCGTCCCATTCCGTCGCCCGGTATTGGCTCGGCCAGCTTTACGAAAAGCAGGGAAACAAAATGGCGGCGGCGGAACAGTATCGCGACGCAGTGGGCCTCGATCCCGACAATCGAGACGCTAAGCGCGCGCTAACTCAATTGGAGAAATCGTTGCACTGAAGATCCATCCCAAAGGGGCTTCCACGGTGACGATAATGAAAGGTGTGGTGCTGGCGGGAGGAACTGGTTCGCGCCTATTTCCCTTGACGCGCGTGACCAACAAGCACCTGCTGCCCATTTACGACCGGCCCATGGTGTTTTATCCCATTCAGACTCTCGTGGATGCCGGAATCACAGACATCCTTCTGGTCACTGGCGGCCACAGCGCCGGCGATTTTCTGCGATTGCTGGGCAACGGCAAAGACTTTGGCTTGCGCCACCTTTCCTATGCGTATCAGGAAGGGGAAGGCGGCATCGCCGATGCGCTGCGGCTGGCGGAGCATTTTGCCGATGAGCATCCCATTTGTGTGGTTCTGGGCGACAACATCCTGGAGACGAACATCATCGCTGGCTGCGAGGAATTTCGACGCACCGGAACGGGAGCGCATATTTTTCTGAAGGAAGTGCCGCATCCGGAGCGTTTTGGCGTTCCAGTGTTTGAGTTCGGGCGCATTGTGCGCATTGAAGAGAAGCCGAATCATCCGCAATCGAATTATGCCGTGACCGGTTTCTATCTCTACGATGCGACAGTGTTTCAAAAAATTCAAGCGCTAAGACCCTCGGGACGCGGGGAACTGGAAATCACCGATCTGAACAATCAATATCTTGCGGAAGGGCAGTTGCGCCACAGCGTGATCGATGGGTGGTGGACTGACGCGGGAACCTTCGAATCGCTGCTGCTGGCCAATAACCTGGTGGCGAAGGGTGGCGCGAACAAAGTCGACGCAGTTAAGGCCGCAGTCAGATCGCGGGAGGCGAGCGACAAATCATGATTGAAGGCGTGCGCGTCAAGCAGCTCAAAATGATTCCCGACGAGCGCGGCAGGCTCATGGAAATCCTGCGCCGCGACGACAAAGAATTCATCCAGTTCGGCCAGTTATATATGACCACAGCCTATCCCGGCGTGGTAAAGGGTTGGCACTATCATCAGATGCAAATCGACAGTTTTTGCACGGTGCGAGGAATGATCAAGCTTGTGCTGTATGATGCGCGCGAGAAGTCACCGACGCACGGCGAGGTGAATGAGTTTTTTCAAGGCGAGCATCACACCATCCTTGTGCAGATTCCCAATCTCGTTTATCACGGCTTCAAATGCATCAGCGAGACGGAAGCGATTGTGATTAACACGATCACTGAGGTGTACCGTCACGACAAGCCGGATGAATTCCGCGTCCCGTATAACGATCCGAGCATTCCGTATAACTGGGACATCCAACTCCGCTAGGGCAATGGGACGGCGCTGATGAAAATCCTGGTTACGGGCGGGGCAGGCTTCATTGGCTCGAACTTCATCCGATATTTTCTGAGCGCGCATCTCGATGCGGAAATCGTAAGTTTCGACAAGCTTACCTATGCGGGGAATCTCCGTAATCTGGCGGACATCGATTCAAAGCCAAATTACCGGTTCGTACGCGGCGATATTTGCGACGCAGATGCTGTAGATGGCGTGCTGGCAGAGGGATTTGACGCCGTAGCGCACTTTGCCGCGGAGAGCCACGTCGACCGCAGCATTGCCGGCGCGCGTGAGTTCATTCGCACGAATGTGGAAGGCACGTGGGTGATGCTGGAGGCGGCGCGGAAGCGCAAAATGCCGCGCTTCTTGCACGTCAGCACCGATGAAGTGTACGGCAGCATGGCCCCGAAGGAAACGGCATCGGAAAAATCCGAGCTGGCGCCGAACAGCCCTTATGCTGCGAGCAAAGCTGCGTCCGACCTGACGGTGCGCAGTTACGTGCAGACCCACAAATTCCCGGCGATCATCACGCGCTGCACGAACAACTATGGCCCGTATCAATTCCCCGAAAAGCTGATTCCGCTGATGATTGCCAATGCGCTCGCTGGGAAAAAACTGCCGGTCTACGGCGATGGATTGAACGAGCGGGACTGGATTTTTGTGGAAGACCACTGCCGCGCCCTCGACGCCGTGCTGCAAAAAGGCCGTATCGGAGAAATCTATAATATCGGCTCGGGGCGGCCTGTTCCCAATATCGGAATTGTTCGCAGCCTGCTGAAGCTGCTCTCCGCCCCCGACGGCCTGATTGAATTCGTGCAGGATCGGCCGGGACACGATCGGCGTTACGCCCTCGATGATTCGAAGATTCGCCGCGAACTTGGATGGGAGCCGCAAGTGGATCTCGACGCGGGATTGCAGCACACCGTGGATTGGTATCGCGCGAATGCCGATTGGGTGCGCGAAGCGACCAGCGGTGAATATCAGGCCTACTATGAAAAATTCTATGTGAAGCGCCGCGCGACTCTGGCGCAGCTCTGAAGTTCCCCTTGAAGATATTTCTCACCGGCAAACAAGGAATGCTCGCACGTGCGATTGCGGAAGTGCTTTCGTCGCGCCACCAGATCACCGCGACAAGCCATGCCGAAGCAGACATCGCCGATGAAAGCGCGCTGCGCAAAATCGTGGAAGCCGCGCAGCCCGATGCGGTGGTAAATGCTGCCGCGTTTACAGACGTGGATGCGTGCGAAACACAAAAGGAATTAGCTTTTCGCGTCAATGCGGAAGGGCCGCGCAACCTGGCAAACATCTGCAAGGATTTGGATATTCCGCTGATGCACATCAGCACGGACTACGTCTTCGACGGCGAGAAAGCCGAACCATACATCGAGGAAGACGCGCCACGGCCGCTCAGCGTCTACGGCCGAAGCAAGCTCGAAGGCGAAAGGGAAGTGCAGAAGCGCTTGGATCGCTCCTGGATTGTGCGAGTGTGCGGCGTTTTCGGCCCTTACCGAAATAATTTCGTTTCGTTGGTTGCCGAGCTAGGGAAGAAGGGACAACCGCTCAGAATCGTCAAGGATCAGCGGCTGGCGCCGACGTACACATTCGACGCAGCCGCGGGAATCGGGCAGATTCTGCGCCGCGGACCGTACGGGCTGTATCATCTGACAAATCAGGGGTTCACTTCGCGAATTGAGTTCACTCGCGAGATTCTGCGGCAAGCGGGATTTGGCAGCGTCCCCGTGATTCCCATTTCCAGCGAGGAGACAAAGCGGCCGGCGCCGCGTCCGCGGAATTCTCAACTCGAAAACGCCCGCGTGAAGCGGGAGGGGCTCGAGCTGCTGCCTGCCTGGGAGGATGCAGTGCGACGATACTTAGGTCAATTGGCCGCCGGGAATTCGTAACGACGTTTCGTGGCCTTCATTTTTTTCTAGAAAAGAAGCCGAGCACTTTGCTGGCGGCATTGTCGCTGATGCCAAATCTCTCTTTCGCTCGCGAATACAAGTGGACCGCTTTTTTATCCAGCCAAATGAGCGCCGACTTGGCTTTGCTATCCGTGGGACGAGCTTGGTAATCCGTGGAGCGGCCCGCAACATTGGAATCGAGCTCGATCGTATAGTAGTAGAGGGCCACGCTCTTGCGCGAAACGCCCTCCGGGCAGCGAAGCTTTTCTGGGAAACCGTGGTAGGAGTGGTCTGTGGTGCTGAAAATCAGCGCATGATTCAGGAACGGCGGAACGCTGGCACAGCACTGGCTCATCTGTTTATCCCAGAGCTCAATGGCTCCGCCCCAGCCGAGTTCCCACTGTGGATTCAGATACACGATCAGGTTGATTCTGCGCTTCCAGTTCTTATTGCGATGGTGCATGGTGAAATCTGCATGAAGATTCAGGAAGCCGCCGCGCTCGGATTGATGCAATCCTCCGCCTTCCAGACTGGGATCAGCGACAAGGTTCGGAATGCCCGTGAGCTTCGCGAGCCAATCAAGGAATTCCGGTCCGTTCAGCTCATCGACGATCCTGCCGAGCGCCTCCGGAAATAACTCGCGTTTGGCTAGGCCGGCTTTGTTTTCGTTGAAGTGCTTGTATTGGATCCACGTGTCGCTGGAGGACTCCGGAAATTCGTCGGCGGCAGAGCGCGCTGTGTCTGTGTCAAGAAAATCGGCCAGATGTATGTGTGGAAACGGCTCAGCATGCTGGTAACGCGGCGCGAGCTCCGGGAGTTGTGCCGTCCAGCGATCGCTTGGAAATAGCCGGAGGCTTTCGGTCGCCGCAGAAACAGTCGTCATCGTAAGGTTCGCCGCCTTTCATAACCCGCTAACCCGAATCACGCCAAAAAGTTTGATGATGTTTCGAGGATTTCTGTCGCTTGCCGTCGCGGAGTATAGAACAAGGGTCGTCGGAACGAAAAACCCTATTTTCGGCAGTTACTCGACTCGGCAAACTCTTACAGCGGCGTTTTCGTACGGGCAGTTTAGACCGCTGGTGATAGATTTCTGGAGCACGACCCAGCTCACGCCATAGTTTTTTCTCAAGTGGGCAAAGTCGTCAGGGCCGAAGTTCTTCCAGCCTGCGGCAGCTTCGGTTTGCGCAAAAACGTCGTCGGCTAAGGAGAGCCACGGGTAAAGAACGGCGTCGCTCCAATCTTTTTTCGCGTCGGCTAGGCGGCTGCGCTCCGCGATGGCGCGAAATCCTTGGTAGTTTTCCTCTGGCAGTGCCATGTAATTCGGATCGAGCGCGAAAATGGCATCGGTGGGAGTGTTTCCGCGAATCCAAACGAACGCCTCGAGCCACGGATTGATGGGCGCCGCGCCGGGCCATTCCACGTGGCGTGTGGCCGGAAAAAGTTGGATTTGGCCGATGCAAAGGCCTGCGGCGATCGGAAGGAACAGCACCGCCCAGCGAAGCAGATGGTTTTTCAGAACGTACTCGCCCAGCAATCCTCCGATGATCACGAACATAAGCAAGTACACCAGTTGCAAGCTTCGCATCGGTTGGTACGGCGCAAGTATCTCGAGTGGATGGGGAATTGTCACAATCAGACCCGCGACGAAACAGATCAATTCAAAGAGAAACACTGTCCATGCGAGGCGCGCAAGGATGGAATGTCCGCGCCGCTCTGCGACTTTCTTGCACCACCACAGAATCGCAAATGGAGCGAGAATTCCCAGCCATTCATACCATGTCCAGCGGAGCAGAAAGTAATAGCGATGATCCTGCAAGCATCGCCAATAGATGGCGGAAGGCGGCTTTAGGGCAAATCCAGCGATGGAAAGAATGCAGGTAGCGGCCATTGTAGAAACCCGGGATGGCTCACGGTTCCGAATCAGCCATAAGACAATAAAAACGACGGCAAATACGGTCATGAAGGGATGGATTACCGCCGTGAACAACAGCCAGAGAATTGTGCGCCAACGCCTGTTTTCGACGGCGGCGTCGATAGCAAATACGACTGCAAATGCCGAGATCGAGCGCGGATTCAGATACTGATCGAAAATGTAAAGGGACGTACCTGCGACGGGCAGAGTGAGAAGGCAAGCAACCATCGTCACAGCGCTCCACCGGCCCGCCGGCGTGGAAAAGCATCTGCTCGCAAGGCGGAAACAGGCAAGCAGCAGCAAGAAAACCGATGCGATGTATCCGCAGAAGAGCACCCAATCCAGAGGCACGCGAGTGAGACGAACGAGCCCAGCGATGAGGTGCGGAAAAAACGTCAACCGCGCGTTGGCCTCAAAGAATTCCTGACCGAAAGGATAGTACGAAGGATGAAGAATCTTGACGATGCTCGGGACGTAAATTTCAGCGTCTTCCGCCGCCGGATGATAGCCGTGAACAAACAGAGCGCCGAAGGTGAGGAGCAATAGAAGCGCGAATTCCTTTCGCCTCACGCGGATTCCCTGTGCTGGCCTGTGAACGCTGAAGGGAATTTCTTAGCCGGCCGATTTCTATACACGTGTGGCGGCGGCTTCGCGAACGCCGAGAGAGTAGTAGTTCAGGTCGAGCTTGCGGCCTGTCTCTTTGAATATGCGGAAGTGCAGGATGCCGGATTTCTGCAGAAAGAATTTCAACGATGTGCCGAGCACGCCAAAGCCGTAGTGAACACTGTGCCGGAAATTAATCGAGGAGGCTTCCTCGAAGTACCGTGCCGGGCAGGATATTTCTCCGATGCGGAAGCCAAAAAAAAGGACCTGCGCCAGGACTTCGTTGTCGAAGACAAAATCGTCCGAGTTCTCAAGCAGTGGCAGGGCCAGCAGAACTTCGCGGCTGAAGGCGCGGTAGCCGGTGTGATACTCCGAGAGTTTTGCACCCAGCAGCAAGTTTTCAAGCGCAGTGAGCAGGCGGTTGGAAATGTACTTATAGAGCGGCATGCCGCCGCGCAGCGCCCCGCCGCCCAGAATGCGCGAGCCAAGGGCGACATCGCAACTGCCGCAGGCGATCAGCCCCGCGAGCGAGGGAACCAGCGCGGGATTATATTGATAGTCAGGATGCAGCATGACGACGATGTCAGCGCCTGACGCGAGCGCTTCGCGATAGCAAGTTTGCTGGTTGCGCCCATATCCATAGTTCCTGTCGTGGACGAAAACCTGGAGGCCGAGCCGTTGCGCGAGCTTCGCCGTGCCATCGGTGCTCGAATCGTCCACCAGAATTTTGATATCTACGAGGGGGGAAAGCTCCCGAACCGTAGCTTCTAGAGTTTTTTCCGCATTGTAGGCCGGCAGGACCACCGCGACGCGTTTGCCTTCTATCATCCTTGCCTTTCGCCAGTATTTCTGGTGACTAGGTTGGAACGGTCGGAAAAAACCGTCTTTAAGGCGTCCCAAGCCCTCGCTGGGAGCATCGTAACGACCAGTAGCCGGGGCGTCAAGAATTATCGGGCTGGCGGCAACTTGGATTTGCTATAGTGGCGCGATTCGAAAGGTAGTCGGGCAATGGTCTGGGGGGAAACCTGGAATTTGGCGTTGGATTCGCTGCGCGCGAATAAACTGCGCGCCAGCTTGACGATGCTGGGCGTCGTGATCGGCAGCGCTTGCATCGTGCTGGTCGTCACGGTGGCCCTGGCGGGCAAGCGGTTCATTATTGGGCAGATTGAGGCCGTTGGTTCGAACATCGTTTATGCCTCTCTCGTCAGCACGAACGTCGGACAGAACGTGTCGATGGCCGACCAGATCTCACTGAGTGATCTCGACGCGATACGGCGAGGAATTCCTCAAGCCGTTCATGTTGCGGGCACCTATGACATTCACATGACCGTTACAACGGCAAGTGTGACACGGCCCGTGGGCCTTGTGGGTGTCACTCCCGGTTTTCAGCAAATCCGCAATCTAGTCGTCGTTCATGGACGATACTTCGACGACGGAGATTTCTTGACCACCAGCAAGGTGTGCCTGCTCACCGAGCATCTTGCCAAGGTGGGGTTTCCCGATGACGATCCGGTAGGGCAGGATATTCATGTGGGCGACTTGGATTTCACCGTAATCGGAGTCTTTCGAGAGCGCGTCCAGACCTTCGGCCAGACGGAAATCACAACAGACTCCGTCTTGGTTCCCTTTCCCCTGATTCGCTACTACACCGGCGAGAGTTACATCAAGACTTTCTACGCGCAGGCGGATAATCCCGAGGACGTTCCGCTGGTGACGCGCGAAGTCGGCGAAATCCTGAAATTGCGTCATCGGCCTGATGCCGGATACAGCGTCGACAATCTCTCTTCGATCTTGGAAACCGCGCGCCATATTTCGTTGGCGCTCACCATTTTGCTGTTGCTGATTGCCATGATCGCCCTGGTCGTCAGCGGAATCGGCATCATGAACATCATGCTGGTGAGCGTCACGGAGAGGACGCGGGAAATCGGTATTCGCAAGGCCATCGGCGCGCGGCGCGACGAAATTCTGTATCAATTTCTAACCGAAGCGGGGATTATCAGCGGCGTCGGTGCGCTTGTCGGGATCATGGTGGCCGTCCTGATTCCTTTCATTGTCACGGCGATTGTCCGGCTTTTCCCCGTGCCGGGCGGCATCGAAATTCCAATTTCATGGCCTTCGGTCGTTCTGGCGTTCGTCGTCTCATGCGCAACGGGAGTTCTTTTTGGATACCTTCCAGCGAGCAAGGCGGCGGCGCTTCAGCCGGTCGAATCATTACACTACGAATAGGACGAATAGGACGAAAATGAAGACCGTATGCACAATCATGATTTGCACCTTATTGCTTTGTGTTTCCGCGAGGGCGCAGCAAGCGCAACCAGGCGCGTTGTCACAGAATCCGTCTGACCAAAGCGCCGTGAAAGTGCAAGCGGCGCCTGCGGGCCGGGTCTTGAGTCTCGCCGAGGTCGTGAGGCTTGCTCTCGTGCATAGCCCAGACTTAGCTCTGGCGCGCGTTCGGTACACGGTGGCGAAAAATACGGCCGGCGTAGACCGCGCGAATTTTCTGCCCAACTTGTATACAGGATCAGGAGCAGCTTATACGAATGGTTTCCCGCAAACGCCGGCAGGTTCGGCGCCGGCGGTTTTTGAAATGTCGTACACGCAAGCACTCTTCGATAAGCAGCAGCGAGGGCAATTGCATTACGACGAAGACCTGGCGAAAAACCAGGAGATCGAATTTCAGAACGCGCGCGAGGCGGTGATCGTGAGCGCGGCCACTTCCTATCTGGAACTGGCCGACGTGCAACGCTCCTTGGAATTGCTGCAAAGCGAGCACGACAGCGCGCAGCAAATTCTCGACCTGACGCAACAGCGCGAAGCGGCCGGATTGGAGCTTCCCGTTACGGCGACAGAGGACCAGTTGCAAGCCGCCCGGATCGCCCAGCGGATTGTTCAGTATCAGGACCGTGAGCAACAGCTTACGGAGCAGCTTCGGAACATGACCGGCCTCCCCGCGGATGAACCCTTGCAGGTTTCTTCCGAGGAAACGCTGGCTTCCGAATCCGCCGAACCTGCATCCAACTTCATGGCGGATGTGACCGGCCATAGCGCTGGTTTGCGGGAGGCCGAGAACTACCGCCTTGCCCGGCAACAGTTGCTGAAGGGTGCCAAGGGGTCTTACTGGCCGACGATCGGCATCATTGGGGAATACAGCGTGCTGAGCAAGATCAATAACTACCAGGAGTTTTTCTCGAAATTTCAGCGTAACAACGTCACTGCCGGAATCCAGATCACGATTCCCGTCTTTGCCGCCAAAACTTCGGCCGATGTAGCGCTGGCGAGGAGTGACTTCGACGAAGCGACTCTCGAATTAGCCGCGGCGAAGCGCTCCGTGCAGCAGGGAGCGGAGCAAAAGATCCAGGCGCTCAAGGAAGCCGACGCGGCAAGGGAAGTGGCGCGGCTCGATTTGCAGCTTGCTCAGGAACAGCTGCAAGATGTCGAGGCTAAATTCAATCAGGGTCACATGACCCTGCGCGATTTGGAGAAGGCGCGCGTCCTGGAAAACGAGAAATGGCTGGCCTTCTTGGATGCGGGTCTTTCCCACGAGCGCGCTCAGTTGGATTTGCTTCAGGCGACGGGGCAATTGGCGAAAGTATTTCCCTGAGAACATTGGAAAAGCTTCGCTATTGCCGCGCTGCGAATTCAAGTAGAATCGGGTATTGCTGGACAGTGTCGATCAGGCCGTCCCACTAAGATTGAGGAGGATGTTGAATGGCGTCGGTGATGAAAACCCTTTTGCTTAATCCCCCCAGCTTCGAGAACTTCGATGGGGGTGCCAGTTCCCGCTGGCCCGCAACTCGCGAGATCGAATCTTATTGGTATCCGGTTTGGCTTACGTATCCCGCGGGAATGTTGCCGGGAAGCCGGCTGCTGGATGCGCCGCCGCACAAAATCACGCCGCAACAGACCATCGACATCGCCAAAGACTATGAATTCCTAGTCCTCTTCACGTCCACCGTGGGCTTCCAAAGCGACCTGAAGATGGCCCGGGCTATGAAGGAAGCGAAGCCCGGCCTAAAGATCGCTTTCGTAGGCCCGCACGTCCAGATCAAGCCGGCGGAAAGCCTGCTGGCCAGTTCGGACATCGATTTTGTGGTGCGCGGCGAATTCGATTATGCCGTCACGGAATTTGCTCAGGGCAAACCGCTTAGTGAAATTGCCAATGCCAGCTATATCAAAGACGGAAAGGTTGTGCATAACGCGACGCGTCCTCCTCTGCATACGGCGGAGCTCGATGAGCTGCCGTTCGCCACGGATATCTACAAGCGGGATTTGACGATTGAGCGCTACAACGTTCCCTTCCTGCTCCATCCGTTTGTCTCTTTTTACACTTCGCGCGGCTGTCCCGCGCAGTGCACGTTCTGTTTGTGGCCGCAGACGCTTTCCGGCCATACTTGGCGCGTTCGCTCGGTGGATAGCGTGGCGCGGGAATTCGAGCAAGCGCACCGCATGTTCCCGCAGGCCAAGGAATTTTTCTTCGATGATGACACGTTTAATATTCGCAAGGATCGCGTGCTGGAGTTGTGCAAACGCTTCAAGCCTGTGGGCTTTCAATGGTCCTGCACCGCTCGCGTGCACAGCGACTATGAAACATTGAAAGGAATGGCCGATGCGGGCGCCCGGCTTTTCATCGTAGGCTTCGAATCGGGCGATCCGCAAATCCTGAAGAACATCAAGAAGGGCGCGACGGTCGAGATGGCCCGCACCTTTGCCGCCAACTGCAAGAAGGTCGGCATCCGCGTTCACGGCGACTTCATTATTGGCTTGCCCGGCGAGACCAAAGAAACGATTCAGAAGACCATGGATTTTGCGCGGGAGCTCGATTGCGAAACGATTCAAGTTTCCATGGCCCACGCCTATCCCGGAACAGAACTCTACAATTTGGCTTCCGCCAACGGGTTTTTGGCTACCGAAGCGCTCGCCGATTCCGGCGGGCATCAGCTTCCACACCTCGAATATCCGGGACTAAACCGCGAGCAAATGATGGACGCGGTAAATCATTTCTACGATTCGTATTATTTCCGTCCGCGAGTGGCCTGGCGGATCGTGCGTGAAGCTTTGTGGGATGCGCACGAGCGCAAGCGCCTCTATCACGAAGCAGTTTCATTCCTCCGACTGCGCGCCGAGCGCTTGAAGTATGCAAAGAGCGGAAAAAGTCCCGCAAAGCAGCCTCCCTCCGTCGGCGTGAAGACAATTCCTAGCCGTCCCAGCACGGAGTTTCCCACAGAAACACAGGGCGCATGAGGTTTTCGCACCGGCTGCACGGCAAAACCATTTTTCTCATCGCCCTGATGGCGGTGTTCGGGTCGCTGGGGGATGTGCTGCTGCGCAAGGGGATGAAACAGATCGGTGCGATATCCAACTGGCATCCTTCCGCTCTGCTTTCCGCGTTTGAAAGAACGTTTCGCTCCGGCCCGATATGGCTGGGCATCACTTCTTTGCTGCTTTTCTTTGTGGCGTACCTGCTGGTGCTGTCCTGGGCGGATTACAGTTATGTACAGCCGGCTTCGGCAACGGGATATTTGTTCGTGGCTGTGCTCGGGTACTTGCTATTGGGTGAAGTGATTCCGCGGATGCGATGGGTCGGTGTCTTGGTCATTTGTATAGGCGTGCTCCTCGTTGGCGGAACGCCGCCGCGAACTACGGAGGAGGGATGAGCTCACCGGACGCCATTTCTCTTGCCGTGATCATCTTCGCCGGCACCGGCGGGGAATTGGCGGTTACGCACACGATGAAGCAAATTGGCGAAGTGCAAAGCTTCGCACCTGCCAATCTGCTCCGCGTAATCGGCCGCGCGTTTCGCGTCGGATGGATGTGGCTGGGCTTGTCCCTGATGGCCGTATCATTTTTTGCGCTTCTGATGCTGCTCTCTTGGGAAAATGTCAGCTACGTTGTGCCATTGACCGCGCTCAGCTACGTTGTGGGTGCGCTCGGCGGGAAATTCCTGCTGGGTGAGCACATCGAGGCGCGGCGCTGGATCGGTGTTGTGCTGGTTTGTCTTGGCGTTCTGCTGGTCTGCGTGAGCTGAAAATACCTCAACGGATAAACCGTGAATTTCATTTATTTCATTTAAGGACCAACCGTGTGGCATGAAATCCTGCGATGGACAGTGTTGCTGCTGGCCCTTGCGCCTTTCGCTTATTACCTGCTCGCGATCACCGCCGCGCTCCGGTTTTTCCGTAACAGGCCTCCTGTTCGAAAAGACTTTGCGCCACCAGTCAGCGTGCTTAAGCCCGTGCGCGGCCTCGACCGGGAAGCCTACGAGAATTACGCGAGTTTTTGTCGCCAGGAATACGCGGAGTTCGAAATTATTTTTGGCGTGACCGAAAAAGCCGACCCCGCCGTGCCCGTCATCGAGAAGCTCATTCGCGATTTTCCCCAATGCAAGATTCGCTTGTTGATTGGCGCCGAGCCATTGGGCACAGGCGATAAAGTGAACAAGCTTTGCCGTATGGTTCGCGAGGCGAAATACGAGATTTTGATCATCAGCGACAGCGACATCCGCGTAGCGCCCGGCTACCTTTACGCGGTTGCCGCGCCTTTTGCGGACCCCAAAGTTGGCGCCGTGACATGCTTATACCGCGGCATCACCGATGGCTCGCTAGTTTCCGAAATGGAAGCGCTCGGCAATACCTCGGATTTTGACGCGGGCGTGCTCTCAGCGTGGCAGTTGGGCGGCGTGGACTTCACTCTGGGCGCTACGATGGCGACCACCAAGCCCCGCCTGGCGCAAATCGGCGGCTTCGAAGCGCTCGTCGATCACTTTTCGGACGACTACGAGCTGGGCCATCGCATCGCCGCGCTTGGCTATCGCGTCGAGGTGACCACGTTTCCTGTCTTCACGGTTTTCCCCTCGCAGACTCTTGCCCAATGCTTTCGCCATCAGGTTCGCTGGACGCTCACCATGAAGCATTCTCAGCCGTGGGGGCACTTTTCGCTTATCTTCACGCATGGCTTGCCATGGGCGATTCTTGCAGCGGCCATTGCTCCGTCCTGGCCCATCGCGGCGTTTTATCTGGCCGGATACGTCGTGTTGCGCGGGCTGATGGCCTGGACCGTTGGCGTCTGGGGCGTGGGGGATCCGATACTACGCAGGAAGATGTATCTGGTGCCGCTACGAGACGCCTTCGCCTTCACCGTGTGGCTGACGAGCTTCTTTAAGCGTCGCATCGAATGGCGCGGCGCGGAATATTACATTGTAAACAAACGTTTGGTGCCCGCGAAGTAGTCGACTCCGCGAAACAAAATCTGTCCTTAACAATTTTTAATAAGAGGATGTTCCTGTCGCGTAGCTTGGCGTGCCATGCGCGAATCCGCGCGTGATTTTATCACTGGCCGAGACGGAAGCGGATCGTCACTTTGTATTGCATGGTGATTGGTTTTCCATCGAGAGTCGCCGGCGAATATCTCTGCTGGCGCACCGCATCCATGGCTGCATTTCTCAGAAGGGCGGGTCCAGAGATGACTTTGGTCGACGTTACCTTGCCAGTTTGATCGATAACCGCCTCGATTTGAACGTCGCCCTCAATGCGGTTCGAAGTTGCCAGTGACGGATAAGAAGGCTGCACGCGATGAATCAATCGCGGCGGAGTCACTTGGCCGCCACGGACGACGGGCTTCGGCCCGGCGGGCTTGGGCGGGACAGGAAGGCTCGATGCTGCGCCGCCTACCAGAGAGCCGAGCCGCGCATTTGTGGAAGCTCCCACCAAATCTTTCGGAGTGCTGTTGATTGTCGGGAGTGGCGCATCCACGGCGTTATTGTGCTGCGTTGCTTGTGGACGAGCGGTTAAATCGCCCGCATAGATGGTGGCCATTCCATTGGAAATCGTAGGATGATTCTCCGGAGCGGGGCTCTTCGCGCTGTTATGCGCGAGCGTTTCCGTGATGGCGGTTTGCTCTGCAGGCGCCTGAACAACGGTTCCGCGTTTTGCGGCTGGCCGTGCTCCGCTCGTTGATTGGTTTTCGGGAGCAAATGTCGCCGGCGATTCTGTCGCAGTTTGTGCTGGTGTTGTGCGTGGAGCGGCCGAAGATGTTTGCGGAATGCTTGCCGGAGCGGCTATATTCGAGCCCAGGCGCGCGTTCCCGCGATACTGCCGCACATAGAACACAGCGCCGCCGGCAAGGATCGCCATAGCCGCCACGCTAAGCAACACCTTCACGCCCGTATGCCGTTTGGGAGTTTCTCCTGATTGCAACAGCGAAGAAGGATCGAGCGAGCGCATAAACGCCTGCGCTGCTCTTTGATCTGATTTCAGGATTGCTGTTTCTTCCGCCGTGGCCGCTGCTTGCTTGCCGAATACTTCTTCGTCCGTCGACAACGAATCGAAGATCGGCGGCGCCTCATTGGACGAACTGGCTGCCGCGCGAGCAGGCGCGGGGATTGCCGCCGGAGCCTTGGGTGCGATGGTTGCTCTCTTCGGCGGAGTAGTCGCCAAAGGAACCACTTCGTTCGTGCTCGGATCCTCGGAAATTCCATAACTCACCGGCGGCGCCGGAGCCGGTTTCACAGTCTCTTTCGCTGCTTCGCGCGCGAACGGTTTCGCTGGCGGAGGCGGCGCATCTACGTGTGGCAAGGCCTGCGTTGCAGTTGCAAGGGGCGCATTTGCTGGTGGAACGCTCTGAACGGGCGTTACAGGCGCCGGCGCTGCAGGTGCCACGGGCTTTTCCATCTCTTTGCTATGCGTCGCCAGTTCTTCATGCGTCGCGGCGGGAGCATTGGCTTCGGAAGGGAAGTGGATGTTCCAGAATCCGGGCGCTGGCTGAACAAACTCAAGCTTGACGTAATGCGAGACGTTCGCCGCGCTGTTTACCTGAATGATGCGGCAGAGGGCCGTTTGTTTGGTCGCTAGATTGGTCAGGACCACTGCGTGGCCGGTGCGCACGCGTGCCCGTAATTTCACCACGGCGCCGCGAGGAAACACGATCATGGTCGAAGTGTCTTCTTCGAACGGTTCGACGTGCTCTGTGGTATCCAGAACGACCGCGGCTACCTGTGAACCATGAATTCGAACCGCAATGTCGAGACCGATGGCTTCATTTTCGAGCGTGTCCGTCCCGCTACGCTTGGATTTGGCCCCCGCGGGGGAAGTGGGCACTTCGGTAGTAAAGGTCCCCATTGCGCTCTACCCTCTATATGAAATTTTCGGCTGCCGGGTACGTCAGCGCAATAGTACTGGACTTTATTTTTTCGGTGCTGTACCGAAGAACAGGTGCTCCTGTACGAGTGTTCCACTCACGCTTCCATCCTCACGCTCGTGTGAACAAGTTTGGCTTCCCATTCATCTTCGTTTCCGAAGAAGCGAAGCGTTTGGATGCCCCGCAACATTCGGGTGGCGGGTCAGGTGCATTTTCTTGATCGTGACACAAAGAGTTAAAATTCAAATTGACCGTTACCAACATTCTCGACAAGGTGTGGCGGGTCGTGTAGGATTTTACGCTGGTGCGGGGTCGGACAATTGGTAGTCCGCCTGCCTCTGGAGCAGGTTATCCTGGTTCGAGTCCAGGCCCCGCAGCCAATTTTTCCCCAACCACGGGTGTTATGGGGCGTTTTCTCCTAATCGATTGATTTTATAGGGGTATTTATCCTTCTCTGGATCTAATTATCCTGTTCAAGGCCGGCCTTCCCAGCAAACTTGTTCACAGCCCTGCCAGTGTTCCTCGCGTAACGTTCCGCTCCATCATTTTGCTGCTGTCGTTGCCGGAATCTTCGTTGCTTGCCACGCGACCGCCTGCCACCGGCCGTTTCGCCGTAGAAACGTCCCGGTATCCCGGTAATTTGAAATTTCAATTTTGCCGTCTGCGTGCTCCGTTCGAGCGACCAACTGAAACGCGACAATCGCCGCATTGCCAAAATCGTGCACCACTACATGCTCGGCCGAGTAAGTTTCCTTACTTTTCGCTGCGGTAGCTGCCTTCGGAGCGTTCAGGCTGCGCATGATGTCCGCTTTTGTGTGCACCTGGCTGTTCGATCCCGTGTAAATCACGTCGTCCGCGAAGAAACGGTCGAACCCCGCGGCGTTGTTGCTGCTCGCGTCGCGCATGAACTGATTCAGCATCGCCGTCAGTTCGTGAGTGGCGCCCGATGATTGCGCCTGTTGCTGAGCGCAAACAAACGTTGCGAGAAACAGGCACCCGATGCCCATGATGCATTTTGCAATTCGCATGATTCGCTCCTTGGTGAAATATCGAACGGTGAAATATCAAATTCATTAGCGGCTGGCCCGCCGCGATTTTCTTGCGCCGGACTCTTTCCATATTTCCGCGCGTGAAAGCCACAGCGCCCCCGCTCCCACCAGCGCCGACTCTGCGCCGTAGAACGCTTTCACGATGGGCGTTTGCTGATGTTCGGGACTGCACGCCCAGCGATCCAAATTTTTCCGAATATCCGGCAACAACGACATCACGAGATTCGCCAGCCCTCCGCCGATGACGATCACTCCGGGCTCAAGCAGGTCAATGATGTTCCCCAGCCAAATCGCCAGATGCTCTGCCGCATCGGCGAGAACTTCTTGGGCGAGTGCGTCTCCTGCGGCAGCCCCTCTTGCAACATGCTCTGCCGTTACATTCGCCGCGTCGCCGCCCGCCAATTTAAGCATCAACGAGCCGCTGCCCGCCTTTTTGCCGATGCGCTCCCTCGCGTTGCGCGCGATCGCTGGCCCTGAAATGTACATCTCTGCGCAGCCGCGTTTTCCGCAGCCGCACAGCGGCCCGCGGAAATCAATCGTCGTGTGCCCGCCTTCTCCTGCCGCTCCGCGCTGTCCCGAGTAAATGTTGCCGTCAATCACGAGTCCCGTGCCCACGCCTGTGCCCAGCGTTGCATAAAACACGTTGCGATACTCCCGGCCTGCGCCCCAAGCGGCCTCCGCCAGCGCCGCCGCTTTTGCGTCGTTCGCCACGCGCGCCGGCAACCCGTAATGTTTCTTGATTTCTGCCGCGAGATTGAAATTCTTCCAGCACGGTAAATTCGCCGCGTTCAAAAGCGTGCCTGCTTTCGAATCCACCCATCCCGGAACACTGACGCCGATGGCCCGTACTTTCCGCGTGCGCCGTTTCTTCAAAACGCTCTCGATTGTCTCCTGCACCGCGGCAAAACCTTCGGCGGCGCCCTTGTTCGCCACCATGCGCGTGCGCGCAGCGGAGAGAATCTCTCCAGCGGGCGTCACCAAGCCGGCGGCGACTTTCGTTCCGCCAATGTCCACTGCCAAAATCACGCTTTTGGTCTTCCGCATTCCACCGCGCCACCTCATCGGCGCCCAATCGAAAATGCTCGCGAATCCACTTTAACTTCGTTGGGAAGCAGCGCTCTGTTTCGGAGTTTCCGCCTCCAGTTTCGTAGCTTGGTTCAGTTCGCGTGAAATGAGCCACGCGCACACGATTGCAATCGCGCACAATACAACGCCGGACGCCCAGGCGTGCAGCAGCAGCTTCCCGGCGCCGAAAAGCGCGCCGTAAACCATCGCGCAACCCAGCACCCAGCACCGCAGATTTCGTGCCAGCTCGCGCGTCTTCGGAACTTCCGGCGCGAGCGCGGCAATGGGTTTCCATCCGGTCACTTGCGGGCGAACTAAGCGATAAAAAGACACCAGAATCTCGTTCGGCTCCGCCTGCGTAAACCAAGTCACCACCAGCCACACGATCGTTGTAATCAGCGTTGTGGTCAGCGCATTCTTGGCAAACAGCACCGTAGCGTCGCCGGTAAACGGCCCCGGTCTGTGCAGCAGCCAGATCCAGGGATCCTTCCAATCCAACGCGCCTGTCATCACGAGTGACGAGGCCATTGCCGAAATCTCGCTCCACGCATTAATTCGCCACCAAAACCATCGCAGGATGTAAACAGCTCCCGTGCCCGCGCCCAATTGCAGCACGTCTTCCCATCCCGAGCGGATCGAGCCCAAATGCGCCGCGACGTAGCCCGTGCATACCACCAACAGCAGCGTCACCACCTGCGACACGTGAACGTAGTACCGCTCCGTTGCATTGGTCTTGATAAACCGCCGGTAGAAATCCTCCACCAGATACGAAGTGCCCCAGTTGAGCTGCGTCGCGATCGTTGACATAAACGCCGCGAGAAATCCCGCAAGCACAATGCCGCGCAACGCATGCGGCACATAATCATTCACAATCATCATGTAACTGGTTTCCGGATGCGCCAGTCCCGGATAGAGGACAATCGCGGCCAGCGCTGTCAGAATCCATGGCCATGGCCGCACTGCGTAATGCGCAATGTTGAACCACAGCACCGAATACAGGCCCTCCTTCTCGTCGCGCGCGCTGAAGATTCGCTGCGCAATGTATCCGCCGCCGCCCGGTTCCGCTCCTGGATACCAAAACGCCCACCATTGAATTCCGAGATAGGTCACAAAGGTAATCACCGGCAATGTCCATAGCGCCTCGCTCGAAAAGCCGCGCGAGAAGTCCGGCAGAAAAGAGAGCGGATCCGCGCCTCCATTCGTCGCGCGCATTGCTTCAATTTTCGACATCATGTGCGTCATGCCACCCGCGCCCTCGACCGCGAAATAAGCCACCAGAATCACGATCCCCATTTTCAGCGCGAATTGGAACATGTCCGTCCAAAGCACCCCGCGCAGCCCGCCCAGCGAAACGTAAATCCCCGTGAAGGGAATCAGGAAGAAAATGCACAAAATCAAAGCCTGTCCATTAACCCCCGAAAATGTCTGCCCGAAAATCGCAATCATCACGCGCGCAAATCCGTTCAAGAAATGCCAGCCCCGCATTGTCGGCCCCATAGTTGTCGCCACAATCCCAATCATCGCCTTTGTGACCCAGCCAAGAATCAGGCAGTTCATCAGCAGGCCCAGGTAAACGGCGCGGAAGCCGCGCAAAAACGCTGCTGGCTTGCCCGCGTAGCGAATCTCCGCGAACTGCACATCGGTCATCAGCCCGGAGCGCCGCCACAGCCGCGCGAATAGGAACACCGTCATCATTCCCGACAGCAGGAACGCCCACCACAGCCAGTTGCCCGCGATTCCTTGCGTGTAGACCAAGCCTGCCACCAGCAAGGGCGTGTCCGCGGCAAACGTTGTCGCTACCATCGACGTTCCCGCCAGCCACCACGGCACGTCGCGGCCCGACACGAAGTATTCTTCTGTGCTGGCGCTGGCGCGGCGTCGAAAGTAGATTCCCAGCAGCAGTGTGATGAGCAGGTAACCTAGAATTGCCGACCAATCGAGGAGGGTGAATTTCATTTTGCAGCCCTTGATTCAGGGCGATTGTCTTGCGTCGAAGTTATGTCACAGATATATGCTCCGCGCAATCCGCTTTCAGCGGGTCCGTGCGGCGCTTCTGCGACGCATAAGTTGAAACTTGCATCGAAACTCTCGGCACCCGAAGGAAACGATTTTGTCTTCTCCCGCTCAATCCGCTGGCCGTTCGCGCTGGGGCCAGCCGCCCTGGAAAATTGATTTTAAGTCTCCGCCGCGTCTCGTCCCGGAACAAGTTGACGTTGCTATTGTCGGTGGAGGTTTCACTGGCCTTGCCGCTGCGACTTGGTTGCGACGGATTGACCCCGTGAAAACCGTCGCCCTCTTTGAAGCGGAGTCCATCGGCTCCGGCGCCAGCGGCCGCACCGGTGGAATGGTTCTCGGGGAAACCGCCGCCGGCGATCTTCCGGGTTTGGGTAACGTGCTGGAAGGCTTTTCCTCTGCCCTGCGCGCTCTATCCATCGATTGCGACTTGGTATTACCCGGCGCGTGGGAGATTGGTCGCAATAATCCGCTCCCGAACTCGCCCATCGCCTGGCAAGATTCCGGCGACCTGCGCGCCACCAACGAGCTTCCCGGCGGCACGATCGACCCTGGCAAACTTCTCTCTGGACTCGCTCGCGCCGCTGATCGCCTTGGTGTGCTGATTGTAGAGAATGCTTCCGTTGACGACGTTCGTTTCGAAGGTTCACTCCGCTTGCGCGTACGTGAAAGGGAAGTTCGCGCCTCTCATGTCATCCTTGCCACCAACGCTTTCGCTCTGGAGATGACTGGCTTGGCCAAACGCGCCGAACCGAAACTCACCCTCGTAGTGGCAACGGTGCCCCTTGGGCCTGCTCAACTTGAGGTTCTCGGGCTTGCTTCTGGCCGTCCGTTTTACACGATTGACTTGCCCTATCTCTGGGGGCGGATCCTTTATACAAACGCCCTCATCTTCGGCGGTGGTTTGGTCGATGTTAAGAATTGGCGCGAGCTAGAAACGCTAGACATCGCCGCCGGCAAATCGGCTGAACTCATCGCCAAAATCCAACGCCGCGTTCGGGGCCTCCATCCTGCGCTGCGCTCGATTGGTTTTTCTCATTGGTGGGGAGGGCCCGTCCTCTTTGGCCATAACTGGGAAGGGAAGCCAGTCTTCGAGCTACATCGCAGCTTGCCAAACACCACTGTCCTGGGCGCATATTCAGGCCACGGCGTCGCCCTTTCCGTCTATCTGGGCTGCTGGGCCGCGGAAGCCGCCCTAGGCCGCAGGGCGCTTCCCAACTGGTGAATTCAGTACATATGGTCTGCTTGGTTTCCCAAGCTGTTGACCGATTGCACAAGCCAAAGGCGAAACTCCCTTCTTTTCAAGCGATTCCCTTCATAGGATAGCAGCCGGACGGGGGTCGTCCACAGGCTTCGATCTCAGTACGTACCGTTTGCGCTCACGTCAACCCCCTCGTCTGTGTGCATTTTAACCGGAGGTTTCATGGCGGAACAGCAAGGCTCGCAGGGTCTGGATCGCGCCTCTCCGGCGAAAAAACCCTACGTGAAGCCCGAATGCATCTCGGAGCCGATTTACGAAACCATGGCCCTGGCGTGCGGAAAACTGCCGGGGCAGAGCTTCCAATGTAACAGCGCGCCAAAACGCTCTTAGCGCAAGGGAGTCTGCGCATCGCCGCCGAGGGAAATCGTCAATGATGCAAAGCAAAAGAAGCCTTTACTCGCATCCACTGCTCGCAGTTTTGCTGGTAGGCTTTTTCACACTGGCGTTCGCCGTTTCTTCGACCGCAACCGAACAACTCGTTCTGCAGCAGTCGACACTAACTTCGCGCGCCGCCGAGAATTTTCTGGACCAGGCCAATCCGGCCACCGTGAATGCTGGCGCACTCCAAGTACAGTCTTCGCGAAATGCAAATCAGCGCGCTTTGATTCTTTTTGATTTTTCATTGTTGCCGAATGTCGGTATTAAGACCGCTGTATTAACGCTGGCCGTGCAAACACCTCCAACAGCGACTCGAACATATGACGCCTTTCCTTTAGACAGCCTATTTGTTCAGTCGGCCGCGACCTGGGATACGCGCGTCGCGGACCTCGCCTGGGACACGGCCGGCGGCGGTGGCGATATTCCCGGGACAAGAACCACCTACACCACGATAGGCCCGGGTGCTACGAACGCTTCATGGACAATCACACCCGACGTGCAGTCGTGGTATTCGGGCAATGCCGCCGGGGTGCCGGTTCCCAACTACGGCACGCTGATCAAGGATCACACTGAGAACGCTTTTTCGGGTGTTCAGACGGTTTTCTACGCAAACGGTTCGGCAAACCCGCCGTCCCTCACCGTAACTTTTGTCCAGAATGTGGCCAATCTGGCTGCAACCGCCGGTAATGCCCAGGTGGCGCTCACCTGGGCGTACCCCGCTGCGATTGGGACGGTGCTCAAGAACACTACCGGCGTCTTGATTTTGCGCAGCAGCTCGGGCGTACCAGTCAATAAGAGCTCTGTGCCTGCCGACGGGACCACCTATGCCCTCTGTGCCACGATCGGCAACGGCACGGTCGTCTTCAACAATACCGCTTTGGCGACGACCTTCACTGACAGCAGCTCCGACACCTGCGGAGCGCCCGCAAACGGCGCCACCTACTACTACAAAGTCTTCACCCAGGATTCCGCCCATAACTACAACACCAGCGGCACGACGGGCGGCTCCCTGACTGTGCCGGAAGTTTCCGCCACACCAAGCGCCAGCGCGCCTTATAGCTCGAACTGGATCACCGCAACCTACTCGACGACCCTAGCGCCTCCGTCATTATTTCCTGGGCTCGTGGCCATGCTCGGTACGCAGACAAATTTCATGTTTGCCATAAACGCAAACACGGGAATGCGCTCGTATCCGCCGCTTTCCTTGGGCGGCGCCATCACCGGCCGTTCGCCTGTGATCGATGCCGCCGATTCGTCGCTGGCTGAAGATATGCTCTACGTCGCCGACCAGAGCGGCTTGGCCTATGGCATTGCGGCCGACACGGGCCAGACCGTGTGGGTCGTCGATCCTTTGAACGCGGGCGGCACTCCTTTTCTTGCTGCTGGAGCGCTGCTCGTGAAGAATTTTGCAAATTCGTCTTATACGCTTTCCCATGACCTGCTCGTCCTGGGAACGCGCAACGCGTTGACACTCACCGGAAATGCAATTGTCGCCGTTGATGGAAACACCGGCGCTACCCTCTGGTCGGATGTCGGAGGCACGGGCACCGGAGCGATAGCGATCCCCAAAATGGACATCATTACCGCTACTCCAACCATTTCGTACACCGCCAACACCATTTGGGTCACCAGCGAGAGCAATGGCGGCACGCAACCCAGCCTGTGGGAACTCAATGCCAATACCGGCAAGGTGCTTGCCACACTTTTCCTCGGTGATATTGACAGCTCTCCCGTGCTCACGCCCGACGGGAGTACGCTCTTCGTTGGAACGGATGCCGGTACCGTGTACGCCATAAACACGTCTACTGCGACGGTGATCACTTCCATCGTCGGTGTCGACGGCGAGATCGTGAGTTACCCGCTCGTCGTGGGTCTCTCTTCGCCCTACTCCGTCATTTTCTCAGGAACCCTTGACGTGCACGGCCTCACTTACAATTCGTCTACGCAAACCTTTACTGCCAATTGGAAGACAGCCATCACCGCGCCGTCCGCGCCCATCGGCGTCTACGGACTCACGGATATCTATGTCGGCTCGGGCGATGGCAAGATTCACGAACTCAACATCAACACTGGCGTCGACACTCGAGATATTGTCGCTAACACCGGTCAGCCCGGCGTTGTCGGCGATCCCGGTCTGGATCTGAGCCTGATGCACATTTACGTTTCGACCAACGATCAGCGAATGTATTCCTTCACGTTCCCTTATTGAGGTGAAGAGCATGCGCCTTCTACACTCCGGTTCCCAGCGAACGCAAGCCTCGTTCTTGACGGCATTGTTGCTCTTTGCTGGGCTCTGCGGCTGTGCGGCCATGCCACAGTCTCAGAGCGCCGATCCCGGCTCGCCTTCCGGCAACGTCGCCCAACCCTCAGCGCAAATTCTTTTCTGCGATACGCCGGGAACCACCTGCGCCCCCGCCAACAGCTTCTCCGTTTCCAAGCTGCGCGATTTGAACATCGTCGTCAACTGGAGCAATTTATCTGTTGGCAACCACGCACAAATGCTCGCTGTCCTGCATACCGCTGGCGGTCTTTATCAATCGTTTCACAAGGGCTTCTTGGTCAATTCGGAAGCCGGCGGATCCTTCTCCACGTCCAATGCGCTTCCCGTTGCTGGCACGTGGATTGTCCAGCGTTCTCTGACGGGCTCCTGGACCGTGCAAGCCTCGCTCGACGGCCAGGTAGTCGCCACGCAGAGCGTAACGCTTACGCCTTAGATCGACTTAAATTTTCCTAATCGGGACAAAAACACGGTTTTTTCGATGCCCGTTTTCACGTCATCTCCAGTTTTTCATAGGTACTCCACCGTTCGATCCCGCCTCCAATTCGCGGGGATTGCGATACCATGGTGCGCCCAAACTTCGGGGGAAACTATCGATGACGCGTGAAGAGCAAAGAATCGAAGACTCCCGCCAACGCACGGTGCACTGGAAGCGCTGGGGCCCGTATCTCTCCGAGCGCCAGTGGGGCACCGTCCGCGAAGACTACAGCGCGAATGGCGACGCCTGGAACTATTTCCCGCACGAACACGCCCGCTCGCGCGCCTACCGTTGGGGCGAAGATGGCATTGCCGGATTCAGCGACCGCCATCAGCGATTCTGTTTTGCGCTGGCCTTGTGGAATGAGCGCGACGCCATCCTCAAGGAGCGCCTCTTCGGAGTGAACAACGAGGAAGGGAATCACGGCGAAGACGTGAAAGAATATTATTTTTATCTCGACGCCACGCCAACTAGTTCTTATTTGAAATGCCTCTATAAATATCCGCAAGCCGCGTTCCCGTATGAGCAGCTCATCGCCGAAAATCACCGCCGCACCCGGAACGATCCGGAATTCGAGTTGATTGACACTGGCGTCTTTCACGAAAACCGCTACTTCGATGTGTTTGTCGAATACGCGAAGGCCACGGCCGAGGACATCCTCATTCGCATCACCGCCGTCAACCGCGGTCCGGAATCGGCGCCTCTCCATCTGCTGCCGACATTGTGGTTTCGCAATACTTGGTCCTGGGGCGGCGTTATTCGTAGCGGTGAAGCGCACCGCATGCCTTCGCCGGCGGGGCTTGCCATCATCGAAGCCCAACAGTCGGATTACGGAAAGCGCTGGTTGCTCGCCGAAGGTTCGCCGGAACTGCTTTTCACCGGGAATGAAACCAACCATCAGGCGCTTGACGGTTCGAAGAACGCGACGCTGTACGTGAAGGACGGAATCAATGAATACATTGTCAGCGGCCGCAAGGATGCCGTGAATCCTGCCCAAACTGGCACCAAAGTTGCCGCGCATTATTCCGTTTCGCTAAGGCCTGGCGCGAGTTTCTCGGTTCGCCTGAGGTTTACCGACCGCCCTCCTTCGGAGCAATCCCCCCCCCCAAAAAAATTATCGGCCAGCGATGTCTTTGGCTCGGAATTCGAATCCACGTTTGCGGACCGCATCAAGGAAGCGGGCGAGTTTTATTCCGAACGCGCTTCTCAAGACATGGGCGACGATGCGCGCCAAGCGCAGCGCCAGGCTTTCGCGGGCTTGCTTTGGGGCAAGCAGTCATACCACTACGATGTAACGAACTGGCTCAAAGGCGATCCCACGCAGCCTGCTCCGCCTCCCCAACGCCTCGATGGCCGCAATCACCAGTGGGTCCACCTCTATAACGCTGACGTGATTTCCATGCCCGACAAGTGGGAATATCCGTGGTACGCGTCTTGGGATTTGGCGTTTCACTGTGTGGCGATGGCCACCATCGATCCGGATTTCGCCAAAGAGCAGCTCATTCTTCTTCTTCGCGAGTGGTACATGCATCCCAACGGCCAGATCCCTGCTTACGAGTGGAATTTCTCGAATGCCAATCCTCCCGTCCACGCTTGGGCCGCTTGGCGCGTTTATAAGATTGAAGGCCGCGTGCGTGGCAGCACCGACCGCGTTTTTCTCGAGCGCGTATTTCAGAAACTCCTTATCAATTTCACGTGGTGGGTGAACCGCAAAGATCCGCTGGGCATGAACGTTTTCGAAGGCGGTTTCCTTGGCCTCGATAACATTGGCGTTTTTGACCGCTCCATGCCCTTGCCCGGAGGCGGCTATATCGACCAGTCCGACGGCACCAGTTGGATGGCCATGTTCTGCCTCAACATGATGTCCATCGCTATGGAGTTGGCCCATGACGATCCTGCGTATGAAGACCTCGCCAGCAAATTCTTCGAGCACTTTGTGTACATCGCCGATGCCATGAACAAGATCGGCACGAAGGACATCGGCCTTTGGGACGATCAGGACGGCTTTTATTACGACGTGTGCCATCTTTCCGGCGGAGCGCAGGTGCCGATCAAAATTCGCTCGATGGTGGGCCTGATTCCCCTGTTTGCCGTGGATACGTTCGAGCCTGAGGACCTCGCGCGCGTCCCCGATTTTACCAAGCGCATGAAGTGGTTCATTCTTCATCACCCCGATCTGCCCGAACACATCGACATGAGCCAGCGAACCGCGAAGGGAGCGCGCGTGCTGCTCTCCATTGTGAACAAAAAACGCATGCTGCGCGTTCTTCGCTTCATGCTGGATCAAAGTGAATTTCTTTCACCGTACGGGATTCGCTCTCTCTCCAAATACCACCAGGAGCATCCATTTATCCTGACCCTCGATGGCCGGGAAAACCGCGTGGATTACGAGCCGGCCGAATCCACCACGCCTCTTTTTGGCGGCAATTCGAACTGGCGCGGGCCCGTCTGGTTCCCCGTCAATTTTCTTCTCATCGAGGCATTGCAGCGTTACCACTACTATTACGGAGATCAGCTCACGGTGGAATTTCCGTCCGGTTCGGGCCAGCAGAAAACACTGTGGGAAGTTGCGGCGGAGATTTCACGCCGTCTGGTGCGCATCTTTTTGAAGGGGGAAAACGGCCGCCGGCCTGTTTACGGAGACACGGAAATTTTTCAGACTGACCCGCACTGGCGTGACCTTATGCTCTTCTACGAATATTTCCACGGGGACAACGGCGCGGGCCTCGGCGCGAGCCATCAAACCGGCTGGACGGCCCTCGTCGCGAAACTCCTCGAACAAAGCGGCGACCGCAGATGAAAACAAGGGGAAGGGCGAATGCGCGCCGGAACTCCCTCGCCGTCGCAAGCCTTCGGTTAGAAGTCCGCGACCAGCCCCAGGCCAAAAGACACGCGATTGATGTAATTGAAGAACGCCACCGTTAATACGGTTTCGCGCAGCGCATCCTGGCTCCAGCCCGCGCGCAGAACTGCGTCCGCGTCGCTCTGCTCGATGTCCACGGGTTTGCGTGTCAGCTTGTCCGCGAAGCGAAAAAGCGCCTTTGTTTTTTCGTCCACGGCTGCGCGCATAGGATCGGTCGCCAGTTTGCGGGCGAATTGCTTCTCGAATCCAAATTTCTGCAGCAATTCCATATGAATAGCGATGCAGTACGATGACGAATTGATTCCGCTGACCACCAGGCCGATTTGTTCTTTGAGCGCCCCCGGGAGCGCGCCATCGCTCATGATGGCCGCGTTCATTCGCAGTTGCGCCGCAATAACTTCCGGCAGCGCGCCCAGGGCCTTGAAGTAATGCGGCACGGTACCAAAGCCTTTTTCAATCGCCGCGTAAATTCCGCGCAGTTCGGGAGATGCTTCCGTTTGCTCGATTTCACTCACGTATGCCATAAACACCTCTTCGGATTATTTTTGCCTCAGATGTAAGTACGCAAACAGAGGTTGGATGGTTTTCGTTTACGAGGCCCGCGCTTTCCGATTTTACCTCTTCGTTTCCACCAGCTCGACCAGGATTTTTTTGCCCTCCGCCGTGCTCGCGAGGAAAAAATTGACGCGCGTGCTGTCGGCGCCCGCGCGTGTAGCCGGATAAATTGCCGTGACGTCCAATCGCGCTGCGAGCCGCCGGGTCACTTCATCGATGTCGCGCGTCACAAATTCCACTTGCTGAATGCCTTCGCCGAATTTCGTAAGAAATTTTGAAATTGCGCCGTCTTTGCCGGGCGCGCGCGTCGTTAGAATATCGAGGGGCATGCCGGCGTTCAGGCGCCATTCGAATTCCTTGGCGTCCTGATCCGGCGGGACTTCGGCGAGGCGCGGCTGGCCCAGCCGCGCGCGAATTCTCTCAAAGCGCTCCGGCGTCACGGCGATTCCCACAGTTGCGTGATTCGAAATGAACTCGCCGATTTCCGAATTTGCCCGCCAGCTAGCAATCGCTTGCTCCGCGCCTTCGCGGCCGCGGCGGTAGACTTCGCGCGCCGCTGCATCGCGCGACGCGCTGTCCGCGGAATCCAGGCGCGCGACCAAATCCGCGTTTGAAAAATCCGTCAGGTCCAAGTTCTCTTTTCCCGTTTCATTCTTGGGTTTGTTGCTCGCGGCTTCATTGTCCGCAATCGCGGGTTTGCCAAAAACCGAAGCGGCTGTGGCAATGGCGAGCACGCATGCAATCACCGCCAGCGTTACGCCGGATGGCAGTTCCAGCCAGTGCGCGGCGATCATCTTGCATCCGATAAAAAGCAAAATAATGGCTACGCCTGTGGCCAGGTGCCGAAGCCGCACGATCCACCCTGCCAGCACGAAATATAATGCACGCAAACCCAGCACAGCGCACGCGTTCGATGAAAAAACGAGGAAGGGGTCGCGTGTGACGCCGAAGACCGCGGGAATGGAATCGACGGCGAACAAAATGTCGGCAATCTCGATGGCCGCCAGCGCCAGCAGAATGGATGTTGTCACCCAGCGCCCATTTTCGCGGATGAAAAACCGGCCGTCCGCGCCGCTCTTTGCCGTGGGCAGGATTTTCCCCAGCCAGCGCACGGCGCGATTTCCCTCCACGCTTTTCGCTTTATTTTTTCGGAAAAGAATGTTCAGGCTGGCATAAATCAGAAATGCGCCAAAAATATAGAAGGACCACGAAAACGCGCCGATGAACGCGGCGCCTGCCGCGATGAGCGCGCCGCGCAGCGCCAGCGCCCCAAAGATTCCCCACGCAAGCACTTTGTGCTGATCGGCGGCCCGCACCTGAAAATACTGGAAGATCAGCACAAACATGAAAAGATTGTCGATGCTCAGCGATTTTTCGATGAGGTAGCCGGAGAGAAATTCAACCGCTGGCCGGGATCCAACGCGCAGCCACAGCCACAGCGCAAACGCCAGCGAGACGCCGATCCACAGGCCGCTCCATGCCGCGGCCTTCCGCAGCGAAATCTCGCGCGATTTTCCGCCGAAGGCGGCAAGGTCGATAAGCAGCAGCACGAGCAGGCCCGCGCTGAAGCTGATCCAAAGCCAGGTGGAGGCCACCAGGAAAGTGTACGAGGCTTCGTGCTGGATGCAACGCCTATCCGTGCGAAGTTACGGGACGGGTTTTGCCGGTACCGCGTTGTAATTGGAGAGAATCATCTGCATCGCCGCGCCGGCGTGCACGGCAATCGGCACGTCCCATTTTTCCCGCATGTCGCCCACTTGCCCTTCGATATTGAGCGAGCTGATCCAATAAGTTCCCTCCGGCACGCCCATGAATTCCGCATGGCCGTTCACGTCGGTTTGCGTTTGCGCCACCAGGTAGCGCGATTGCGCCCAGCCGAGGGCCATACCGTGAATGGTCGTGAGCCGCGCAGCCACTTTGTCATTCCATTCGGGGCTTGGGTCGATGGAATCGAGTTCCGCGTCCATACCTTGTTTACTGTCTGGATTTTCGTTGATGTATTTCAGCACACGCGCATGGTATTCATCGACTTCGCGCTGATACTTGACCGGATCGCGGACCTTGTCGATTTCCTTATATTTCGCAGAGGGAAATCCGAACTTTGCGTTTCCGATATTCATCTCGTCATAGGCCTTCCAGAATTCCGGAGTGTTGAGGATTTCTTCCGCCGTCAGATTCTTCGCGAACTCGTCGCCGCTTAGTGTCACGCTGTGGTGCTTGTGCATCCAGGCTTTCAATTCTTTGGAAACGGTCTGGCCATCGATGAACTTGTCCATATCCGGCTTTGCCACGCTGGCTTCCGCCTCTTCTTGAATCCCCGCGAAACTCTTGCGTAGCAAGTAGAACGGCAGCCCGCGCACCGGCTCGACAAGGCCCGCGGACGGCGTGATTTGCGTGGTGAAACTGATCGAGGCTGGTTGCGTCTGCGCACAAGCGGGGCGTCCCAGAACGAGCACGAAGCCTGCCAAGACGAGAATCACAAACCGTATCAGCGCGCCGCCTAGTTTCATGCTGCCCATGCTAACAAAAGGATGCACTCGCGCGGCGGTTCGTTTTGGATGGTGTGCTGAGTTGTCAACCGTCGTCAAATGTTTTCAAGCGGGAAGAACTGCGCGGGGATGAATCAGTAGAGGCGGAAATCCACTTCAATCAACATGCGCACGATGGCGGGCTGGCCATTGGGGCCGACGGCCGGCTTGAAGTGCCAAATATCGCGCACAGATTTGACCGCTTCTTGGTCGAGTCCATAGCCAAGCCCTTTATCGACGTGAACTGAGGTCGCGCGGCCGTCCGTTCCGACGATAATATCCAGCACGACGGGTCCTTGTATTTTCAATTTGAACCCCGCGTCGGAATACTGCGGCGTCGGACAATACAGGCAGTCCGGCCTGCTGTACCCGTTTTCACCGGCCATCGGCGGTCCGCCGCCGACTCCGTACTCGGAGCCGCTGCCGAGGCCGTTTCCGTTTCCGCTTCCCATGCCCCCGCCGCTGCCGCTGCCCATGGAATCATTCACGATGGCCGAAGTCGGGTCGCCGATGTTCGGCATGTTAGGACTGGGCATCTTGATGTTCGGCGGCACCATGAGCGAAGCCTGCGTGACGAGCTTGGCATGTTCCGGCGGCTTCACTTCCGGTGGAGTGATCTGGTGCATCGAAAACGGAGGGAGCTTCCCACGAGTAGGCGGCGCGAGATTGGCCCTCCCCCCCCCTCCGCCGGCCCTCTTATTTCCCATTTTCAACAGGGGAAGGTATTGTGAAACGTTAATCGTCTGGATGGGCTGATTATTTGCCTGCGTCGGCGGGGACATGAACTCGGGCAGCAGGGGCAAGATAATCAGCACAATTACAACCACGTGAATCGCAAGCGAAAGCGCCTGTACCTTGGTGAACTGCTTGTTCTTGGTCCAAATTTCGGGAACGTCAATCGGCTCGCTGGTCACCTTCAGAGGAGGCAATTTGCGCGGCGCGACTGTGTCGCGAATGTTCTCCCAAAAGCCGGCCAGCCAGCTCTTCTGCGCGATCAGCAGTTCGGAATTGCCGTTGCCGCGCGCCGAGCGGGGAATTGGCTTCAGGAACTCCTTGAAATTCTCGGATAATGACGAACCGAACTGCACGGATGCAAATGCGCTTGGTTCGCTGCCTTCACGCATTCTCCCCGGCCGCTCGGTGAGGAAATCCTTCAGATTCGAGCTAAACGTTTTGAACCAAGATTGCGGCGCAGCAGCCTGGCGAGTGTATTTCAAATCGAGGCCCGGAACGGGAGCCGCGTTGGATGGAGCGTTCAGTTGCGGATCGTTCTGCTTTGCATCCATGCTTCGGGTACACCTTAACGGTCCGGAATTGGAGTCAACTATTTAGATTCGGCCAGGCAAAAAAGGATGTATGGCCCCTGCGGCTGACACCCATGGCTTTATATTGTAACATACGGACTCCAGACGGCGCGCTCGATTGCCGCCCTCTTGCACATCAAAAACCCAAGAAAAAAGGGCCAATGGCGAAACCCCTCGACTTGAAAAGCACAATCAATTTGCCTCGCACCAGTTTTCCGATGAAGGCGCAATTGCCGCAGCGCGAGCCTCAGCAACTGGCGCAATGGGAAGAGGAAGGGGTCTATCGCCGCATACTGGAATCTCGCAGGAACGCGCCTGTCTTCAGCTTTCACGATGGGCCGCCGTATCCCACCGGCGACATTCATCTCGGAACCGGGCTGAACAAAATCTGCAAAGACATGGTTGTGAAGTCGAAAACCATGGCTGGGTTCCGCGCGCCTTATATTCCCGGATGGGACTGCCACGGCTTGCCCATCGAGACAAAAGTGGAGAAAGACCTCGGCGGGAAAAAGCACAGCGTCTCCGCGGCCGAATTTCGCCGCATGTGCCGCGCGTTCGCCACGAAATACGTGGACCAAAACCGGCGCGACTTCAAACGCCTGGGCATCTTCGGCCAGTGGGAGAAGCCGTATCTCACCATGGACCCGGAACACGAAGCGGTGATCGCGGACGCTTTTCTGACGTTCGTCGAAAAAGGCTACGCCTACAAAGGGCTGAAGCCCGTTTATTGGTGTTTGCATGACCGCACGGCGCTGGCCGAGGCGGAGGTCGAATACGAGAATCACACCAGCCCGTCGATTTGGATTCGCTACAAAGTGGAAGAAGCTCCTGAGCTGAAGCGCCCGGGCGGCGGTGGATTCTACGCGCTCGTCTGGACCACCACTCCATGGACGTTGCCGGCCAGCATGGCGCTTGCGTTTCATCCCGAGCTCGAATACGTGCTGGCGGAAGTGGAAGACGGCGACGTTTACATCGTCGCGAAGGGCCGCGTGAATGCGGTGCAGGAAGAGACGTCGCTGCGGTTTGTGAAATTCGGCGCGTCGATCTCTGGAAAAGTGTTTGAAGGAGCGAAATTCAAGCATCCGTTTCTCGATCGCATCGAGCCCGGCGTGCTGGCGGAATACGTGACGCTGGAGCAAGGGACGGGAATCGTGCATACGGCGCCCGGGCACGGCGCGGAGGATTTTTATACCGGGCAGAAATACGGTATCGAGACGTATGCGCCGCTCGATGATGAAGGACGTTTTGTTGAGGGATTGCCGGAGTACAAAGGCAAAACGGTTTTTGAGGCCAATCCGTTCATCGTGAAGCTGCTCGAAGAGCACGGCGCGCTGGTCGGCGAAGGCAAAATCACGCACAGTTATCCGCACTGCTGGCGCTGCCACAATCCCGTGATTTTCAGGGCCACGGAACAGTGGTTCATCGATTTGCTGCACGACAATTTGCGCGCGCGTACGCTGGAGGAAATTCGAAAAGTGAAATGGTTCCCGGCGTGGGGCGAGGAACGCATGTGCAAGATGGTCGCCGAGCGGCCGGATTGGTGCATTTCGCGCCAGCGCTTTTGGGGCGTGCCGCTGGTGGTGTTCTATTGCGAGAAATGCGGCGAGTTGTTGAAGGATTTTCGCGCGCTGCGCAACGTCGTGAAGTGGTTCGAAAAAGAGGGCGCCGATGCGTGGTTCACGCATTCCGCGGCGGAGCTGCTGCCGCCGGGAACAAAGTGCAACTGCGGCGGGACGGAATTTCGCAAAGAAAAAGACATTCTCGACGTGTGGTTCGAATCGGGCTCGACCAACCTGGCGGTGCTGAAAGGAGAACTGTGGCCGGCGGATGCTTACCTGGAAGGGCCAGATCAGTATCGCGGCTGGTTCCAGAGTTCGCTGCTGGTGGCCATGGGCGTGCGCGGACACGCGCCATTCAAACAGATCATCACACATGGCTGGACGCTGGATGCGGACGGGCGGCCGATGTCGAAGTCCAAGGGCAACGGCGAATTGCCCGCGGAAATTGTCGAAAAATGGGGCGCGGATTTGCTGCGGCTGTGGGTGACGTCGCAGGATTATCAGACGGACATGCGCTTTTCCGAAGCGATGATGACGCAGCTCGCCGAATCGTACCGCAAGATTCGCAACACGTTTCGCTTTGCGCTCGGAAATCTCGACCAATTCGATCCCGCGCGTGACGCCGTGGAAGATAGCGACCTGCTGGAAATGGACGCGTGGATGCTGCACCGCACCGGCGAGCTCGTCGAAAAGTGCCGCGCCTGGTACGACGAGTATGCTTTCCATCGCGTGTTTCACGCGCTGTACGATTTTCTGGTAGTGGACTTGAGCGCGTTTTATTTCGACGTGCTCAAAGACCGGCTGTACACCTTCGCGCGGCGCAATGCCGCGCGGCGCTCCGCGCAGACGGCGATTTATCGCATCGCCAGCGCTCTGGTGCGGCTCATCGCGCCGATTCTGGTTTTCACGGCGGAGGAAGTCTGGAAGCATCTGCCGCACGCGGCGGGTGACGCGCCGAGCGTGCACATGGCGCTCCTTCCGAGGGCGGAAGAGCTCGTCAGGGACGTTGCTCAGGATAAGAAACGGAACTGGGAATCGCTGCTCGAAGTGCGCGAGCAAGCGCTCAAGAAGCTCGAAGAAGCGCGCAACTCGAAATTGATCAATAGCGCGCTCGAAGCCCGGATCGAAATGCGCGCCAGCGGCAAAACGCTCGATTTGCTTCAGAATTACGCTGCATGGCTGCCGCAGATGCTGATCGTCTCGCAAGTGAACATCGTTTCGGCGAACGGAAAGGCTCCGGCGTCTTCCGCGGCGGCGGCCGTCGACGGGATCGAAGTGCGCCACGCCGACGGCAAGAAATGCGAGCGTTGCTGGAATTATTCCATTCACGTGGGCGAGAGCCAAGAATATCCTACGGTTTGCGAGCGTTGCGTCGCGGCGCTGGCAGAAATCGAGCGCAGCGGCAGCGCGACGAACGGGAGCGCCTAACGCATGGCCGGCGCGCGCAGTATCGCGTGGGGATGGCTCGGCGTGATCATCGCCCTTGTGCTCGCGGCCGATCAGGTCACAAAACACGCGATCGAGGCGTACACCACGTCCGATTATTTTCGCGTGGTCATTCCCGGCTCGTTGAATTTGATTCACACACACAATCCGGGAGTGGCGTTCAGCATGTTTGCCAACGCGCATTCCCCGGCAGTGCGATTTCTGCTGGTGCTGTTTTCCGTGGCTGTAATCGTTTTTCTGTTTTGGCTGCTCGCCGCGCGGCGCGCTGGCGGGCGTATGGGCCAGATTGGCATGGCGCTGATTATCGGAGGAGCTGTCGGCAACGTTCTCGACCGGCTTACGCGTCGCGGCGTCACGGATTTCATCGATCTGCACGTCCAAAACCACCACTGGCCCACATTCAACGTGGCTGACTCAGCCATCGTCATCGGCGCGGCTCTCGTGCTGATGGAACTCTTTCGCGACTGGGACCGTCCTACCAGCCCAAAGGAAGAGCATTAGACATGCACCCTTATTTGGGAACGATTCCGACGCCGTGGGGTGGCATCCCCATCTACACCTACGGAGTGCTGGTTGCTGCGGGCGTGTTGCTGGGCCTGTGGTATGCGCGGCATTACGCTTCTCATGCGGGAATTGACCCGGAGCGCGTGTGGAATCTCGGCATTTACATGGTGCTCGCCGGCTTGGCCGGCGCGAAAGTATGGTTCGTGCTTTCCAGCGGAAGTTATTACTGGCATCACAAGAATGAGATTTTTGGGCTGGCGACTTTGCAATCGGGAGGTACGTTTTACGGTGGCTTCATCGGCGCGCTTCTTGTCGTTGCTCTTTACGCGCACTTCCAACGCATGCCTTCTCTTGCGCTGCTCGATAGTTATTCCGCGGGCCTGCCGCTTGGCCACGCCATCGGACGCTTAGGGTGCTTTGCCGCCGGCTGCTGCTACGGCAAACCCACGTTTCTGCCTTGGGCCGTGACGTTCACCAACACGCGCGCGGCGCAGCTCGTCGGCACGCCGCTGAACATCCCGCTGCATCCCACGCAACTTTATGAAGCGGCCGCCGAGTTCATGAATTTCTTCATTCTCATCGCGCTGGCCCGGCGGCAGCGCTTTCGCGGTGAAATATTCGCCACCTTCATCCTGCTCTACGGTTTTGAGCGCGGATTAATCGAGTTTGTGCGGGGCGACCCAGGGCGCACGCTGCTGCTGCGCGGCAGATTTTCGCTGATGCAAGTGGTCAGCCTCGCGCTCATTTTCCTCGGCGCGTGGATGTGGCGCCGCGGCTCCAAACGCTCGCGCGCCGTTCACAGAGCCGCCGTGATTCCGGCGCGGCAATAATTCCATGCGCATGGCTCCAGGGTGGCAATGAATCCCGCGCCGACAGTCTCCGGTTACGCTGAGAATGCGCCAGCTCCCCCGCGCGTTGTGAAGCTCCTCGTCGCCGCCGTGAATTCTGACGAGCGCCTGGATCGCTTTCTCGCTGGCCAACTGCCGGAATTGAGCCGCACGCGAATCCAATCGCTGGTCGATCACGGCCGCGTCACCGTGAACGGCGTTCCAGGCAAGCGTTCCTACCGCGTTGAGACCGGCGACGCCGTGGTGATGGAAATCCCCGTGCCGTCCGCCGGTGCGGCGCAACCGGAAGCAATTCCTCTCGAAATTCTCTACCAGGACGACGATGTGGCCGTCGTCAATAAGCCCGCGGGAATGATTGTGCATCCAGGCGCGGGCGCGAAGAGCGGCACGCTCGTGAATGCTCTTCTTCATGAATTTGGCGCGCGGAGCAAGCTTTCTTCCATTGGCGGCGATCTGCGTCCGGGGATTGTGCATCGCCTCGATCGTGAAACGTCGGGCGCGCTCCTCATCGCGCGAAATGATTTGGCGCATCGCGCGCTCGTTGGGCAATTCAGCAGCCGCCAAATTGAAAAAACCTACATCGCTCTTCTTCACGGCAAATTGCAGGAAGACTCTGGCCGCATCGAGCTTCCCGTGGCGCGCGATCTGCATCGTAGAATGCGTATGACCACACGCCGCAGGGAAGGCCGCGCCGCGCGCACCGATTGGAGGGTTCGCTTGCGCCTCCCTGGCTACACGTTGGTCGAAGCCGATTTGCACACCGGCCGCACACACCAGATTCGCGTGCACTTTTCCGCGATGGGCCATCCGGTGGCGGGTGATACGCTCTATGGCGCGCCTCGCCAGCCGAAGATCGGTTCCGCGCCGCTGCCGCCGCTCGGCCGCAATTTTCTTCACGCCGCGCGCATCAAATTCATGCATCCTACAACGGGGAAGGCAATCGAAGTGCGCGCGCCGCTGCCTGCCGGGCTTGCCGGCTACTTGCGCGAGCTTGCCCGTCTTGGCGAAGTGCAACGTGCAGCGGTTGACGCTGCGCTTAAGCCGTACCTATAATCTTGAGGTTCTCGTGCCCACACGAATCTTAGCGGTGCTGTTGTTCTCGACGCTGTTGCTTGCGCCTGAGCTTGCCCGCGCTCAGCAGCCATCGCCTCCGCAGCAGCAAGTACAAACCAAACCAGCGCAAGCGCAGAATCCCGCGAATCCACCGCGCGCACCCGGCCAGCGCTTCACCGTGGGCTTGGTGCACTTGGTTGCCGCGGTCATGGACCGCCGCAACAAATTCGTCACCGATTTGAGCCAGAACGATTTTGAAGTTTTCGAGGACGGCCGGGAGCAGCGCATCACCTACTTCAGCCGCCAGGCGGACTTGCCGCTGCGCATCGGCATGCTGCTGGATACTTCAAACAGCATTCGCGAACGCTTGCACTTCGAGCAGGACGCCGCCATTGATTTTCTCTACAACGTGATTCGCCGCGGCCAGGACCAAGCCTTTCTGATGACCTTCGATAACGAGCCGGAGGTCATTCAAGATTACACAGGAGATGTTAGCCAGTTGAGCGACGTGATCCAGAAGCAGAATGCCGGCGGTGGCACCGCTCTGAATGATGCGATTTACCTGGCCAGCGAGCGCCTGATGGATGCTCCCACGCCGTCCGGACCGAACACGGATATTCGTCGCATCCTCGTGGTCATCAGCGACGGCGATGATAACTTGAGCGACCATGCCTTGAGCGATGCCATTCAAATGGCGGATCGTTCCGGCGTTTCCATCTACGCCATCAGCACCAATAATGACTGGGTCGAGGTCGATACGGGCAGCCCCCAGAAGCTCCAGTATTCCGAGGGCGACAATATCCTGAAGGAGCTTGCCGAGGAGACCGGAGGGCGCGCCTTCTTTCCGTTCCGCGTCGACGACCTCGCGCAGTCCTTCCTGGATATCGGCAACGAATTGCGCAGCCAATATTTGATCGGCTACGCGCCGCCGTATAAAGAAGCCGACGGCCAGTTTCACAAAGTAGATCTGCGCGTGGACCGCAAAGGACTCACCGTGCGGTCCCGCAAAGGATATTACGCCACCGCGCCAGTCACCACCCCTGCTGAGACTGTAACTGGGCCCGCGCACCCGTAGCGCAACGCCGCACGCTCCTTCATTTTTCAGGGAAAATATTTATCGATGGAATGAGGAATATTGAGGAAAGAGTCTGCTATTCCGAGCCATGAGTCGGCGCGTAATAGCCCTCTCGCGTCAGCACTTTGAGCCCCTGAGTGGTGGTGACTTTGATCTTGCGGTAGGCGCCGTTTGCGGCCGCGTTGGTGGGATAATAAGCCACAATGTACTGGCTGCGCAGTTCCTCGGAAATTTGGTCGAAGGCTTTGTCCAGGTCGTCGTTGTTGCGAACTGAAATTACGCGCCCGCCGGTCTGATCCGCCATTTCGTGCGCTACTGAGCTGCCGCTATAAAGAGCGCCCCTGGCGAAGAAACCTCCGCGGTCGGTGATCAACAGCACGTGGATCACGGCATTGGCCTGCTGCGCTGCTTCGATCGCGCTTCTGAGCGTTTGCGTGCTGCCCTCATCCTCCGCATCGGTCGTGATGATTAGCGCCTTGCGGCCGGCCTCACTGGGCAGTTGTCCTGCGCAGACTTGATCGATTGCGTCGTAGAGAACGGTTCCCGGCAAGTTCAGGCTGGTGGGGCCCATCGCCACCGGAACATTGATCTCCGCTTTGTCAATCGCGCTTTGCAGCACTTGCTGATCGTCGCTGAAATCCGCCAGCATGTTGACGTTGCTGTCAAACGAAATCACCGTCGCGAGGTCGTCTTTCTTTAAAATATCCCGCAGAAACCGTGAAGCAGTGTCTTTCTCTGCGTTTAGCATGTACTCTTCGCTGCCGCTGGTATCAATCATCATGGCCAGCGTGATCGGATCGGTCATGTCCTTGGAGAAAAATGCGATCTTCTGTTCCGTTCCGTCCTCGTAAACTTTGAAGTCGTCTTTTTGCAGGTTCGTGACGATTGCGCCGTGTTTGTCGCGCACCGTCACATACAGCCGCACCAGGTTGACGTTGATTTTCGTCGTGCCACCCACTTGCGGAACATCCCTCTGCTCCTCCGGCTTCTTCGGGGGAATCTGCACGGGAATTTGAAACGGCGCGGCATACGCGGACAGCACCGTCGCGAATCGCTGCATCCTAAGGGAAGGGCCAAACGCAACGAGCGTCAGCAACCCCGCCAACGCTCCCAGGATTCGCAGAGCCTGCGTAAAATTGTTGCGCTTCTTCATGGCGGATACTACGATGCGTCTTCGGCCCGAACGGATGCGTCCTCCTTGTGGCAGTTTTGTCATTTTCACGAGGTAAGCTTAACCATTGCTTGGAGCAGGGGGAATGAAAAAATTCTTTGCGGCTTGCGCGGTGCTTTTACTTTCCGTGTGCGCGTCCGCCCAAACAGGAACTCCTCCCACAGGCGCGGCTCAGGCTAGCTCTCAAGCTGCCGCGCCGCAACAGGGGAAACCGGCTCCGCCGTCGCAAAAGCCGGCCGTTATTGTCACCACGCAAGTGGTTCTCGTTCCGGTAACTGTGAAAGACCCAAGCGGCAATCTGGTGCCAGACTTGGAACAGGCTGACTTTCGCATCTTCCAGGATGGCAAGGAGCAGCAAATCAGGAATTTCTGGGACCAGGCCTTTCCCGTCTCCGCCGTTGTGTTGCTCGACGACGACCTGCCCGCCAACCAGTCGCAGAAAGTTCTGAAAAGCCTGGACAGCATCGCCGCGGGATTTTCCGCTGATGACGAAGTCGCTCTGGTGCGGTTCGACGAGTACCCCAAGACCGTTCTGGATTTCACATCGAACAATGACGCGCTCTTCGCCAAGCTGAAGGAGATTCGCACCAATCCCAAGGACGGCCTTGATTCCCGCGTTCCCGGCACGCCTTCCGCTACGATCATGTCTCCGCCGATGATCAATGGCCATACGGTCAGCGGCACCCCCGTAATTCCCATTCTCGGCACCAGCAACAATGGCGTGACCAAGCATCTCGACGACGCCGTGCATTACGCGGCGGAAATGTTGCGTACGCGCGGCCGCGACCGCCGCAAAATTATCTTCATCGTTTCCGACGGCACCAACGATCGCCACAATCAATGGAGCTTCAACAATACTCTGCAACTTCTGTTTTCTTCGAACGTCTCCGTCTACGCGCTTTCCGTCAGTTCTCCGGCGGATGTTCTCCTGTTTCAGGGCAAGGGCCGGCTGTCGCAATACGCCAACCCCACCGGCGGCGACGTTGTCTCCGCGAGCAGCCCGGAGCAAATGGAGCCGCTTTACGCGAGGCTCACCGAGGAAGCGCGCAATCAGTACACGCTGGGATTCGATCCTTCGAAAACCGTCGGCCGCGGCAATTGTCATTCGATTGAAGTGCGCGTCGAACGTCCCGGCCTCGCGGTTTCCGCCCGTACGGGTTATTGCGCGGCATTCCCACGCTGACCATCACGCCTCGCGCCGAGATTTTTTCTTGACATTGTGCGGAGCGAAACGTAAAAAAGATGAAGCGAGTGAGATACGCGTTCTGTTCCGCGGCTTGCTTGCAGGGAGAAAGCTTCAAAGCAGTTGAATGCGCGACCGCCGGAATCGCTTCCAGCGGTCAAAAGAAAGATCAGCGGGGCGGCGGAAACGCCGTCCCGTTTTTTTTTGCGCGCGCGGCGTTTCAGTGGGAGCTTTTGGAAATCGAAATCAGTTGTTCGTGCGCAGGACAAATGGGCCGGTAGTCGCAGTAGCGGCAACTGAATCCGGGCCGGGCAGGGAATTCGCCGGCGCGAATTTCATCGGCAACTTCCGCGACAATGCCTTTTGCTTTGTTGAGAGTTTTCGCGTCTCGTGTCGTGGCCACTGCTTCATTCGTCGTCAAGTTGTAGAACACCAGCCGCTCCGCTTCGAGCTCGAGCACTTCCTGCGCAGCCAGCGCGTACAAACTCAGTTGCAAACTGTCTTTGGCTTGCTTTTCGCGTTTGGGATTCCCGGTCTTGTAATCCACAATTTCGATTTTCTTCGGTCCCGTCCGGTTGATCTGATCCATTCGCCCGAAAACCACCACGTTCGGGTCCAGCGGCAGCTCGAATGCTTTTTCCTGGTGCAGGACGTCCGCCGGCGCGCTGGCGTAGCTTCCGCAGAAGGCTTGCAACTGTTCGCGTCCAGCTTTTCGATACTCTTGCTCCTGGTAATCGTCCTGGAATCCCGCCGCGTGCCATTCGCGGTCGAAGATTCCCGCGACTTCCTCGAACGGCACGCTTCGGTGTTTGCGGATTTCGCGCACGAATTCGCGTATCGTCAGGTGCATCACCGTGCCGAACGTCATGGCCGCTTGCGGCCCGCCGCGGATTCCCCACACTTGTTGCAGCAAGTATTTCATCGGGCAGGTTCGATAGGTCTCGATTGCCGACGCGCTCAATTGCAGCGGCTCGCCGCTCGGCGGATGGTACGCTTTCGCCCACAGCGCGATCCGCGAATACGCTCGCGAATCCTCGGGAACCGCCGGAAACAGTTGCGGCAGCAGCGGATGGGACGGCAAAGATCCGACCGTCTCTTCTTCCTTCGGCAATTGCACTTTTGGCGCGAGCTGCTCCGCATGAGCTTTCGCGAGCCGCGGATCCGCGAGAATGTCTTCGAGGAATGGCGACCATTTCTTGCGTTTGTTCACGAGCGTCGAGAGCGTTAACAGCCGCCGCGCTCGCGTCAACGCCACGTAGAACAGCCGGCGTTCTTCTTGAATGCGGAATTCGCCCTTGGGTTGTTCTTCTTTCATCAGCGCTGCGGGAAACTCCAGCACCGGCGCCTGCGGCCGCGCCGGAAAATCGCCATCGGAGACGGTCAGCACGAAGACGTGATCGAATTCCATTCCCTTGGCGTTGTGCACCGTCATCAACTGCACCGCGTCATCCGCGCTTTCTTCCGTTTGCGCAATGTCTCCATTGGCCTGCAGGAAGAAATCGAAATACTCGATGAACGCCGCCAGCGATTTTTCCTCGCTCTTCGCTTCCCACTCCGCCAAGAACGCCGCGAAGCGCTCCAGGTGCATGCGATCCGCGTCCGAAGGCAGCGGCGAAAGGCGCAGCCCCGCAACCAACGAATCGAACACCACCCTTGCCGGCGCGCGCGATGCCAGTTGCCGCAGGCTCTTCAAGAACGCCAGCAGTTCGGCCACTTTTGCTTGCGAGCCAAATGCAAATTCGCCCTGCGGCGATTCCAGCGCGCCCATGAGCGATCGATTTTTCTTGGCGCGCTCTGCCAGGCGCACCAAATCGTGCGGCTCGAATCGCCAGTGCGGAGCCGCGACCACGCGCGCGCACGCCACGTTGTCCGACGGCACGGCAATCAGCCGCAGGTACGCGACCAAATCCCTCACCAGCGTGCTCGACAGCACCGAAAGCCCGCGAATCACAAACGGAATGTTCTTTCGCCGCAGCACTTCGACGATTGCTGAGCGGTGCACATGCTTGCGATACAGCGCCGCGCAACTTCGCCACGCCCGCCCCGCCGCGTGCAGCCGCTCGATTTCGCTGGCCACCCAGTGCGCCTCTTCCTCCGGCGTTGCGAATTCCGCGATGCGGATTTTTTCGCCCGCCGGATTTTCGGTCACCAGCGCCTTGTGCGGCAAAAAAGTGGGCCGCTCGTTGTGCTGAATGACTTCGCTGGCCACGTCCAAAATGCGCTTGGTTGAACGGTAATTGCGCGTGAGCGATTTCAGCGGCAAGCCCTCAATCGGCGCTTCTTTCGCGGCGCTGCGGAACCGGTGCAGGAAAATCGTGAAGCTCCCGAACGACGCGCCGCGGAAGCGGTAAATCGCCTGGCTGTCGTCGCCGACGGCCAGAATGTTGCGCCGCTCTCCCGCGAGCAGCCACAGCAATTCCAGTTGCGCGATGTTGGTGTCCTGGAATTCATCCACCAGGATGTAGCGATACTGCTCGCGCAGCGCCGCAAGCCGGTTTTCATCCGCGCGCAACAGTTGCACCGACCGCAGCAGTTGCCCGCCGAAGGTGATCAGGTTCCGCTCGCGCTGCAGCCGTTCGCTGATGCGATACGCGCGCGACACTTCTTCCAGCCGCGCCAGATTCTCCTCTTCCGCGGCGCGCGCTTCTTCGTCGAGCGTGCCCTTTTGCGCTTCAAACGCGCGGCGCAATCCGTCCGCGTAACGCTGATAGTCCTCCGGCGTCACCAATTCATCCTGGCAGCGCGAAAAAAACTTTTCGAACGCGCTCAGGAATTCGCCCGGCTCCGCCAAGCGCGTGTAATGCTTCAGCGCCAGCTCGCGAATGTTTCTCCGCAGCAGGATCCAGTGCTCCACCGGCTCGATCGCTTGCAGGCCAGGACTTGCCTCGCGCAGGATTTTTCCCAGGCAGAATTTATGAAACGTGCTCAGCCACACGCCATCGGCGCGCGATCCCGCGAACTTCACCACGCGCGACTTCATCTCGTCCGCGGCTTTGTCCGTGAACGTCAGCCCCAGAATGTTTTCGCCGGA
>JBAQYT010000276.1:0-12616 GCA_049787175.1 Candidatus Acidiferrales bacterium | reverse complement strand
GATGGGGTCGCTCCGGCCCGAAGTGGACGTCTTGGCCGCGTTCGAGTTTGTGCGTTCGATTGATGCATCTGATTTATTTTCCTGTCGCTTCCTCCTGTTCTCTGGCGAAAACTGGCCTGAAAGGTGAACTGAAAGTGCTGCGGGCATCGTTCTTCACCTTTGCTTGTGTTTCATGGTCAGTTTTTCTATTCGGTTTTGCTTCAAACAGCGCGACTTGTCCATCGACTAATTCGGTATGGAAATTCACTTTTCGTGGCGGCGTCATATCACGACATAGGCTTCGCACCATGTCGCTGGAAACGTGACCGTCTTTCCACGCCGAGTAGCGCTCTTCGCAAGGATGCTTCGCGAATTGTTGCGTGAATTTGTTCAGAAGCTCGATGTCCTCGTTCGAGAAGAGGCCATATTTCTGCTGCTCCCACGCTTTGCGCAGTCGAAAATAGTGCAGGACTTCCTCGGCGGGATCGACCTTTGGAGCACGGTCTATCATGGAAAGAAACATCTTCTGTGCGGCTTCAAAGCGCGTCGAGCGAGTCGCTACGTAGGTCAAGTGAACGTCTCGAAGCACGCCAAACAAGCCGCTGTAGGCGAACAAATGGTTCTCGAAATTCTTGAGATTCTCCCAGCCGGGATCGATGAAGGTGAAGTTCACCACAGGGGAGGCAGGGCGGAAGAACATGGGAAATTTGTCCACGAAATAACGATCGGTCGCCTTCTTATGGATCGCTCCGGTGTAGCGTTTGGTGGGCAAAAACTGTCGCGGGACATGCAATTGCTCACAGAAATAGTGAATCTTGTCCTGCTCGGTTTCGAGATAGTTGTAATCCAGATGCCCGAGTACGAAATCCAGAATCATCAGCCGGGAGCGGATGTGCTCAACGCCGTGCTCGCGTCGATTGCGAAGATTTTCGCGTCCGATGGCGCGATACACAATGCGTGAGAAAAGGTGATAGACGCGCCCGTTGCGGAGAAGTAGCCGGGCAGTGGCATGGCCCTTGCCGAGGACTTTCTGCGTGAACGCCATGCTCCGGTCGCCGCTCTTGGCTTTGGTGAAGCTGAGGAATTGGCGCGTGGAAAAATAGCCAGAGTGCGTGGCGACAAGATAGAGGAATCGGGCTTCATCCCCAGTATAGCCAAGGCCACGAAGGTTTTCGATGCTGGTTTCTGGGAAGTTCATGGTCGGAAGCTCAGAATCGCCGTCGTGATTTCGCGTTCGTCGCGGATGCGCCGCAACCCTGCAGCATCTTGCGAACGGGCGTAGATTTGGAATCCGGCCTGAGCTTTCTCGGCGAGATGATTGCCGTGATAATGGCCCGTAGCGAGTTCCACGTCCATTCGGGCGCGTTCACCTTCTCGGGTTTCATACTCGATGCGCATGTCAGGGAGAATGACCTTGCCCTGAACTACAGGCAGTTGAAGTTCGCGGGCAAAAGCCTGTTTTCGTAAGTTCTGCTGGTCGGGGTCCTTGGCGTTGCGCACCTGCGCGTTGCCGAGCTTTCTGTAGAGCTTCTCTTTCAATTCATAGTCGAGCGTCACACGGAGGACTTTGCCGCCCTGCCGCTCGATGTCATCAGCTGCCTTGTGATAAAGGCGATACAAATCGGCGTCGTGATTCGCTTCCTTCGGTTTCACAAAGCCGTGGTAGAGGGCCTGCTCGTTCGGCACGAATTCGTGCTTGCGGATGAAGCGTTGCCCCCGCTTGGTCAGGGTGAGCACCTGCCGAGAATCTTTTTTCAAGACGCTTGTCCCTCGTTGCATTGCCAGACCTTGGCGCATCAAATTGTGGACATCATTCTCCATGCGGGAACGGTCACCGCTGTAAGCAAATTCGGCCAAGTCGCGCACTGCTACGACGCGAAACCTGCCAACCTCCGAGAGCGTCTGAACCTCGGAATCACGCAGGGAATAATGTTTATCCCGATCCGCATACTTGGTTCGAAAGCGCTGAGAAAGGATCGCTTGGACACGCTCTTCACGAGCCAATGGTAGGCGTTCTCTCTCGGAAACTCTCTGTCCTTCACGGTCGAGGCTATCGGCCCGGTCTTCCGTCCGGTGAATGTCCTGGAGCTCTGTTCGGGCATTCCCATCCGAAGATGAACCCCGGCCTAGGTCGCGCCCGGAGCCAAAATCAGAATCACGAAAGTCATCAATTTCGAATCCGTCAAAGCCTCGTGACATGACAATGCTCCGTGGCGCTTAGGTAATAAGGACGGCAAGGATAAAGTTCGACCGTGAAGACAAATGAAAAACTCGGAAGCGCGGAACGATGAACATCGGCCTGGTTACCTCAAAGCAACCTCTAAGAGGATGAACTGCGATCGTCTTCCGCGTAGAGGAAGACTTCTTCAATGTTCTTACCGAAGATGCGAGCGATCTTAAAGGCCAAGTCGAGACCTGGTTCGTACTTGCCCGTCTCAATCGCATTGATACACTGCCGTGTCACGCCAACATTCTCGGCGAGTTCGGCCTGCGACCACTCCTTCTCCGCTCTCAAGACACGAAGGCGGGTCTTCATTGGTACCGCCAAGAGAAAAGAATTAAGCCGATGCTCCAAAACGCGATCATCAATGCCGGAATCAGAAGTGAAGCGCTGGGAAAAATTCCAAATCGTTGAAGGAGGCCAACAATGAGCGTGAGAAGCAGGGAGGCGACAAAGGCAAAGTTCGTCGCCTGATGATTGATGAGTTTCTGATGTGCGTCGGCGGCTCTAAGAAACCGAATGAAGCACCAAATCGCTACAAGCGACGCGACGGTCCCAAGTGCCATCAGCTCCTTTTCTGCGGACTGGTTCGGTCGCACCGCCAAGCTGAAAAGCACGATGGCGACGAGCACAAAGACATAGAACACGCGCAACGTGCGCCTACGCTGCTTTCTCGGAGACGAATGGTCTGATTGGAATGTCATTGCGCGTCACCTCTGTACGTTCAATGGTATACTATTACGGTCTATATGTCCACTATAGATGTCTATTAGGTGTGTTTAGTTTCCTATGACATGCTTTCAGGGAGTGAGCATTGCATTTGAGGACCTCTTGATCAGTTCTACCGCAATGCATCTCGGCTATGCGGTAGCTACGCTCAATATCCGTCGCTTTCAACTGATTCCGGTCTTACTCTGATTCAATTTCAAGTTTTCTTCCGGCTTACAGGCGGCAGATTGCGCGTAGAAGTGCAATCAGGCCTATGGTCGAATTGCTATCCCTGAATTGTTCAAAAGAAGGCGAATCAATTCGTCTTGCCGTTTGACACCGGTCTTGCAGAAAATGCTCTTAATCTGTGAGCGCACAGTATTGTCAGTGACACGGACCGTGTTTGCGATTTCTTGTGGTGAATGGCCGTCGCCACAGTTGCGCGTGCTAATAAAACTTTTTACTAAATTTTAATAAAGTACTATTGACAATATCTTGCCGTTGAAGTAGAAGCCGCGCAATCAATTACGTTTCGTTGAGTTCGATGCGTGAAAGCCTGAAGACCACCACGCATCATGCGAGGGGGGTGGACCATGTTTAAGAGCACGCTTGCATTATTGTTTGTTGTGGTTGCCCTAGAATTTGCGTTTAGTACACCTGCAACTGCCCAGGTACAAGGCTGTCAGGTTTGGGTTGCTTGCGGGCAGTATTCTCTTTGGGACGCTACCTGCTATCCGGCTATACCTCTGGGTGCGACCAATTGCAACGGATTCGATTGGACGACTTATTGTCAGGTACCGTTTTACAAGTGCGCACCGCCAGACGCTGCCCCAGAGACGCGGTGTGGTTGCTCTTCGCCGGGTACTGGTGGGGGACCAATCAATCTTGCCACTGGTAATACCTACATTCAGGAAGCGGACATAAAGAATCCTGGGCTCGGCGGCGGCCTAACTCTTGAGAGGACTTGGAACAGCATGTGGCCTGCTACGCAGAATGCGTATCAAGTGGGGCTATTTGGACCGAATTGGCGATCCAATTTCGAAGAGAGAATTTTCTTAGGCAGCGACAACTATGTTAAATATGCGCGCGGTGACGGAAGTTTTTGGTCGCTTGCGTATAACGCCGCTGGCGGATACGGAGTAGCTGCGCCAGGGAATCAGGATGCGACGCTTGTTCAGGGCTCCTCATATTGGACACTCACATTTAAGAACGGAGAGCAAAGGCTATTTGACAATACGAGTGGAAATCTCATTGCGATCATCGATAGGAATGGCAATACGACGCAACTGTCCTATGACGCAGTAGGACGCCTCAACACAGTGACAGACCCAGCATCCCGGCACCTCTATTTCTCCTACGCTAGCCAGACCAGTTTTCTCGTGACCAGTGTCACTTCGGATTTCGGTGTTTCCACTTCCTACTCGTATGACAGCCAAGGTCGCTTGCTTCAAGTGACCGAACCAGACGGATCGACGCTCAATTTCACTTACAACAGCCAGTCGCTCGTCGCCAGCGTGACGGACTCGAACGGCGTCGTTCTGGAGAGCCACACCTATGATAGCAGCGGGCGCGGGCTAACTTCGTCGCGGGCGAATGGCGTTGACGCGATCACGGTGACTTACCAGAGTCAATAGCGTTGTGTGATTCCAGAGGACCTACACCAGCGAAATAGCGCCTGGGTGGTCAGCTTATTTGAGTCTTGGGGAGCAACGTCTATGCGGCGCTTTGGATGGCTTCTAGCTGTCGGATTTATCGCGATTCTCGTCTGCTGTGGCCAAGCAATCGCTCAAGGCCCATCGATTACCGGCCTCTCTCCAGCCTCCGGGCCAGTGGGCACTCTGGTAACGATCACCGGGACTGGTTTTGGAGAGACACAAGGAAGCAGCACGGTTTCATTAAATGGTACCAGCGCCTCAGTCATGAGTTGGAGTGACGCGAGCGTTCTCGCGTTAGTACCCACAGGAGCATCCTCTGGATCGTTTTCAGTTACGGTGAACAGTCAAGAGGCTAATAGTTCGTCCTTCACTGTTACGCCACTTCCCTCGGGTTGGTCGGATGGAGCTATAGGCTCAGTCGGTGTGGCGGGCAGCGCCACATATGCAAATGGCGTATTTACCGTTGAAGGTTCAGGTACAGGAATTTACGGCACAGCCGACGAAATGAATTTCGCCTATCAATCGTTGTCGAGCGACGGTTCGGTCGTGGCGCGGGTAGTAAGCAGCACCGGCGGCCAAGCTACGGTCATGATCCGAGAAACGCTCAACACGAATGCAACGGATGCGTACGCTGCTTATCAGTCGTCATATATTTACTTCGATGAGCGCACGAGCACGGGAGGTAGTGAATCCTACGTCAGCTTCGCGTACCACACCCTGCCTTACTGGGTGGAAGTGGTCCGCAGCAGCGGTACATTTAGTGTATACACATCTCTCGATGGAGTGAATTGGACACAGTTGGGCAGCACGCAGACGATCAGCATGGCTCAGAACGTCTACGTCGGTCTGGCCGTAAGCAGCGAAAACAACTCAAGCCTAGCCACGGCCACGTTCGACAATGTATCGGTCAATCCGACGGCTAGTCCCGCTCCGTCGATTACAAGCCTCTCTGCCACGACGGGATCAATTGGCAGTCAGTTAACCATTTCCGGCTCTGGCTTCGGAGCTTCCCAGGGAAGCAGTCTGGTAACTTTGAATGACATGCCAGTAACCGTGAATTCCTGGAGCGCTACATCGGTCAGCGTTGCCATTCCCTCGGGGGCCACATCTGGCCCAATGGTCGTATCTGTTGCTCCCAGCATGAACGACAGCAACCCAGTGGTGTTCACCGTAACCTCGCAGCCGCTCCCCGCTGGTTGGCTGGATCAAGACATAGGTTCGGTAGGCCTTTCAGGAAGCTCAACCTACGCAAGTGGTGTATTCACGGTGAAGGGCGCAGGAACGGGAATCGCTGGGACCGCTGACGGAATCCATTTTGCGTACCAACCGCTTTCAAATGCCGGTTCCATTGTGGCGCGCGTCGTGAGCAGTTCCGGTGGTCAGGCTGGAGTGATGATTCGGCAGGCGCTAAGTGCAAATGCTGCCGACGCGTCCGATTATTACGATTCGTCGTACCTCTTCTTTGACGACCGGTCTAGCGCCGGAGGCTCGGACACGAACTATGGTGAAACTTACCATGCCCTGCCCTATTGGGTGGAGATCGTGTGGAGCGGCACAGCATTCACGGCGTATACATCTCCAGATGGCGTGAATTGGACACAACTGGGAAATACACAGACGTTCACGATGACGCAAAATGTCTATATCGGTCTGGCGGTAAGCAGCTACAGCACCTCAACGCTAGCCACAGCCACATTCGACAACGTATCGGTTAGTTCGGCGGCGAATCCCGCACCGACGATTACGGGCCTTTCTACCACAACTGGGCCAGTCGGAACTCAAGTCGTGATTTCTGGTTCGAGCTTCGGCTCTTCTCAGGGCAGCAGTCTCGTAACTCTCAGTGGCTCGCCCGTGACCATCGAATCCTGGAGCGCTACGTCCATCATTATAACGATTCCGTCCGGAGCGACATCGGGACCGATTGGTGTATCCGTGGCACCGAGCATGAACAACAGCAACCCAGCTGTGTTCACTGTCACTTCCCAACCTCTGCCCACTTCCTGGCTGGATCAGGATGTGGGTTCTTACGGTGTAGCTGGCAGCGCAACCTATGCGAGTGGGGTTTTCACTGTCCTGGGCGGAGGCACGGGAATCGGGAGTACGTCTGATGGAATGCATTTTGCTTATCAGCCGATGTCCGGCGATGGCACTATCGTAGCGCGAATTGTGAGCACGCAAGGCAGCGGCTTGCAGGCTGGAGTAATGATTCGAGCGAGTTTGAGCGCAAATGCAGCGGACGGGGCTGTGATCTATCTCCCTTCGGATCTCTACTTTTATTATCGCTCCAGCACTGGAGGAAGCTCAACCTATCAGGGAAATAAGGCCATTTCTGGGCTCCCGTATTGGGTAGAACTGGTTCGCTCAGGGAACACTTTCACTGCGTACACGTCCGTGAACGGTTTGTCGTGGACGCAATTGGAGTCGAGCGAAACAATCACCATGCCGCAGAACGTATATGTCGGTCTGGCCGTGAGTAGTCAGAGCACTTCGAGCCTTGCGACCGCGACTTTCGATAACGTGTCGATCAGTCCAACAGCGATCCCGGCTCCGACGATTACGAGCCTTTACGGCACGACGGGGCCGGTCAGTGCCAACGTGGTGATTTCCGGCTCTGGATTCGGAGCTTCGCAAAGCGGTAGTGAGGTTCTACTGAACGGATCGCCGATGACGATCGTCTCGTGGACGGCGACATCAATCATCGCCACAGTGCCATCGGGAGCAACGTCCGGCCTTATCGTGGTCTCTGTCGCACCGAGCATGAATGACAGCAACGGAATGATGTTTAACGTCACTTCACAGCCTCTACCGCTTCCTTGGCTTGATCAAGACATAGGTGTCAATGGTGCGGTTGGAAACGCTACGTTCGCGAACAACACATTTACCGTGCAGGGGTCTGGCAACGGAGTCACAGGAACAGCGGACAGCATGCACTTTGTGTATCAAGCTTTGTCAGGCGACGGATCGATTGTGGCCCGGGTGGTAAGCGTTACCGGAGGATCCGGCACAAGTACCGAAGCAGGCGTAATGATTCGAGAGACGCTCGACCCTGGTGCCAGCAACATGTTTTTATTCAACGTCCACGGAGATGAATACTTTGACTTATCCTACCGAGCGAGTACGGGAGCTGCAACGAGTGGTGAAGGAAACAGTAGCGGACTAAACCTTCCCTACTGGGTGCAGCTCGTGCGAAGCGGTAATACTTTTAGCGCGTATATCTCCTCAGATGGAATGTATTGGATGCAACTTGGGTCGAGCGAGACGATCACAATGGCGCAGGATGTTTACATCGGCTTGGCAGTCAGCAGCCAGGATCCCTCCGTTTTGGGCACCGCCACATTCGACAACGTGTCGGTCAACTCAACCGCGAACCCCGCCCCTGTGATTTCGAGCCTTTCTGCCACGACCGGTCCTGTTGGTAGCCAAGTTCAAATTTCCGGCTCCGGTTTCGGGACTACGGCAAACGGCAGTCTTGTACTGTTGAATGGCTCGCCCGTGACCATCGATTCCTGGAGCGCTACCTCTGTCGTCATAACGATTCCGACGGGAGCGACATCGGGGCCCATGGTTGTTTCCGTCGCTCCAAGCATGAATGACAGTAATCCTGTTGGTTTTACGGTGACCTCTCAGCCGCTTCCCTTGCCGTGGCTTGATCAGGATATTGGTGCGGTAGGTTTGGCGGGCAGTGCCACTTATTCGAGCGGGACATTTTCTGTGACGGGTTCGGGCCAAGAAATCGGTTTGACCGCAGACGCGATGCATTTTGTCTACCAGCCATTGTCTGGAGACGGATCGATTGTGGCGCGGCTTGTTAGTGTGCAGGGAACGATCATCCAAGCGGCGGTGATGATTCGGGGAACCCTCGACGCGAATTCCGTGGATGCGTATCCCTTGATTACTGCTTCATATTCCTACGTTTATCTTTACGATCGGTCAACAACGGGAGGAAGCGCGACGGATCAAGGGAACACCGGTGCCGTAACTCTTCCGTACTGGCTAAAGGTGGTGCGCAATGGAAGCACGTTCAGCGCTTATATGTCACCCGACGGCAACACTTGGACTCAGGTGCTCTCGAACCAAACGATCACCATGCCGCAGACTGTTTATGTGGGATTGGGTGTGAGCAGTGAACAAAATACGAGTCTTTCGACAGCTACCTTCGATAATGTCTCGGTGCAAATTGGAACGACGCCGGTCGTAACGGGATTGTTACCGGATCTGGCCGGAATTGGAAACTCGGTCACAATCACAGGGTCGAATTTCGGCGCGAGTCAAGGCACGAGCAGCGTCAGCTTCAACGGCGTGACAGCCACATCGATAACCAGCTGGAGCAACAGTCAAATTGTCGCGGTTGTGCCCGCGGGAGCAACCAGCGGCCCCGTGACGGTCACCGTAAATTCCATTCAGAGTGTGGCCAACCCCTCGCTCACCATAATAAACCCGGTGATCACCAGCGTTGCACCGCCTGCTGCCCAAGTCGGCGGCCAAGTCACAATAACTGGCTCTGGATTCGGCAACTATAACGGAGCAGGGCAAGTCGAAATTAACGGCATTGTGCAGTCTGCCAGCCCCTGGAGCGATTCGAGCATCCTGTTTGAAGTCGGCCCGAACACGACCAGCGGCCCGTTGACGGTCGCAGTTCAAGGGATACCAAGCAACAGCGTATCCTTTACCGTCCTGCCTTCGCTCACGGTTACCGGCATTTCGTCGATCAGTGGGTCGCCCGGAGACACGGTCACGATTACAGGCACGGGCTTTGGTTCGACGCAGAGCGACAGTGTCGTCACGTTCGACGGCGTCACTGCGACAGCGACAAGCTGGAGTGATACATCCATTCAAGCGGTCGTTCCCAGTGGAGCATCAACTGGCCCGGTCACCGTCGACGTGGCCAATGTCTCTGCCGATGGCCCAGTGTTTTCAATTACGGGTGCAACGGTGGTGACGGATTCGTTGGGCAACCAAACGACCTATGCCGCAGGAATCGTGGGTGGCAATTGGTATGTCACGTCGGCGCAAGGCTCCGGCTGCTCAAGCTGCACGATTCGGGGAAACTTCACGTATCAATACGACAGCCTGGGGAACGTTTTGTCGACGACAGATCCGCTCGGGAACGTCACGTCCAACACTTACGATTCAAATGACAACGTAACATCAACCACTCAGCCAGCCGTGACCGGCGGGACACCGACGACCACGTACACCTACAATAGCTTTGGCGAAGTGCTGACCATGACCGATCCGCTCGGCCACGTCACGACGAATACTTACGATTCGCACGGAAACTTGCTCTCGGTCACGACTCCCGCACCCCAGAGCGGTACGGCTGCCAGCGAAACGCAATTTGCTTACAACTCGCTGGGCGAACTGACGCAAATCACTGACCCGCTCGGAAGAATCACCGCGATCACGTACACCACGGCAGGTTACATCGCCAGCATCACCGATCCGCAGAGCAACGTCACAAGCTACGGTTATGATTCGCGCGGCGACCGCACATCGGTGACCGACGCGATGGGAAATCAGACCACGTTCGCCTATGACATGGGAGACCGGCTGACCGGCATTACCTATCCGGACCAGTCGACGGCGAGTTTCACTTATGATTATCGGGGACGGCGCGTCACAGCGACGGACCAGAACGGTAAGACAACCACCTACGCTTATGATGGCGCGGACAGGCTGACGAGCGTCACCGACCCGGCGGGAAACGTCACACAATACGCGTATGACACGGAAAACAATCTGCTGAGCATCACGGATGCAAACAGCCACACGACGAATTTTGCCTACGATGCGTTTGGCCGTGTAACAAAGACGACCTTCCCAGCGAACTATTCGGAGAACTACGCCTATGACGCGGACAACAATCTGACCAGCAAAACGGACCGCAACGGCAACACGATTCAGTATGTGTACGACGCGCTCAACCGGCTGACGCAGAAAAAGTATCCAGACTCGACGACGGCCGAATACACCTACGACTTGGTGGGCAAAATTCTACAGGTGAACGATCCGACGGGGACGTATGCGTTTGCCTATGACAATATGGGACGGCTGATCGGGACAACGACGACGTACTCGTTCCTGAATACGCCGTTCACAAATTCTTACACGTACGATGCGGATTCCAATCGCACGGGCTTCACCGCGCCGGACAGCAGCACGAATACCTATACCTATGACACATTGAACCGGCTATCAAACCTGACGAGCAGTTGGGCTGGGCAATTCGGCTTCAGCTACGATGCGCTCTCTCGGCGGACGCAGATGACCCGGCCCAATGGTATCGCGACGAATTACAGCTACGATAAGCTGTCGCATCTGTTATCCGTGTTGCACCAGGTGGGGTCAAGTACCATTGACGGCGCGGTATATACCGTGGATTCTGCCGGGAACCGCACGTCAAAGGCGGACGAGTTGGCAAACGTGACGACGAACTACGGCTACGACTCGATTTATCAGTTGCTGTCGGCGGCGCAAGGGGGAACGACGACCGAAAGCTACACGTATGATCCGGTCGGCAATCGCACCGCCTCGCTCGCGATCCCGTCGTACACGGTCAATTCCTCCAATGAACTCACCGGAGATTCGAGCGCGAGCTACACCTACGACTACAACGGGAACACCACGAGCAAAACGGATTCGACCGGAACGACGAATTACACTTGGGACTTCGAGAACCGCTTGACGCAAGTGACGTTGCCCGGGACTGGTGGAACTGAGTCGTATCGCTACGATCCCTTCGGCAGAAGAATCGAGAAAATCTCGCCAAACGCCACCAGCATCTTCGTTTACGACGGCTTCGATCTGATAGAGACCGTGAATGCGACGGGGGGTGCCGTAGCCCGCTACGTCCAGGGGCAAAGGATTGACGAGCCTTTGGCGATGCAGCGGGGTGCAACGACGGATTACTATGAGGCGGACGGCCTGGGTTCGGTTACCTCTGTGAGTGGCTCAACTGGCGCACTTGCTCAGACCTACACCTACGACTCGTTCGGAAACACCACCAACTCCAGCGGCTCGCTAACGAATTTCTTCCGTTACACGGGCCGCGAGTTCGACACTGAAACCAATCTCTACTACAACCGGGCACGGTATTTCGATCCGGCCAGCGGAAGGTTCCTCAGCGAGGATCCGATTCGCTTTAGGGGCGGGCTTGACTTTTACGCCTACGCCCTGGATAGCCCCACGAATGTGACCGACCCTTCGGGACTATCCGGGTGTGGGCCGGGAGGGTGCAAACCACCGAACACGCACAATCCGCAGCCACTGAGTAAGTGCTCGACTTATACCGACTTCGAACATCGCATCGCGTGTCGAGAACTAGCCGGGGACGACCCGGTGGGCAAATGCGTTGGGGGATGCCTTTTGGATCAGTACGATACTGGCAAGCATGCCTACACTTGCGATGAGGCCAAATTGCATTGTTCTTGTTTTGACGCATGCGGTTACTCGCAAGGTCTGCGCGCCCGGATCGCTCGTTGGCATTTTGGCTGTGGCCAGCCGACGGGACCGACGGGCCCGTCGAAGCAGTAGGTTACTGCGACGTGTTGAGTTTTCGTCGAGGTGAACGATGGCCCCCTGGAAATGGTTTTTACTGAGCTTTTTCGGAGGCGGGATTGCGTTCTGGGTTTCCGACCTAATCATCCCCGCTTTCGACCGCAGCGAACAAGGATACGCCGTAACGGTTGCGTGTCCGATTGTGTTAGTTGCTTTCTACTTGGCCGTTCTGCGAGTTAGAAAAGGGGACCAATCGGGGCCTTCCACGGCAATTTTTGCTATTTTCGGAATGTGGATATTAGCCCTCTCGTTCACTTTGCTAGCTCAGAGAATTCGCGGCGGGGGCGACGGTGGTCAGTTCGGGTGGGGTGATTTTGGCTACATTCTCGTTTCGAGCTTTCTTCCGACGCGAATTGTTGAATTCGTGGCTCTGGAGGGGAGTCTCCTAGCCTTGGGAATAGGAACGGCAGCGATGATAATTTGCCACATGGCATTCGAAAGAAGCCGCTGGATAATTCCCCCAAGTCTGTGGGCCGTCCTCCGTCACCATTGACGG
>JBAQYT010000179.1:0-15052 GCA_049787175.1 Candidatus Acidiferrales bacterium | reverse complement strand
GCGCTCTGTCGCGCGCCTGCCGGTGCAAGTAAACGCCGAGGACCAGCAAACAAATGGCAACGGCAACGCCGGCGGACCAGCGAGCATACCGCGCCGCTTCGCGGTTGCGCATTCCGGTGATCTTGCGTGAAGCCATAAAGAGTTAGAAGCCGAGTATAGGAAAGGAGATGGGAGGCCACAACTTGATTAGGGCGGCGCGGTGGAGGCGAGTGCAGTACCAGTACGGGCCAAGCGGGGCTAACCGGCCAAATTGTCTCTTTGGAGGGGTGTTTTTGGCAAAAATTGGCCTGGTAGAGCAGGCCATTGAAAAACGTGAATTTTCGTGTTTTTTCGAGGCGGAGAATTTCGAAATTTGCGAATTCCTTAGGGAAAACGGAAATTTGTGGACCACGGTTGCCGCCGGACCGTGGTGCTGGCGCGAGGAGGCGAGCAGGCCAATTTTCAAAAAATGATGAAAATTCGAGTTATAGAACCAGGCCATTCCTATAGACATTCAATAGGGGACAGGAATGGCCTTTATGCGCGGATGAAAAGCATTTCTGGGAGGGCTGGCGTGGGAGTGATGGACCAGTTCCCCGGGTGGAAGTTTTCGAGCCACGAGACGAAGACGACATCGCACGCTTCGGATGGGACTCCCTTCGCCCGGAGGAGGGCTACGGATCTGGTGGCCGGGTGCCGAGGGCCACGCCGTCGCGGTAGAGTCCCAGTTCCAGCACGGCGGGAGTGCCCTCCTCCTCAAACTGCAGCCCCAATTCATCGGAGCTTGCTAATTCCGTAATGTGCCAGCGAAGGGCGACCGCCGCGGCGACAAGCACCAGCAGCATTGCGGCCATCAACTGCAACTTGTGAAGAGCTTCCTGCTCCCATATTACGGTCTGCGCCACAAGTGAGATTAGGATGACGGCGGCCACGATGATCATATGCACCTGCGACTTGCCCGGCAGGTACGAGCACGTGAAAGGAATCTTGCGAAATCCCCACAACGAAAGGTCGGCGACAATAATTCCTAGCAGCCCGAGGACGACCAAGTGGGCAGCAGCCTCATGCCATGGCCAGAGCCACGAAAATATGGCCGCCGAAATGAGCCAGACGGGCGCCACGGCGAGTAAGAATACCGCGCGCCGGCTTGCGATTAAGATTTTCCCTGCGTCATGCAATCCGACGGCGCGGAATATCCAGTTGGCCCGAAGTTCCCATGGAAAAACGAATACCACGCGCAATCCCAGCACGACTAGCAGCATCATCATGATGCTTGCTGTGAGCATGGGCGCATTTGGCTGGTGCCGAACGTTGATCACCGGCCCGCCAAGGTTTTGCGACGTCGCGGTGAATGCCAAGCCGACTCCCAAATAGAACGCCAGAATCAAACGATGCTGACGGCTGCGAGCTAGCGTTCGCACAGTAAATTGCCCGACGGCTGTTTGCAGACCATTACCAAAGCGAGGCAGCCATCGGGAAATACGTCGCGCCGATGTGATATCCGGCTCCTCGATGATCTGGCGGATGGTTCGCATATAGGAAAACGCGTAGGCCGCGGCTGCTGCGAGTACGGTGATGGCGAGTGCTAGCCAAGCTCGCCGAGCGAGCGGGGCTAAAGCCGGATTCATCGATCCGGTCAGCTGGCCAAGGAGAGCTTGAAACCATTCGATAGGAGGCTCCAGAAAGTATACGGACACGAACAAACAGAACGCGGCCATTTGCAGAAATCCCGAGACGCGCAAGAATAGGCGGCGCGGCAGCATTTGCGCGGCGAAGCCTTGGAGGGCGAGCAGGCCGCAGTAGATAAACGCGCCAGCAGCCAGCATCGTGAACCAATAGGCCGCAAATGACCGCACGAGGCCAACAAAGCCAGTGCCCCGCACAACAAATACGAACGGCCAAGTCAAACCCGCCACGCAGTGGAGCAAAACCACCACAAGTCCGAGCGCCGTCGCTGTCGCTGCCACTTTTGTGAGAAACATCGTGCGCGCACGCACCGGAAGAGGCGCCAGTACAAACACGTCGCGGCGATCTGGAAAAATGGAATCCCAACTGAGGACGGCGAATATGCCCACCACCAACATCGTCATGGTAATCAGTACGTGCTGGGTCTGCACAGCAAACTCCGAAAGCGCGTGAGGAGTTATGTTCTTGTCCATGAAGAGAGGCCCCAAACCGGTCACCACGCTGAACAAGACGAGCAGCGCCGCGAATTGTCCGAGCAGTTTATTCGCGTCGCCCAGCGCGTGAGTAGACAAAACTTCGAGATCGACCACGCGGAAAAGGAACTGGCGATAGAGCACTCGGAACTGCGGTTTCGTGTTGGTTGCTTCGTTCATGCGTGAATCAGGTCAGCAATCTGGCGGGAAATGGAGGCGGTGTCCTGTTCGACGGCGAGCTGGGAAAAGATGCCCTCCAGGGTGGGCACGGCCATGAGGGTGCGGAGATGCGCGATGGAATCGTCGGCGACGATTTTGCCGCGATTTAGAATTACGACGTGCGAGCAGACCCGTTCGACAGTTTCGAGTTCATGAGAGCTGAACAGCACGATCTTTCCGCGCGATGCCAATTCCTGAAGCAAACTGCGCAGAACCAGCACGGTGCCCACGTCGAGGCTGGCAAAAGGTTCGTCAAGCACCAGCAGATCGGGATTGTGCAGAAGCGCCGCGGAAAGCAAGACCTTCTGGCGCATCCCTTTCGAGTAGGCCGCAATCGCGGTGTGCCGATTGCCGTGCAGCGAGAAAAGCCGCAGCAGCCCGTCGATGCAATCGGCTGTCGCTTTCGCAGGCAGATTGCGCAATTGCCCGACCATGGTCAGATACTCGAGCGCGCTCAGATGGGAATAAAGGTGCGGCTCTTCGGGGACGTAGCCGATGCGCTGCTTGTAAGCAATCAAGTCGAGCTCGATGGATTCGCCTTGGAATAGGATTTTGCCCGAGGTGGTTTCCATCAGACCGGTGATCATTTTCATGGTGGTGGATTTGCCGGAGCCGTTCGGTCCGAGGTAGCCGGTGATTTCGCCTGGGCGGGCCGAAAAGCTGACGTCGTCCACGGCGGGACTCCGTTTGAATCGCTTGCAAACGTGGCGCAGTTCGAGCATAGCAGCTCCTGCCGACACCCCCTATGTAGCAATCTACGTACGCGCTTGTCAAGTAGCATGCTACATAGGTACAATTCCACCCATGGCGTCCGAGGCGAAACTTTCGCACACCGCTGCGATCATCTTGCAGTCCACCGACGCGGGACACGTGTATGGCTTCAGTGTGATGGAACAGACCGGCCTGCCCAGCGGAACGGTCTATCCGGCGCTGCGGCGTCTGGAGCGCGACGGGCTGATTCGCTCGCAGTGGGAATCTCAAAAGATTGCTGAAACTGACCAGCGGCCGCCGAGGAAATACTACCGAATCACGCGCGCGGGCAAAGCCACGCTGGACGCTTCGCAGAAACGGTATCCGCTGCTCGCGAGATTGTTCCCAGTACACGCCGGGGAGAAGGCCTAATGCTTCGCATCCTGCATATCGCCATCCTCCGCAACGCGGCGCTGCTTGTACCCGCGCCCGAGCAAGGCGAATGGCTGGCGGAGTGGAAAGCGGAGCTTTGCTACGTGAATCACGATGCCACGGCTTTTTGCCTGGGGTCGTTTCGCGACGCGCTGTGGCTGAGGCGCAAGAGCTTTAGCGTGCGGCGGACGTTCAGTTTGGATTCGCCGTTACGATGCGTGCTGTTCCTGGCAAGCGTAGCAGCGTTTACGCCCTTGGCGGTCATGCCGTTTTACAGATTGTGGCTGCCTGCATGGTCGCCGCCAGGGGCGGGGCAGTTCGCGCTCGGCTGCCTTTGGATGTATCTCATATCCTTGCTGGTTTTTGTGACGCTTAATCCGCTGGGGCTTGGCGAGTACCCGGCAAATCGGTACGCGCCGTCGCTCGTAATCCGGCTGCGGCGATGGATCTTTCTCGCCATTAAAATCGCACTGGTCACGCCGATTCCCGTGTTCGTGAGCGTTGCCCTGGTGCCAATACTTCCGGCTGCGCCCTCGGTAATGGTTTTTGCATGGGTCTTCGGATTTCGCTGGGTCCTGGCGGATCAAAAGCAGCGCTGTCCGGTCTGCCTCCATTTACTTTCCAACCCCACACAAATCGGCAGCCCTACGCAGACTTTTCTCGGTTGGTACGGCACCGAACTGATCTGCACTCGCGGCCACGGATTGCTCTACGTTCCAGGCGCCCCCACAAGTTGGTGCAACAAGCAACGCTGGCAATATCTCGATCCCACCTGGAGCAGTCTGCTTCGTTAGACCGTTACGAAAACAGAAGCCTTCTGCGAAAAACGCTCCGGGCAGGCGGGTGATCCAACTTACCAGGAGTTGACCGCTGTTAAGGCTGGCTTATCACCTGCTTAACAAAAAACTCGGCAAGCTGGGGCAGCTACTTGCGCGTCAACCGCAGCTCAATCATCATCCGCTCATTCCCTTTGTCGTCGATCAGGAAATGGCGATGGACGAGGACGTGGCCGTTGTCCTCGAGGTGCGCGCGCGCGACGGTCTTGCGCCCAGGATGGTCGGGATCAAGGGGCGTGGCCCACAGGACGATGTTTTTGCCGTCGAACGTGCCGTCGCTCTGGCGAATCGACATGGTCGTTTGCCGCGAGTCGTACCACACGGTGGTGAAGCGATTCGATTTGGAATCGAAGCCGGAGATTCCCGTGCCGGTGCTCTTCGTTCCGTCCGAATTGAAGAAGGTAAAATCCGACTGCAGAAACTTGCCATCCTCGATCATATACTGCTTGCAGGTGCCTTTCGACACGATTGGCTTTCCGTTCATTGGGAAGAACGTCTTGACGACGTTCCAGTCGCCCGCGAACTGCGCGAGCAGTTTCTGGCCTGCGCCCGGCGCGTTCGGCGGCTCATATTGAGTGTGGGTTTGCTGCGCGACGGCGGCAGAGGCAATCAGCAGCGCCGCGGCCATCCATTTCCATTTTCTCATGGTACGCATGGCACGGCATGATATGCGAAAATCGCAAGCGTTGCACGGCTTTTAGGCTAGCGAGCCGATCCTCGCAATAGGTAAGGTCGGGAATGTCCAAATTGGCTTTTCTCCGCGGCCCAATTCGAACAGCATCCGAGGACTCTCCAAACTGATTGTGTAACGATGTAGAATGAAACAGGAGAATGGCGCGCCCGGAGAGATTCGAACTCCCGACCCTCTGCTTCGAAGGCAGATGCTCTATCCAGCTGAGCTACGGGCGCGTAAGGCAATGAAAGGAATTTTACTCGGCGGCGTGGAGCAATTCCACAATTGTTATCCAGGAGCGCCGGCGATTGTTTCTTTTCGTGGGACACATGGGCGTGAGGCGTGAGACTTAGAAACCATCAAATCATCTCGTAAAATCATTCCCTATGAAGGCCGCGATATTCAAGGGCTAAAACCCTATCAAATATTATCCCGTGTCGAGCCCTTTGGCCTCAATATGAAGTGAAGCTCCAACCTCCTGGAACCCGTTTATGCGCTGCTAGTGTAGATTGCCGACCTGGAAGTTGAGATCGGCTGTGGCGATCTGACACTGATATTTGGCGCTGGCTTGATCGATTTCCGCCTGCGTTTCGTTTAACTGCGCCTGGCTCAGCTCGACGATGGAGCTTAAACCCAACTGGTAGCGGGACTGCGCGAGCTGCAAGGCCATCGCGGCCTGCTGCTGCAAATGCTGCGTCAAGGTCAATTGCTGATAGGCGGTGTTTGCGTCAAGCCACGCGACGCGCACGTCGCGGGCGACTTGGTCTTCGGTCTCACGTAAATTCTGGCTGGTCCGTTGCGCTTGAAAGTGCGCCTCCGCGTGGCGCGCCGTAAAGAGTCCGCCATCAAAAATCGGGATGCTCAGATTGAAGCCTGCGGCGGCATAGCGGCTGAGAAGCGGAGCCTCGCGCACAGGGGCAAGTCCGGCGGCGCCCACGGCGCTTAGTGTCGGCATCCAAAGATCGCGTTCGGCACGCTCAAACGCGCGCGAGGAATCCTCCTGCAGCTTTCCGGCCTCGACTTCGGGGCGTTCGCCCAAGGCCTGCGCGACGAACTGCGCCAAGTTGGGCGCGGGCGCGGGAGGGAGCGGAGTGTCCACCAATTCATAGGATTGCGTGGCGGTGTAACCGAGCGCGAGGGACAAATTCGCGAATGCCGCCTGAACATTGTTTTGCGCTTGCGTGAGCAGGAGTTGCGCTTGGTCGAGATTGACATTCGCAAAACTGACGTCGAGGCCGGACTTCAACTGATTTTTGGCGAGCTCTCCGATCTGATCGGCAACCAAGTGCCGCTCTTTCACGGCCTCTTGCGCGACGCGAAGAACGGCTTGCGTCTGCAGCACGCGATAATAGGCTTCGTTCACTTGGAGCAATACGCTGGCGCGAGTGGCATTGGAATCTTGTTTCCGCGCCTGGGCGTTCAGACTGGCGGACTCACTCAAGTTCTTCGTGCGGCCAAAATCAGTGAGTAACTGATCCACGGTAAGGCCATTCGCGTAGCGATCGTAAACCGTCGGATTATTCAGCGCGCCCGCGGTGATGCGCGTGCCGTTTTCGGCCTCGGCTCCGGTGGCGTTTCCTTCGATGCGCGGAAAATAGGAGGAACGCACTTCGCGCGTAACTTGTCCGGCAGCCTGAGCGGCGTAGATCGACGCCAGCAGGCGCGGGCGATTGCGCAGGGCGATGGCGTCGGCTTGCGCCAGGGTGAGAGCTTGGGGCGGCTGCGCTTGCGGCGGCGAGGCTTGCGCGAACAAGCACGCGGATGGACACGCCAGAACAGCAAACAGCAGCACGAGGAAAAAACGCTTGGTGGTGATCTTGCTGGTCATGCGATCAAGCCCTCCATAAAAGTGCGCTATTCGCTTGGTTGAGGAGCGGCGGGCGCGACTGCGCCTGGTTGGCGCTTATTTGCGTACACCAGCACATAAGCGGCTGGGACAATGAAGACCGTCAGCACAACGGAAACGAGCAGGCCACCGATGATCGCCCGAGCGAGAGGCGCATAGGACTCGCTGCCAGCGCCGAGCTTAAGCGCCAAGGGAACGAGGCCAATGATGGTGGCAAGCGAAGTCATTAGAATTGGGCGAAGACGGATGCGGCAGGATTGAATGACCGCATCGAGCACCGTGGCGCCTTCGTTTTCCAAGCGATGCGCGAATTCGACGATCAAAATGCTGTTGGAAACGACGATGCCGACCATCATGATGACGCCCATTAGCGACATGACGTTGAGGGTGGTTCCCGTGAGAATCAGAATCAACAGCACGCCGGTGACGCCTGTCGGGACGGCGAGAAGAATCAGCAGCGGGTCGGTGAACGAGCGGAATTGCGCGACAAGAATGAGGAAGAGCAGAAGCAGCGCCAGGAGCAGTCCGAGGCCGAAGCTCGAGAAGGATGCGCGCATGCTTTGCACCATTCCGCGAAGGTTGACGCGCACGCCGGTGGGGATCTGCGTGGCGCCGAGAATGGCGTCAATACGATTGGCGATGCGGCCCAAGTCTTCGGTAGTGGTGCTGACGTAAACGTCGATGACGCGCTGAATCTGGTAGTGATCAACTTCCGTGGGCGCTTCGATCCGGGAAACTTGCGCGACGTTGCCGAGGAGGGTCGGGGCGTCATGGCCCGGCGCGATCAGGGGCATTTCACGCAGATCGGAGAAGCGATTCATATCGTTCTCAAAGTACTGCACGGTCAGCATGTAATCGTTGCCGGTATGAGGATCGATCCAGTAACTGGGAGCGATCATGGCATTCGAGGTGAGGGCGGTGATGACGTTGTCGATCACTTCCTTCTGGTTCAGACCCAATTCGCTGGCACGCACGCGATTGACCTGGAGATGCAACGACGGGTAATCGAGGTCCTGCGGGATGTAAACATCGCTGACGCCCTTGATGCCGCGGATATCACGGGCGAGATTCAGAGCAACGGAGTCGTCGGCTTGGAGATTGCTTCCGCTCACTTGAACGTCGATGGGCGCCGGCAATCCTTGATTGAGAATAGCGTCAACCATGCCGCCGGACTGGAAAAATGCCGAGATCTCCGGCATTTGCGTCTGGAGCTCCTTGCGGATGCGTTCCATATATTCGTAACTGCCGATGGTGTGATCGTCGTTCAAACCGACCTGAATGGCAGCGGTGTCCGGGCCGGAGTTGGAGGTATAGATCGAAGAAAAGCCGGGAATGACTCCGACATTGGAAACGATGATTTTCAGATCGTGAGGCGTGACCGTCTGGCGGATGATGTTTTCGGCGCGCTTAACCTCGTCGTTGGTAATTTCCACGCGCGTGCCGGGCGCGGCTTTGACGTTGATGACGAATTGACCGGCATCGGTGCGCGGGAAAAACGCAATTCCGAGAAAAGGATAAATGATCAGGCTGAGGAGAAAAATCCCCGTGATCCCTGCCACAACGAGCTTCGGACGTTGGAGGCTGCGGCGAACGGCCCTCTCGTAAGTGTCGAGAAGCTTCTGAAAACCAGTGTTGAAGCCATGATTGAACTTGCGGCCCCAAGTCCTCCATTTGGGCGGGTGCGCGAACAGAAATTCTTCGCTCTCGGGCTCGCCCTCAGGAACAAATCGGATGTAGCGGGCGCAGAAAAGAGGGACCACGGTCATGGCGACGAAGTAGGAGGCAAACAACGAAAAGACGACGGCCAGGGCCAGAGCGGTGAAAAGATAACGGGCCACGCCGTAAAGGAAGGTCACCGGGAAAAACACGACCGCGGTGGTGAGCGTGGCGGCAAGCACGGCCAAAGAAACTTCCTGGCCGCCATATTCGGCGGCTTCGGCCGGCGGCTTACCCAACTCCATGTGACGAAAAATGTTTTCAAGGACGATGACGGAGTTGTCGATGAGACGCGAAAAAACAAGGGCAAGGCCGGCAAGAACCATGGTGTTGATGGAATTTCCGTCAAAATAAAGAATGATGAATGCAGCGAGCGCAGAGAGAGGAATGGAAAGAGAGACGGCGATGGTGGCGCGGAAACTCCCCAGGAAGATCAAGACCATGACGGCGGTGAGGATCAAGCCAATGCCGCCTTCGTGGAGCAGATTCGCAATGGCTTCCTTGACGAAGGCGGACTGATCGAAAGCGACCTTCGCGACTAAGGACTTGGGAATGTCAGTCAGTTGAGAAAGGACTTTGCGAACACCATTGACGACGGCAATGGTGTTGGTGTCGCCGCCCTGCTTGAGAATGGGCAGATAGACGGAGCGCTGGCCATTGACGCGGACGATGTTGGTTTGGATCTGCGAGGCGTCGACGGCGTGACCAACGTCGCTGACCGTGACGGTCTGCTCGCCGATCGTTTTCAGGGGGACCTGGTTGATGTCGTTGACGTCTTCAATCTGGCTGTTGGAATAAATGTTGTAGTCGTAGGGGCCGATCTTTACATCACCGGCGGGCAGGATGAGATTGGCGTTGTTGACGGCGCGAACGACGTCCATAGGGCTCAACTGATAGGCCAGCAATTTCATGGGATCCACGTAGACCATGATCTGGCGATATTTGCCGCCAAAGGGCGGAGGCACCGACGCGCCGGAGACGATGGACAGTTGGTTGCGAATGGCGAACTGGCCATAGTCACGGAGCTGAGTTTCGGAAAGGCCTTTACCACTGAGAGTGATCAAGCAAACGGGCAAACTGGAAGCGTCGAACTTCTCGACGACGGGCGGCAAAGTGCCGGGAGGCAAGCGGCGCAAGTCGGCCATGGCGAGATTGGAAATCTCGTCGACGTCGGAATCGGCGCTGGTGCCCGGTTGAAAATAAACATGAATGATGCTGACGCCGGGAAGCGAGCGCGATTCCATATGATCGATTCCAGCGCCGAGGGTAAAGAAGCGCTCGAAGCGGCCGGTGATTTCGGTCTCGATGTCCTCGGGCGGCATGCCGTTGTAAAAGGTTGCAACGACGACTTGCGGCATATTGATTGCAGGGAAAAGATCGATAGGCATTCGGGCCAGACTGGTAACGCCGATAACCATGAGAATCAGGCAGACGACCAAGATGAAATAAGGATTGCGAATCGAGAACCTGGGCACTAGGAGTCTCCCTGCACCAGGTTGATGGTTTTGGGCTGCACCGTCTCACCCTCGCGGAGTTGGCTGCGGTCGCTGACGACGACCAAATCCCCCTCTCGTAACCCGGACACGACCTCAATGCGATCCGGCCTTTCGAGACCCAACTGAACCGGGACGCGTTGGAGCTGGCTCTGAGCATTCACGACCAGAACGCTGGCTTGATTTCCCTGGCGATCGAGGGCTTGCGTAGGCACGACCAGAACTTGCGTCCGGCGTTCGAGAACAAGGGATGCCTGGGCGTACATGCCGGGGATGAGTTCCAATTTCGGGTTGGAAACGTCGATTTCCGTTCGCATGGTTCGCGTCGCAAAATCGACGTTGTCGGCGAAGCGCGCGACCTTGCCCGTGTAAGTTTTATTCAGCGCCAACACTTCGACCTGCGCGGGCATCCCCACGTGCACAAACGGAACGGCTGATTCGGGCACAGGGATCGTCAAGCGCAGTAAATCGTTTTGCGATAGCTGCACCAGCGGCATAGCCTGCGTGTGCGAGGAAGTGCCGGCCTGAAGCATGGCGCCGGTATCCGCATATCTTTGGGTGATGACGCCGGTGAACGGAGCGGTGATTCGCGAATAAGAATAGAGCGCCTGGACGCGGTCCTGATTCGCTTTGGCCACAGCAAGTTGCTCGTTGGCGGTGGCGAGGGCAGCCTTCGCCGCATCGACGCTGGCGCCGGCGGCTTGATCTTTGCTCAAGGCGTCATCGATTTCCTGCTGAGCGATCAGATTGGGCTGGGTCTTCATTACCTGGGCCATGCGCGTGTATTGAAGATGCGTCGACTGGTAAGTGGCTTTCGATTGCGCGAGCTCGAATTGAGCATGCTGTATTTCCTGCTCAGACTCGCTAACCGTGGCGATGGCTTGCGTCACCTGGTCTTGCAACTCTGGGATTTCCAGCACGGCCAAGAGTTGTCCAGTCTTGACGTGATCGCCGATGTCCACATAAATGGATTTCACGTAGCCGGCCACCTTCGCGTCAATCTCGATATCTTGAAATGGCCGGAATTCCGCGGCGATGCTCAACGTTCTTGAAAGATCTTGCCTCGTTACCTTGGCGACGCCCACCACCACGGGGGAGGATGGGTCCGTCTTTTGCCCGGCAGCACCGCTTCCGGAGCAACAGGCCAGGAGCATAACGATACAGGCCAGCAGGCAGGAGCTTATGGCGCGCATTGCGGCGCGGCGTGCCAATTCACTCTTTTCGATTTTCATGGCTAGACGATAGCTCCCTAGTGCCAAGGTTCTCAGAGGATCGAGCGACCTGACAACCAGCACTTATTTCTCGACCGAGGGATTGCGATTTTAATCAGGACCGATTGGACCCACTCGCTCCGCGCAAGTCATTGCGCGGTTCAAGTTCACGATAAAACGGGTAATGTGGCAGCTAGATACGGATGATGGGAGGAGCGCGAAACGACGAGGGTGAAACTGCTTCTTCCTGCATGGCTTGGTCTTCGAGACGAAGACTAAGCATCAAGGACGCCGATGGAGTTGCGTACGAATGGCTTACCGAAGGAGGAACTGCGGGTATCGCGGAGTGTGCGATGCCCTGAGCCGTGACGATGTTAGCAAAGCAGAGCGGCGTGCGCGGCCGGGGCCGAGCATGTGGCCGGAACCTGCTGGCGCTGAAACCGATCAGGAGAACGGCGAGCGGGATAAGCGCCAAGCGCAGCAGGACTCTTGCCGACGAACGGCTCATCAAACATCCAGACCCAGCCGGCAATCGATTACGTCGCAGCATCAGCGTGCGTCACTACTCATCACTTGAAAATCCCGAACTGCAAAGGCTCAGTGCTCCTTGCAATCTGATGCAATTTTATCGCCTCGCGCTGTGTGAAAGCAAGGAGCGCTGCGGCAAGAACACCGCGGCGGTTACGTCCCGTAGTAATAAGCCTGCGGCCAGGGCCGCGGACAATCTAAACCATAGGTTCAAACGACGGCTCGGGGCCAGCAAATTGGCGCTGATACAAGTCCGCGTAAACACCTTGCTGTTCCAAAAGTTCCGCGTGGGTACCGCGCTCGACGATGCGTCCCTCTTGCACGACGAGTATCTGGTCGGCCTTGAGAATCGTTGACAGGCGGTGGGCGATGACGATCGAGGTGCGCCCCGCCAACGCGGTTTCGAGCGCCTTTTGTATGGCTGCTTCAGACTCGGAGTCCAGATGGGCGGTCGCTTCGTCGAGAATGACGATATCTGACGCTTTGAGAAGAAGCCGAGCAATTGCCAGGCGTTGCTTCTCCCCGCCGGAGAAACGATAGCCTCGCTCGCCGACGAGCGTCTCAAGCGCCTGGGGCAAAGATGAAATAAGCGGAAGGATCTGGGCGGCGCGCAAGGCCTCGGTGATTTCCGCATCGGTGGCGTCGGGATTGGCATAAATAAGGTTGGCGCGGATGGTGTCATGAAAAAGATGCGCGTCCTGCGTGACTACGCCGATACGTTCGTGCAGCGAATCGAGTTTGGCATCGCGAACATCGATACCATTTACGGAGATCGAGCCACTTTGGACGTCATAGAGGCGCGGCACAAGCTGGGTGATGGTTGTCTTGCCCGCGCCAGATGGTCCGACAAGAGCAACCAACTGGCCGGGTGCGGCGGTGAAGGTAATGTCATAGAGCACGGTTTTTTCCGGCGTCTTGTCGGGTACAGCAATAGATTCAAGCGAGGCAAGAGAAACCTCAGAAGCGGTCGGGTAGCGGAACGAGACGCGATCAAAGGAAATCGTTGCCGGGCCCGCGGGAACATGAATCGCTCCGGATTTTTCTCGAATCATCGGCGGAAGGTCGAGCACCTCGAACACGCGCTCAAAAGATACGAGCGCGGTCATGACGCTGACTTGAATGTTAGAAAGTCCAACCAGCGGGACATACAGTCGTGCCAGATAAGAGACCAGGGCCACGACCGTGCCGACGTCAAGCTTATGCTTGACCGCGAGCACGCCACCCCAGCCGTAGGCCAGCGCAGTGGCAAGCATGGCCATGAGCATGAGCGCCGTGAAAAAGAGGCGTCCGTAGACGGCGCTCTTGACGCCGATATCGGAGACGCGTGTGGCTTTGGCTTTGAACGCCGTGCTTTCGTCCTGATGGCGGCCGAAAAGCTTGGCTAGTTGCGCGCCGGCCACATTGAATCGCTCGACCATCAGGCTATTCATGGAGGCGTTGAGGTTGTAGCTCTCGCGCGTGATGGCCTGGAGCTTGCGTCCCCAAAAGCGCGCGGGGAGAACGAAGAATGGAATCAGAATGAGGCCTGCCAGCGTGATGCGCCAGGAGAGGACGAACATGGCTCCCAGGATTAAGACCACCGTGATGATGTTGCCGACAACATTGGAGAGAAGGTCGGTAAACGCGGTTCGCGCTCCGCTGACATCGCCATTGAGCCTGCTGACTAAAGCTCCCGTTTGCGCCCGCGTGAAAAATGCGAGTGGCATTTGCTGGATATGTTCGAAGAGCTTGGTTCGCAGGGAGAGTACGATGCGAGCGCCAATTTTTGCGGACAAGTAGGATTGCGTCAGCCCAAACATCGCATCCAAAAGGCCAAAACCGGCCACCAGAAGAGCGAGCTTGATAATGAGCGGAGTGTTTCCCTTGAGCATTCCATTATTGATGATGTCGCGATAGAGAAGCGGATTCACGACGCCGATGGCAGCGTCCAGAACGACGACAAAGAGAAATAGCGAGAGTAGCCCTGTATACGGAGCAGCAAATGCCAATGTGCGCTTCGCCGTCCCTGGCTTGACTTTTTGATTCAAGACGGAGGTGTCCTGGCGAAAGGAGCGCATGGAACTTATCATTCCGCCGGCCACGTTATTCCTCCGATTCCTTGAGTGAACGTTTGGTGCAGTTTGTTCAGTTTATATAGTTAGGCCGTGCGATTCAAATTTGTGCGACGAGAAGGAATGACGAGTCCATGGAAGAGCATTTCAGCGATCGTGCTCTGCGCCGTGATCGTATTCGCGGTGCGGCATCGACTCGTAATGAGGGTTCCGGCCTTTACCCTTGGTCTGCTAGTCCCGGAAAATTCGACCAGCCGAGGCCGGTTACCGCAGCCGATGCAGCGGAACCGAAAAGGTTTGTCCAGTTTGCGGGTGTGTTGGTGTCCTCGTCGTAATTGGTCATGATGACCAGCCCACTTCCTATCTGCGGATAAACCAAAAACCAGCTCGTAAACCCCAAGTTCGACCCATTTTTCATGAATAGGACGTTGTTTGTACCCGGATTGCGCACTGCGCCGCCGAGCCCGTATTGACTAGAATCCACCTGCGTCATCATCGCCTGGGCACTGGCTTGTGTAAGCACTGCACCCTTTCCTCCCTCATACGCTACGGAAATCTCAAGCAGTAATCGAGCCATATCCGACGGCGTCGTCCACAATCCCGCAGCGGCAAGTTCGGGGTAGGTATTCCATAGGTTTGCAATTTGACCGTTCGGGGCAATGAAACCGGCAGCCGCTTGAGCCAACTGCGCATTTGGCAACGGAATCGTGACCGTGGAACTTGTCATGTTCAGAGGAGTCAAAATGTTGTTCTGAACGATTGAGGCGTATGAACTGCCGCCGCTAACGTCCTGAAGCAGAGAGTGCACAACCTCGTAGCCGCCGCCTGAATAAGTCCACTGCGTGCCGGGGGTAACTGTGACCTGAATCGCGGCGTTGTTTGCCGGGGGATTCGTCCCGTTGAGGATTTGAGTCAGCGTCGGTAGAGGGCAGGACGACGAAGTGCAGTTGATCGCATAGCCAGCGAAACCGTGTACATTTGTACCGCCTGTCATCCCCAGCAATCTTCTGAGAGTTACAGGATTCGCGGCCGTTTGCTTTCCTGGAGGAAGCTTCCAGGAGGTCTGTAAGTTCGTCACGTCCGCGTCAAGTGTTAGCTGACCATGCTGCACGATCCACAGTGAAGCCACCGCCGCCAGCGTTTTCGAAAGGGATGCCGCTTGATAGACGGTTGCAGGCGTGGCTTGTACTGGCCGGAGGTCACCACCGCCCGGGAAAAA
>JBAQYT010000178.1:0-4793 GCA_049787175.1 Candidatus Acidiferrales bacterium | reverse complement strand
TCACCAGCGCGCCCAGCGCGTGCGTCATGCCAAACCATCTCGACGCTTTCGCGCGCGGCATCAGCAGCGCCTCAAATATCATCGCGGCAACCATCGCCACCGCCGCGCAAATCTGCGCCGCTCCTCGTGCGAAAATCACTCCCAGCACCGGCACAACGCTCAACAGCAGCGTGTTGCATGCCACCGCCAGCGCGAACACGCTACTAAATCCAAATCCCGCAAACATATTCTTCGTCAGCCCTTTCACAATGTTTCCAAATCCCTCCTGCCAGCGCACGTGCACCAAATGTTCGCTCGGCGCCACAATCGAACGAAATCCTCCCATCTTCACCAGTTTCCCCAGCTTCATGTCGTCCACAACTTCCATCGCCAGCCGCTTGTGCGTGCCGATCGCCTCATACGTCGCGCGCCGTATCATCTGAAACGCGCCCACTCCCATGTAAGCTTTCGATTTCGGCTCTCTCGTTTTCCACGGACGCATCAACGCGAAACACGCGCCCAAATATCCCAGCGCCACCGGCTCCCAGAATCCCCGCAAATCCAGTCGGACGAGCAGCGTCAAATGATCCGCTCGCTCGCGCTCGACAAATGCCAGCGCCCGCCCCACCAAATCCGGCGCGAATTGCACATCCGCATCGGTGAAAATCAACCACTCGCCGCTCGCTTTTTCGTACGCTCCCGCCAGCGCATGCGGTTTCCCCAGCCATCCTTTCGGCAATTCCGTGACGTGGATCGCCTTCAGCCGCGCATCTCTCGCCGCAAACTCATCTAGAATTTTCCCCGTCGCGTCCGCGGACCGGTCGTCCACCGCAATCACTTCGTAATTCGGATAGTCCATCTTCAGCAGGGAACTGAGCGCCGCGGGCATCTTTTCCGCTTCATCGCGCGCCGCGAAAAGAATCGAAATTCGCGGGAATGCCGGCCCCGCGAACGGCGCAATCGCCGTCAGCGAAGGAATGCTCGCCATTCCCCGGGACGTCATCACTGTGGAGACAATCCAGAAGAGGGCCAGAATCGCAAAAAAAACCGTTGCTGCAGTGTGCAAGTCGATTTTTCCCGGGCACGGAAACGGCGAAAACGCTATCCTATCACGCGGGATGCCAGCCACTCTTTCCATTGTAGGTGCCGGGCGCCTCGGACGCGTTCTGGCTCGCAGTCTGCGCCGCGTCGATTGGAAAATTGCTGCTGTTGTTGCGCGCTCAGAGGCCTCGGCGCGTGCTGCGGTTCGCGCGATTGGCGCTGGTTACGCGCTCGCGGGTATTTCGAGCCGCGTGCTTCAGGCAAACATTATCCTGATCGCAACCCCCGATGACGCCATTCGCCAAGTCGCCGTCAAGCTCGCGCGCATCGGCGGTGACGAATGGCGCGGCAAAATCGTCCTGCACTCCAGTGGCGCGCTCGATGACTCCGTGCTCGCTCCTCTGGCGCGTCGCGGCGCTGCCACCGGTGCCATCCATCCGCTGCAGACGTTCAGCGGGCGCATCTCGCCGCCTCTCGAAGGCGTCGTCTTCGCTATCCATGGCGACCGTCGGGCCCAGCGCATCGCGCGCCGCATGGCCCGCGCCGTAGGCGGCATTCCCGTCAGCGTGCGTGCCGACGCCAAGGCTGCCTATCACGCTGGCGGCACCTTCGCCTCGCCCTCTCTTCTTGCCATCATCGAATGCGCCATGCGCATTCTGATAGATGTCGGTTTTTCGCGGCGTCGTGCGAAAATGGCTCTTCTGCCGCTCGTCCGCCAGACGCTCGCGAATTTCGAGCGCTTCGGCGCAAAGGAATCCTGGACCGGTCCCGTCGCGCGCGGCGATTTTTCCACCGTCGCGCGGCACGGAGCCGCCCTGTCCGGCAAGCCCGCGGAAATTCAGCAAGCATATTCCGCGCTCGCTCGCCTTTCCGCGCGCTTGCTCGCATCTCATCCCGAGGAAACGCTTCGTCATCTCGATCGCGCCTTGTCGAATCGCTCGGAGGAAAAATGAAGCATCTCCCGCACGATTCACCGCCTCAGCTGACTCGCCGTTCGCTTTTGCTCGGCGCAGCTACACTTATTCCCATTCTGAATCTGCCGCGGGAGAGATTTCAGACAATAGCTGGTGCGCCAAGCCCCGAAAAGCAGTTCGCTTCCATCGAAACTCGCCTCGGCGGCCGCCTCGGCGTCGCCGCGTTGGACACGGGAAACGGTCATCGCATCGCACACCGTGCCTCCGAACGTTTCCCCATGTGCAGCACGTTCAAATTCTTGCTTGTCGCTGCCATTCTCTCTCGCGTCGATGCGCACCACGAAAAACTCGACCGCGTAATCCATTACACGCAATCCGATCTCCTCGACTATGCGCCCATCACGAAAGCGCACGCGCAAGAAGGCGACATGACTATCTCCGCTCTCTGCGCCGCGGCCGTCGAATATGGCGACAACACCGCAGCCAATCTTCTTCTCGGTGCAGCAGGCGGCCCCGCGGCTGTGACGCGCTACGTCCGCTCGCTTGGCGACCCCGTAACCCGTCTCGATCGCTACGAACCTTCGGCGAACACTTGCATAGCAGGAGATCCTCGCGACACCACCAGTCCTTCTGCCATGCTCCATGATATGCAAACGCTTCTACTCGACAAACGCTCTCTCTCTGAGGATTCACGCAGCCAGCTCGAAGCTTGGCTCGTTGCCAACACGACCGGCGCAGCAAGGCTGCGCGCCGGGCTCCCGCCCTCCTGGCGCATCGGAGACAGGACTGGCACAGGCGATAACGGTTCAGCAAACGACATTGCAATTTGCTGGCCGCCGAATCGCCCGCCCATCCTTGTGACGGCTTATTTCACGGGCTCACGCGCGTCGGACGCTGATCGCTCCGCCGCTCTCGCCGAGGTCGGCCGTATTGTTGCCGCTGCATTCTCTTGAGCATTCATCAAGAAGTCCTTGTACAGTGCGTAGCTCGGTATAACAATCGTTGAGCAGCTTGTAAGGAGGAAACTTGTCGCAATTTCAAGTCCCTGTGGAGACCGAGACCCTTTCGAATGGCTTGCGCGTCGTGGTTTCGCCCGATCATTCCGCGCCCATTGCCACCATCGGTGTCTACTATCAAATCGGCTTTCGTCTCGAGCCCCGCGGCCGCAGCGGTTTCGCCCATCTTTTCGAACACATGATGTTCCAGGGCTCCGAGCACGCCGGCAAAATGGAGCACATTCGCCTGATCAACTCCTCCGGCGGCGTCCTGAATGGATCCACGAATTACGATCTGACGAATTATTATGAGGTTGTTCCGTCCAACGCTCTCGAACGCGTTCTGTGGCTCGAAGCGGATCGCATGCGCGCTCTCAAGGTCGACGACGAAAATCTTCGCAATCAGCGTGATGTCGTCAAAGAAGAAGTTCGCGTCAACGTTTTGAATCAGCCCTACGGCGGCTTTCCTTGGCTCGATCTGCCGCCCGTCGCGTTTCGCAACTGGCCCAACGCGCATAATTTTTACGGCGATTTTGCGGATCTTGACGCCGCGTCGCTCGCCGATGTTCGCGCATTTTTCCATACCTACTACGCTCCCAACAATGCCGTGTTGCTCATGGTGGGTGATGTCGATCCAAAGCAAGCATTCGGCCTCGCTCGTCGCTACTTCGACGACATTCCGCGTCAACCTGCTCTTCCCGTCGCGGACACCAACGAATTACCGCAGCGCGAGGAGCGCCGCGGTGAAGTCGAAGAAAAATTTGCTCAGATTCCCGCTCTTGCCATTGGCTATCACGCTCCGGAACGCCACGACTCGGATTGGTATGCCGCCGTGATTCTCGATCGTGTTCTCCATGGAGGGCGCGCAGGCCGCGTCTATCGCAGCCTCGTTCTCGAAAAACAGATCGCCCTCGACACCGGCGGCGGCATTAACGATTCCTCGGGCGGCGCCATTGACTACAACGGGCCCACGCTTCTGATCACCACAATGTTCCATAAGTCCGAATATTCAGCCGGCGCTGCCATCGCCGCATTCGACGAAGTGATTCGCGACGTGCGCGACAATCGCATCGGCAATGACGAGCTCCAGCAAGTGCAGGTAAAACTTCGGGCTGATTTTTATTCCATGCTGGAATCGGGCGGCAACGGCGTGCCGCGCTTCGGTCTGATGCACGCTCTCGCGTGTTTCACTCTTTTCGACAACGATCCGCAGCGCATCAACACAATCCTCGGAAAATTATCGGCCGTCACTGCCGCCGAAGTTCAAGCCGTGGCGCAAAAATATTTGTCGCGCGAAAATCGCGCCATCCTGATTCGCAAGCCAATCGCTCAAAAGCAAGCAGAACAGGGAACCGTTCAGGGAGTAATCCAATGACCGCCGCGTCCTCGCATCCGGCAATTCCCGCAACTCCGCCCGCGCTCGGCCCGGAGCGCTCCGTTGCTTGGCCGCAACGCACCGTTCGCACGCTTTCGAACGGCATGCAAGTTGTCCTCGCCGAACAGCGCACATTTCCGAAAATCGGCGTCGAATTGTTTTTTCGCTCCGGGAACGCGCTTGTCTCCCGCCGCTCTCCTGACGTTGCCGAACTCACCGCTCGCGTGGTTCGCACCGGCGCCGCTTCACGCATGAGCCGCCAAATCGAAGAAGATTTGCGCCGCATGGGAGCGAGCCTCAGCACGATGGCCGGTGCGGATTCCAGCGCCATCGCCATTTCCGGCCTCTCGGAATTTGCCGAAGGCATTCTCGCCATGGTCGCCGATCTCGCCCAGCACGCTTCGTTCCTTCCGAGCGAATTCGAGCGCGAGCGCCGCCAGCGCGTCGAAGAATTGAAAATCGAGCGCGCCACGCCTGGATTCCTTGCCA
>JBAQYT010000033.1:0-7531 GCA_049787175.1 Candidatus Acidiferrales bacterium | reverse complement strand
GCTTTTGACGCGGCGCTTTCCTATGCGCAACAGCGCCAAGCCTTTGGCCATCCCATCGCCGATTTTCAGGCCATTCAATTCATGCTCGCGGACATGGCCACGGAAATTGACGCCGCGCGCCTGCTTGTGCGCAAGGCAGCCTGGAAAGAGGACACCGGCGCAAGATTTTCCATGGAAGCGTCCATCGCCAAGCTCTTCGCGTCGGAAATGGCCACGCGCGTCACGCACAAAGCCATCCAGATTCATGGCGGCAACGGATACAGCCGCGAATATCCCGTCGAACGCAATTATCGCGACGCCCGCATTACGGAAATTTACGAAGGCACCAGCGAGATTCAGCGCCTGGTCATCGCCTCTTGGGTATTGAAAACCTTCTGATTGCTCCCGTCTCTCGGAAGCAGTTCAGTGCTTGCAAACCTTCGTGTATCCTTCCGCTGTGCTGCCATTCAAAGCCGAACTGAAGTTTGATCCATCGAAGGACGAGCCGTTCTTTTCCGCCCTGCCGTCTCGCCCCGGAATTTTCCTGATCGAAACGCGGCCACTCAATGACGCTTCGCCGGCCCGCCCGTATTTAGCTCGCACCGCCGATCTTCGCCGGGCCGCGGAACGGCTTCTGCGAAGCCCGGATCCCGCATCGAAGCGGCTCAATCTGCGGGAAGTTGCGGCGGATTTTCGCTATCGCATTACGGGCTCCCGCTTCGAGCAGATCCTTGCGCTGTACCAGCATGCTCGTGCACGCTTTCCCAATCGCTATCGCGATATTTTGCGCCTGCGACCGCCCGCGCTCCTCAAAGTCAATTTGCGCAATGCCTATCCGCGCTGTTATGTCACGCGGCACATTTTCAGCGATGGCGGCTTCTACCTTGGCCCGTTCGCCTCGCGACGCGTGGCGGAAAGTTTTGCCAGCCGCTTTCTCGATCTCTTCAAAATTCGCCGCTGTCAGATCAAGATCCGCCGCGATCCTGATTTTCCGGGCTGCATCTACTCCGAAATGAAAATGTGTTTGGCGCCATGTTTTGCCGGCTGCACGAAAGACGAATATGGCTCCGAGGTCGCGCGCGTGGTCGAAACGCTCGACTCGCAAGGAGCATCTCTTATCGCCTCAATCGAGCGGGAACGCGAGTCGGCCAGCGAAGCCACGGATTTCGAACACGCGGCAATGCTGCACAAACGGATCGAAAAAGTCGGCGGCGTATTCCACGGCTTGCCGGAAATCGTTCGGCGCGTGGACACTTTAAGCGCCGTCATCCTGCAGCGCGCCGCCCGCGAAAAGACTGTCGCCGCTTTTACCATCGTGGATGGCGTTTTCACTGAGCCTTTTTTTCTTTGCTTCGATGAACTCAGTCGGCCGCAATCCGTGGAAGAAATCCTCCGCCAGCATTTCCAGAAACTTCCGCTGGCCGAACGCGCACCTCAGGCCGAGCCTTGCGATACAATGAAAGCGGAGGTGAAAACAAAGCACGGCGCGGAGGCTGGCGTTCCTCAACCGCAAGGTCTCGACGCGTCCGCCCAGCGCGAAGAACATCTCTCGATTCTCGCTCGTTGGTTTTACTCTAAGCCGCGCGCGGGCGAGATATTATTCCGTGATGCTGACTGGCCCTATCGTAGGATTCTTCGCGCCTGCGCTCGCGTCTTAGCTGCTGCGCAGGAGACTCCGTAGTCGAAAACAAAAATGCCTGAAGAATTGACCGCAGAGACTCCGGCAACCACCAGCCCGCCTCCGTCTTCCCGCTGGTCGGTGATGTTTCGCGCCCTGCAGTATCGCAACTTCCAATTGTTTTTTGGCGGGCAGCTCATCTCTCTCATCGGCACATGGATGGACAACGTCGCCGAGGCATGGCTCGTCTATCGCCTGACTGGTTCATCGCTTCTGCTCGGCACGGTCGCCTTCGCCGGCCAGATACCGGTGTTCTTGCTTGCGCCTTTGGGCGGCATGGCCGCCGACCGTTTGAATCGTCGCAGTATCGTGATTGCGACGCAGACAAGTTCGATGGTGCTGGCTGGCATTCTCGCGGCGCTGACCATCTCCGGCCGCGTTAAGGTCTGGGAAGTAATCGCCCTCGCTTCCCTGATGGGGGTCGTAAATGCCTTCGACATTCCCGCACGCCAGGCTTTTCTGGTGGAAATGGTGGGCCGCGAAGACTTGATGAATGCCATCGCGCTGAATTCGTCGATGTTCAATGGAGCGCGCGTCATCGGTCCCGCGATAGCTGGGATTCTTGTCGCAAGCATCGGCGAGGGATGGTGCTTCTTCGCGAATTCCGTCAGCTACACTGCCGTCATCGCCGGCTTGCTGCTGATGAAAATCAATCGGCGCGCGGTGCAAGCACCCGTGGCCTCAGCCCTGGAGCACATCGCTGAAGGTTTTCGTTTCGTCCGCCATACCATGCCGATTTTCGCTTTGCTTCTGCTGCTCGGGCTGGTGAGCCTCGTGGCCATGCCCTATTCCGTGCTGATGCCCATTTTCGCGGCGCGCATTCTCCATGGGGATGCCCGCACGCTCGGTATGCTGATGGGTGCCACAGGCGTGGGCGCGCTCACCGGTGCTCTGGTTCTCGCTTCGCGCACGGGGCTTAAGGGGCTTGGGAGCTGGGTTGCTTTTTCTTGTGTCGGTTTCGGCGCCGCTCTGATTCTTTTCTCTTTCTCCCACTGGTACTTGGTTTCGGTTGCTTTCCTGGTGCCGGTAGGATTCTTTATGATGGTGCAAATGGCTTCGTCGAACACTTTGATCCAAGCCATGGTTCCCGATCGCCTCCGCGGGCGCACCATGGCGGTCTATTCGATGATGTTCATGGGCATGGCGCCGCTGGGCTCGCTGCTCGCTGGTGCGTTGGGGAACCGAATCGGCGCGCAGTGGACCGTGGCTCTCGGCGGTTTCGGCGCCATCATCGGTGGTTTCATCTTTGCCCGTCAGTTGCCGCGGCTGCGCGTGGAGGCGCGTCAGCTTATTCTTGCGCAGGCTGTGGCCGGTGGTGAGCCGCCGGGAAACATGACCTCTCGCGCTTTGGAATTGGAATAAGGGCAACCGTTCCTCGCGCTGGCCTCATCGTGCGCAAAACGTCTGCTATACTCAGCGGCCGTTTATCTTTGCATTTTTCAACAGGCATGGCTGCCGAAAATTCACTTACGCCTGGTTTCGCCACTCTCGAAGGCACGCGCCGCTTCGCCGCTCGCTTCGAAGCGCTCGCCGCCGCGGGGCACTTCCGCGAACGCCAGGGCTTGATAGTTTCCTCGATCGGCATCGGCACCTATCTCGGCGAACCTGACGCCGCCACCGACATGGACTATCGCGAAGCGATCGTCGCCGCGGTTTGGGGCGGCGTGAATGTCATCGACTCTGCCATCAATTATCGTATGCAGCGCAGCGAACGCTCCGTAGGCGCCGCGTTACGCACTCTTTCTACGGCTGGTTTCGCTCGTGACGGCGTCGTGGTCTGCACCAAGGCTGGCTTCCTCACGCCCGACGGGGAAATGCCCGCTGATCCCAACGCTTATTTTTATCGCGAATTCATTTCCAAGGAAATTTTCTCCGTCGACGACATCGCCGCAGGATGCCATTGCATCGCGCCGCGCTACATCGATGATCAAATCGAGAGAAGCCGCCGCAATCTGGGGCTTTCCTGCATCGATGTTTTTTATCTGCACAATCCGGAAACGCAACTCTCCGAGGTTTCCCGCGACGTATTGCACGGCCGCATAGCCGCGGCGTTTGAAGTTTTTGAATCAGCGGTGGCGGCGGGCAAAATCCGCGCATACGGACTTGCCACCTGGAATGCCTTCCGCGACGATCCGCGCGCGCAAGGTTATTTGTCGCTCGAAGCGATGTGCGGGCTCGCGCGCCAGGTTGCCGGGAACGAGCATCATTTTCGTTTCGTTCAGCTGCCCTTCAATATCGCCATGCCGGAAGCGCTGATTCGCCCGAATCAAATTGTCGGCGGGAAAACCGTTTCGACGATTCAAGCTGCGCGCGAGCTCGGCATTGCCTTGGTGGCCAGCGCTTCGTTGCTGCAGACGCATCTCGTCGGCAAAATCTCTCCGTCCATTCACACCGCGCTGGGTCTTCGCAACGACATCGAGTGCGCCTTGCAGTTTGTGCGTTCCGCGCCAGGCATCTCGGCGGCGTTGGTAGGAATGAAGCGGGTCGATCACGTCAAAGCGAATCTGAAGCTCGCGGGAATTCCGCCCGTCTCGCAGGAACAATTCCGCCGTATCTTTACCGGGCCTCAGTAAAGGCGCATAGCGCCTTCAATTCTCTCTATCCTGTTCCTGCAGCCACTTTTCAAACGCCTCGCCCATTTGGGGAAGCTTCCCGGCAAAGAAATGATCCGGCGCATCGATGAACGCCAGTTTCTTTGGTTCCGGCAATTTTTCGTAAAGCGCTGTGGTGCGCTCGCGCGAGCCGTACTGGTCGTGCGTGCTTTGCAAAATTAGTTTCGCTTTCCTGCATTCCACCAGATACGACAGGTCTGAGTCATTCACCGGCAGTCCCGCGCCCACAAGTTCCTTCACGCGCGCATCCGTGCATCCCGCGCGCAATCCGACATACGCGCCAAAGCTGAACCCCGCCAGCAGGATCGGCGTGCCCGGAAATTCCGTCGCCAGATAATCCAGCGCCGCCTGCGCATCTCCGATTTCTCCGCGCCCTTTGTCATGCTTGCCCTCGCTCAGCCCCGCGCCGCGAAAATTGAAGCGCAGTACGGGCGCGCCCTCTTGATGCAAACTTTTCGCCAGTTGAAAAACGACTTTGTTGTGCATCGTTCCGCCGAAGAGCGGGTGAGGATGGCAAACGACCGCGACTCGCCGCGGTTCTGTTTCTGCTTTCGGCGCCGTCCACAGCATCGCCTCCAGCCGCCCTGCAGGCCCGTTGAGAAAAAAGCTTCGGTGAAACGCTTCTGCCATTTGAAAACCCTCGAACTCCGCAGTCTAACTGGACGCACGTCGCGTGCCAAGCTCGCTTCGCGCGAGCCCACAGCAAAAACAATTGCGCCTGTGCCTCTCCGGTGTTAGGGTTAAGGCAATTTTGGCGGCGTCTGAGAGGATGGATGGATCAGGAAACCACGGACCGTCGCAACGCTCGCCGTTTTAACATGGCCCTTCCCTTGCTTGTTCGCTTCACGCACAACGGAACGATGGAAGAAAAAGTCGCGCATTCGCGTGACGTCAGTTTCCGCGGTGTTTATTTCATGATGGATTCGCCTCCGGAAGAGGGCAGTGCCGTCGAGATCGTTCTCACCTTGCCGCAGCAAATTACTCTCGCCGGTGAAGTGCGTATTCGTTGCGCGGCCAGGATTTTGCGCGTCGAGCAGCGTGCGGACATTCCTGGCGTCGCCGCCAGCATCGATCGCTACGAATTTCTGCCTGCCGCTGCCTGATTTCCCCTCCGTCCGCGTTACAATGTTTCTTTCCGTACGGAGGATATATGTATCATTACGATCCGGAAACCGCTTTGCAAGAGTTGCGCGATGATGTCGTGCTTCCTCATCCCGTGCATCTGCGCGACATGATCTTGCGCACGAGACTCGAACCGGCCAAGGCTCTCGAGCTCAATCGCGATTTTCAAGACTATCTTGCGCAATTTGGCGGAGCGCAAAGCCTCGCGAAGGGCATCCTTGAACGGCTCGTCGCAGGCGTGCGTAAGGCATCCTGATTCCGGCGCATTTCGCCCGGAAGCTATTGCTCGTTCGGAGGTGCGCCTGCCCGCGGGACTACGGGCGCGCAAATGGATTATGGCTCGGCAAACCATATTGATCGACGCTGACGACACGCTCTGGGAAAATAATATTTTCTTCGAGCAAACCATCAGCCGCTTTCTCTCCTGCCTCGGGCACCTCAGTTACACGCCCGAATACTGCCGACACATCCTCAATGAAACCGAGCGCCGCAATATTCTCCAGCACGGCTATGGGGTTCGCTCCTTTCGCCGTTCCCTGGAGGACACCTATCTGAAGCTCGCCGGCGGCACAGCCCGCAAGGAAGTTGTTCAGGAAATCGAGAAAATGTCCGTGGACCTCGAGGGCACTCCACCGCACATTCTCGATGGCGTCCCGGAAACCCTCTCCTATTTGAGCGGGCGCCATCGGCTGATCTTGTTGAGCAAGGGCGAGGCTGCCGCGCAAGCCGCCAAGGTGGAACGTTCCGGGCTGGCGCGCTATTTTGAAGCCGTCGAAATTGTGCCGGAAAAGAATCTTGCCGCGTACGAGGGCGTCGTTCAGCAATTCAAAATCGTCAAATCGAATGGCTGGATGATTGGAAATAGCCCGCGGAGCGACATCAATCCGGCGTTGCAGGCTGGCCTGAATGCGGTTTTTGTTCCTCATCACGCCACCTGGGTTCTTGAGCACGCTGAGCTCGAAAGCGGCTCGGGAAAACTGATTCTCATTTCTAGTTTTCGTGATCTCCGAACTCATTTCTAAATAGGAGCGCTCGCATGGACTATCGTTCCGAATTCGGTGATTTCGAAGGAGTCGCGTACTTGGACGCTGCGGGCCAGGGGCCTCTCCCGCTAAAGTCCGTCCGCGCATCGCAGGCAGCGCTGGAATGGAAAAAATTGCCGCATCGCTTGCCGGAGGGAGAATACTTCGGCTTGCCGGACCGCATTCGTGGCTTGCTTGCGCGTTTGCTCCATGGCGATGCCGACGAATTTGCCATCACTTCAGGCGCCAGCAGCGGCATGATGGTTGTCGCCTCTAATTTCGGCTGGCAACCTGAAGATGAAGTTCTCATTGGCCGCGGTGAATTTCCCGCGCATTTTTCCACCTTCATGCCGCTCGCCGATGCCGGCCGTTTTCGCGTAAAAATCGTTACGCCGCGCGATCGGTTTCTGCGCGCCAGCGACTATATCGAGCGGTTCACTCCTCAAACGCGAATGGTTTCGGCGAGCCTCGTGCGTTTTGATGACGGATCGCTGCTCGATGCGGAGCGCCTCGCAGAGGCGTGTCGCCAAGCGGGCGTGTTGCTTTTGCTCGACATGAGCCAGTGTGCCTGCGGGATCCCCATCAACTTGCGCGCGATCGGCGCGGATTTCGCGGTCAGCTCCGGATACAAATGGCTGTTAAGCCCCTACGGCACGGGTTTTTTCTGGGCGCGTCGTGAGTCCATGGAAAAACTGCGCCCCGGGCCTTTTTACTGGAAGGCTTTGGAGGGCGCGCGTAATTTCCATTCGCTATCGCTCGACCATTTCACCGCAGTGCCGGGAGCAAGCCGTTGGGACGCACCGGAGACTGCCGCGTTTACGAATTTGGCGGCGATGCAGGCGTCGCTCGAGTTTATCGAGCGCGTTGGCATCGAGGCGATTGCCGAACACAACCAGCATCTCGTTGCGCAGCTCATCGAGCGTCTTCCTCGGGATACGTGCATCCTTGCCAGTCCAGCCGCGGCGGAAAATCGCGGTTCATTCGTGTGCGTTGCGGCGCGCAAGCCTGAGCGCACCAAAGAGTTCTACGAGAAATTGCGGAGCGCGCAAGTGATCGTCAGCCTGCGCGAAAATGCGATACGCATCGCGCCGTATCTCTACAACACGGAACGCGACATC
>JBAQYT010000256.1:0-10663 GCA_049787175.1 Candidatus Acidiferrales bacterium | reverse complement strand
TCCACGGAAATCGGCTGCCGGATTTACGCATCCGGCGCGCAGCGCATGCAAAAAGTGCAATGCGAGATGGGCGGCAAAAATCCTGTCGTTATTTTATCGGACGCTGACCTCTCGCTTGCGCTACCGTCGGTTCTCTTTGGCGCATTCGCTTCCACGGGACAGCGCTGCACCGCGACCAGCCGAGTCATCATCGAAGAAAGTATCGCTGACAAATTCGTAAGCATGCTCGTGGAGCGCGCCAAGACATTCAAGGCCGGCAATGGCTTGGAACCGGGCATCGAAATGGGCCCCTCGGTCGACGAGAACCAAATGAATTCCGTTCTCAAGTACATCGAGATCGGAAAACAGAAAGGCCAGCTCGTCGTGGGCGGCCATCGCCTGACCAGCGGCGCCTACGACAAAGGCTATTTCATCGCGCCCACGATTTTCGACCACGTTCCCGTGAACAGCCGCATCGCGCAAGAAGAAATCTTCGGCCCCGTGCTGTGCATTATTCGCGTGAACAATTTCGACGAAGCGCTGGCGGCCGCGAATTCCTCCCGCTACGGCCTCGCCAGCTCCATTTATACCAACAATGCCACGCGGATTTTCGAATTCATCGACCGCATCGAGACGGGAATCACGCACGTCAATTCGCCCACCGTCGGCGGCGAAGCGCATGTGCCTTTCGGCGGCGTCAAAGATACCGGCATTGGCCCGCGGGAAGTTGGCCACGCCGCGTTGGATTTTTACACCGAGCTAAAAACCATATATATCGACTATACTGGCCGCAAGCGCGAATCGAGCGTCTACTGATGCCCACAAAGAAAAAAGTACTCTGGATGACACTGCCAGCGGCTTTCTTGCTCCTTTCTCTCGCGAATTTGCCGCGCGCGTTCGCGGCAAACAAACCCATTATCTGGAAACCTGTGAACAATGCGATCCTCGAAGTCACCGGGCGAAAACCACCCAAAAACTGGAGCGTTTTGGAAGACGACAAGAAAAAGACCCGCGTGCTGGTGCAACTCGACAATCGCTATTTGATGCTCGACGCTAAGACGAAGCAGGTTTTCGAAATTTCGGCTGCGCAGGTCCAGCCGCATGGCAAGAATTTTCAGAGCGTCGATCCTTCCGCAACGGAACCCGCGCTGGCCAGCACCGACTGGGACATGCGCGACCTTGGGCCCGCCGAACGAATTGAGGTTCGCCTAACCGGCGACAATACGATGCTCAACGTGCAACTTCCCCACCCACTCGATCTGCGTGTCCCGCTGCACTGATCGGCGCGATTGGCATTCTCCATGCGCAAAATGCGTGACCATTAAAAATGACATCAGCGGAAACCTGGCCCAAGACCGCGCATCCAATTAAACCTAGACGACTCCAACCGAGGTCCATTCATGTACAAAGCGAAAGCTTATTCTGCTGCCAGTAGCAAATCGCCGCTGGCCTTTGCCGCTATCCCGCGGCGCGATCCAACCGAACACGATGTGCAGATCGAAATCCTTTTTTGCGGCATCTGCCACTCGGATCTTCACTCCGTGCGCAATGAGTGGAGCGAATTCATGCCCACGGTGTACCCGATCGTTCCAGGGCATGAGATTGTCGGCCGCGTGACCAAAACCGGCTCTGCTGTCACCAAATTCAAGCCTGGCGACCTCGCGGCAGTCGGCTGTATGGTCGACTCGGATGGCACTTGCCCCGAGTGTCGCGCCGGCTTCGAACAGTTCTGCCCCAACGTGACACTCACCTTCAACTCGCCAGACAAGCACCTCGGCGGCGTCACCTACGGCGGCTACTCCGAAAGTATCGTCGTCGACCAAAGGTTTGTCCTGCGCGTTGCTTCGAACCTGAATCTTGCGGGAGCCGCGCCTTTGCTCTGCGCCGGAATCACAACGTACTCGCCGATGCGCCATCGGGGCGTCACCAAAGGCAAGAAAGTTGGCGTTGTCGGGCTCGGTGGACTCGGCCACATGGCCGTGAAGTTTGCTCATGCGCTGGGAGCGCACGTCGTGGTTTTTACGACTTCGCCGAACAAAAAAGAAGACGCGCGCCGCCTCGGTGCGGACGAAATCCTCATCTCAAAGAATGCCGGCGAAATGCAGAAACACGCCGAGAGCTTCGATTTCATTCTCGACACCGTTTCCGCCGACCACGACATCAACGCCTATCTCAACCTGCTGCGCCGCGACGGCGACCTTACCATCGTTGGCGCTCCCCCGAAACCTCTCGGCGTTTCTGCTTTCGGTCTGATTATGCGCCGCCGCAGTTTCTCAGGCTCGAGCATCGGCGGCGTCGCCGAAACCCAGGAGATGCTCGATTTCTGCGGGAAGCACAACATCACCGCCGACGTCGAAGTTATTCCGATCCAGAAAGTGAACGAAGCCTACGAGCGGCTGCTTAAGTCCGATGTGAAGTACCGCTTCGCCATCGACATGGCTTCTCTCAAATCGGAGTAAAAGAAACCTGCAGGAGGCAGCCCCGGAGTTCGCAAATGGCACATCGCCATTCAGGAACAGCTCGACGGCAAAGTCGTCGGCCGGATGGAAAAAGTCAGCGACGAACAATACCACGGCTGATTCTATGTGCATCGAGATGACATCACAGACAGCCATTGCTGCTTAATGTGCGGCGGCCGCCGGCTCTACTCACGCCGTTCCACGAATTTAATTCACGGTGTGTTGCGAACGGGGCCCGGTGAATCCGCGCCGGCCTGCGCTGGCCCTTTTAATTCCGCGAGCAAAATCCCGATAAAAACCAGAACCGCTCCGGCTGCCACTCGCGCGCCCAGACGCTCGTGCACCACAATCAGCGAAGTGAGGGCCGCGAATACCGGCTCCAGGCTCAGCAGAATGGCGGTGTGCGTAGGTGATGTGTATTGCTGCGCCCAAACTTGCAGCGAAAAGCAAAGTGCTGTGGCGCCGACGGCGGTAATCAGAATTGCGGCGACCAGACTCGGCGACCATCGCAAGAACGGCGGTTCCCAGCGCGTGGCCGCCAGCACGGGCAGACACAACGCGGTGAGCACCGCCGTCGTCGCCACCTGCAAGAAGCTCAGCGCGGCAACCGAATGCCGGGGGCTGTACTTCGCCACCAAGATAATGTGGAACGCGAACATCACCGCGCAGCCCAGCACGAGCAGGTCCCCTATGTTCAGAGCGGAAAAACCGGAGCGCGGAACGGTGAGGAAATACAAGCCGATCAGCGCAGCCACGGCGCCGGTCCACACCCATTGGCTTACTCTTCTCCACCAGAAAACGGCCAGCAGCACCGGCACCATCACCACGCTAGCGCCCGTGATGAACGCGGCCTTCGACGGCGTGGTGAATTTCAATCCCAAGGTTTGAAACGCGTAGCCGCTGAACATAAAAAACCCGATCCGCGCGCCGGCGGCGAGCGTTGCCCGGTCCAATTTGCGCAACGCGCGCCAGTACACAATTCCCATCACAATCGCGGCGAGAGTGAAGCGCACAGCGTTGAAGGAAAAAACGGAAGCAAATGCGAGGGCGTCTTTGACAACAACAAACGTCGCGCCCCAAATCAGAGCGCATAACGCCAACGCCAAATCAGCCTGCAGGCGGCGGCTCATGCGCGGGCGCTCAGTGGCGTTCGTAAACGACGCGGCCGCCGGTGATGGTCACATCAACGGAAGTCCGCAGGAGTTCTGCGGCCGGCATACGCGTAATGTCCGCAGGATAAACAACAACGTCGGCGAACATACCGGGCTTAAGCTGGCCCTTTCGCGCTTCTTCGAATTCGGCATACGCGGAGGCTGCCGTGTAATCGTAAATGCATACGTTCATCGGCAACTTCTCTTGCGGTTCCCAGCCGCCTGGAGGACCACCCTCGGGCAATTCGCGCGTGACGCAAGCGTAAAGGCCGCGCAGCGGATCGATTCCCTCCACCGGATAATCCGTGCCAAACGCGAGGCGCACTCCATCCTTGCGCATGGTATTCCACGCATACGCGCCTTTAGAACGCTCCGGGCCAATGCGCGCGCCGGCCCAGCGCTCATCATCGAGCAGATGCACGGGCTGCATCGAAGCAATTACGTGCAACTGCGCGAAGCGCGTGAAATCCTCCGGCGCGACGATTTGCGCATGCTCGACGCGGTCGCGGCGGTCACGCGGCCCATTGGCGGCGAGCACAGCCGCAAACGCATCGAGGGCCACGCGATTGGCGCGGTCGCCAATGGCGTGGAAATTGAGCTGGAAACCGGCTTTGTCGCGCTCGATCGACATACGATTCAGCTCGGCTGGATCCATGCGCAAAATTCCGGATGTGGATGGATCGTCCGAATATGGCGCGAGCATCGCGGCGGTGCGCGAGCCGAGCGAGCCATCCATGAACGCTTTCAGCGTACCTGTCTTCAGCCACGGATCCGTGGCGCCGCCTTCGCGGCGCTCTTGTTCTAGCTGGGCGAGCGGCTCGGTGAACGTCAGCCATTCCGTAATTCGCAAGGGCAGCTTGCCTTCGTTTTTCAATTCGCGATAGATCAAGAAGTCGGCCCACGTCGAATAGTCCTGAATGGACGTCACTCCGTGGGAGACGGCGTCGGCGAGGGCCAGCTCAATCGCGCGTTTGCGGATGTCGTGGCTTGGCGGCGGCACATGCCGGTAGACAAGGCTCATCGCGCCGTCTTCTTCCAGCATTCCGTTGGGCTCGCCGGTCTTGGCATCCCGGACGATGTGGCTCCCAGGCCGGTCGGGCGTATCTTTGGTTACGCCGGCAATGTGTAAAGCCAGGGAATTCGCCACGGCGACGTGCCCATCAACGCGCGAGAAAATCATGGGATGGTCTTTCGAGACGGCGTCGAGATCCCAGCGCGTGGGAAACCGCTTTTCCGGCCAGAGAGTGTGGTCCCAGCCGCCCCCGGTGATCCAATCTCCGGGCTGGTAGTTTCCGAGCGCCGCGCGAATTCGCTGCTGGAATTCCGCCAGCGATTTCACGCCTTCAAAATTGACGGTCAACTTCGCCATGCCACCGCTGGCCAAGTGCGTGTGAGCATCGTTGAATCCGGGCATCGCGAAACGGCCGTGGAGATCGATCACGCGCGTTTTCGCGCCAATCCAGGCGTGAACTTCTTCGCTTGATCCTACGGCGACGATCTCTTCGCCGCGAATCGCAATCGCCTGCGCGCGAGGCCGCGCAGAATCGACGGTATAAATGTCGCCATTGGTCAAAACGAGGTCGGCAGGCGCGTTCGTTTGCTGCGCGTTTGCGGGCATACCCCTCCAGAAGCCGACACGGCTGCGCGGCGCGGCGCTGAGCAAAATGCCAGCAGCAAGCGGGACGGCAGCGCAGACAGCGATGAAAAAGTTCTTTCTCAGGATTGAACTCCCGCGACGGCGAGAATGGTAAGCAGCGCGCGCTTCAGTCCCAATTCCCTTCCTGCGGGATCATACCATTCGTCGAGGGAATGCGCGCCGCCGCCCTGCCCCCCAGCGCCAGTGGCGATCGCCGGAATACCCTGCGACAGGGGAAGATTCGCATCCGTGGAAGAACGTTCCAAGCGCGAGCGGTTGCCGAGGTAGCGATCTGCGTTTTCGATGGCAGCAAGAAGCGGCGAGTCTTCAGGGAGTTTTCCCGCTGGCCGGACTCCAATGACGCTGATTTTGAGCTTCAGCGGGCTGCCTTCGGAAGCTGCAGCCATCTCTTCGCCGACAGCATCGGCGAACGCTTTGCGAAGTTCGCTCTCCAGGCGCGATAATTCCGCTTCATTTTCCGAGCGCAGATCCACTTTTACGTCCGCTTCTGTCGGAATCGAGTTCACGGAATTTCCCCCGGAGATGACTCCAAAGTTGAAAGTCGTTCGCGGATCCTCCGGCACGGACGTGCGCGAAAACTGCACGATGCCGCGCGCCAATGCCGTGATGGGGTTGGGCATGCCGAAATCGGACCAGCTATGGCCGCCGGGGCCTTCGATGCTCACTTCGAGGCGTCGCGAGCCAAGCGCGACGGTGGTCACGTAATCCGTGGCGGCGCCGTCGAGCGCAATCACCGCGCGCAGCCGGCTTTTGTAGGTGTTCAGCAATTCGCGAATGCCGCGAAGATTTCCCTCGCCTTCCTCGCCAACATCCGCGCAAAGCACAACCGTTGCCTGCGTCTTCAATTTTGCTTGATCCATGGCCCGCGCGAGGCCGACAATCGCCGCCAGGCCCGCGCCGTCGTCGGAAATCCCCGGCGCTTCCAAGCGGCCTTGCACGCGCTTGACGCGCACCGGAGTGCCCGCAGGAAAAACCGTATCGAGGTGCGCGACCACCAGGACAACATCTTTCGCAGTAGCGCCTTTGCGCTCTCCGATCACATTGCCGACTGAATCCGTTTGCACGGTGAGGCCGTTTGCCGCAAGAAGTTTGGCCACATATGCGCCGCGTTCCTTTTCGGCGAACTCCGGCGCGGGAATCTCCGTGATGGCGATCTGCTGGTCGGTGATCCAATCGGTATTCTTGTCGAGCCAGGTCATAGCCTTCGCGACTCGCTTATCCTGCGCGATGGCGTCAATTGGATTTGCGGCGCGAGCGGTAAGCGTACCCATCCAGATGAGCATACCGAACCAGAAAAAAACTTTCACGGATTTTATCCACGCGCGTTGCCGCAGGGATCGCGGCCGATGAATCAGATGAAGATGTTGGATTGGTTTCAAGGCAGTCCGATTCAACTCAAAGCTTCGCGGCGGTGCTCGGCGCAGCGTCACCGCAGAGCGCCAGAATTTCGCCGTCGCTCATCACGCGCTCGGCGCGTTTCGCAGCCTCGAAGATGCGGGCCACCAGTTCTTCCGTCGCAGGAATGCGATGTTTCTCAAGCCAGTACGTCACGTTAGAGCGTCCGCTCATCGGGCCAATTTCGATGATCTGCTCGAGCCCGAACAGATTCGAAGGAACGCCGCTATACACGGCATTCGCCAGAAACGTGTCGCCCTTTCGGAAGGCTTTGATGATCGCCGCCGCATGCACGCCGGTTGCCGTCCGGAAAGCATCACGTCCAACCACGGGATAATTGGGCGGAATAACAGTGTGCGTGGTGCGCGCGACAGTTTCCGAATATTCCTTGAGCTTGGACAAATCGCGATCGATCAGGCCCATCAGGCGCAAATTGACGAGCATCAATTCCATAGGTGTGTTGCCCACGCGCTCGCCGAGTGAATTCGCGGCGCCATGCACCTGGTCCGCTCCGGCCGCAAAAGCGGCGAGCGAATTCGCCACCGAAAGCCCGCGGTCGTTGTGCCCATGCCAGTCGACGCGAATTTTTTCTCCCGAAGGCTTCACGATTTCTTCGATGGCAAAACGCACCAGATTGTGCGCGCCGCGCGGCTCGGCATGGCCCACCGTATCGCATAGCACAATCGCGCGCGCGCCGCACCGAATCGCCGTGGTGTAAAGCGTTTTCACCGTTTGCGGATCCGCGCGCGTTGTGTCTTCCGTGACGTACATCACCGGAAGCCCTTCCGACACGGCGAATCGCACGGCTTCCTCGGTAGTGCGTTGCAGATGTTCGACTGTCCAATCCTCCACCAGCCGGCGAATCGGACTGGAGCCCAGAAAAGTAGCCGCCTCGATGGCAATTCCCGTTTTTTGCGAGATTTCCACAATCGGGCGAATGTCGTTTTTATGCGTTCGCGCCGCGCAGTTGGGACGAATTTTCATTCGGCATTGAACGATTTCCCGCGCCAGCGCCTCCACGTCCGCGCACGCGCGAGCTCCCGCGCCCGGCAGGCCGATGTTCACGGTGTCAATACCGAGATCCTCCATCAGATGGAGAATCTGAATTTTTTCTTCGATGCTGGGATCGCGTACGGAAGGATTTTGCAGTCCATCGCGCAAAGTCTCATCGTCCAGCATGAGCTTGCGGCCGGGCGCGATTTCGCGGCCCTTTATGGTGTTCCAATCGTAAATCAGCTCGTCATGGTTCATGGTTGACGGTTCGTGCGACGATAAATATCCCTCGAAGCATCCTCCCGCTCAAGACTGCCCGCAAGCAGGCTCAGCCGCGCGGAGCCATCCGCCGCCGAGCACCAGATCGCCCGAGTAGAAAACCGCGCCCTGGCCGGGTGTGATGGCGCGCTGCGACTCATCGAACCGAATGCGCGCTGTAGTGGCGTCGAGCGACTCAACCGTAGCGGCAGCGGCCTCGTGGCGATGGCGCACTTTGACTTTGGCGCGGACCGGCTCGGAAGGGCAAGCAATCGAAATCCAGTTCACATCGCGAACTTCACAGACGGACGTGAGCAGCTCGTCGTTGTCACCCACAACCAGGCGGTTCGCTGCGCGGTCGAGCGCGACGACGTACACCGGGCGCCCCGTCGCGAAACCAAGTCCGCGGCGCTGGCCGACGGTATACCGATGCAAACCTTTGTGACGGCCAATGACGGTGCCGTCGGTGGTGACAATTTCTCCCGATTCGGCCGGCAATTCCTCGCCTTGTTCGCGCAAGTAACTGCTGATGAAACGAACGTAATTGCCCGTGGGCACGAAGCAAATCTCCTGACTCTCCGGTTTTTCCGCGACGGGTAGCTGCGTGCGCCGCGCGATCTCGCGCACTTCGGACTTCGTTAACTCACCCAACGGAAAGCGAGAGCGCGAAAGCTGCTCTTGCGTCAGGCCAAAGAGAAAGTAAGACTGATCCTTCGATTCGTCAGCGGCGCGGAGAAGTTCGTAACGACCCGAATCCGCGTTCCATCGGACGCGGGCGTAATGCCCCGTGGCGACGCGCGACGCGCCAATCTGGCGTGCGGTGATCAGCAACTGCTCGAACTTCACGTGATTGTTGCAAAGCGTGCAAGGAATCGGCGTGCGTCCGCCGAGATAATCGGCAACGAAGGGACGAATCACGCGCTCTTCGAACACCTGCTCAAAATTGACGACGTAAAAGGGAAATCCGAGATGCTGCGCGACGCGGCGCGCGTCGTACACGTCGTCAAGCGAGCAGCAGCGATGCGGCGCGGGGCCGTCCGTTGCAGCGAGCTCCGGCAGACGGCGCTGGTTCCACAGCTGCATGGTGAGGCCAACAATTAGCTCCCCGGATTCGTGCAAAAGCGCCGCGACCGTGGAGCTGTCCACGCCGCCGCTCATGGCCACAGCGGTCAGCTCGGATTGTGTGGACGTGAGCATGTCCTTTGATTGAATAGAATAGCAAGGAAGCCGCAACTTCGCAGCAATCACCGCGCCGGAACTGCTTTGCGATACGTTGGCGAGATGGCGCGCAGGCGTTCGATGACCGGAGGGACCACTTCGAGAGCATAGTCGATATCCTCCGGCGTGCTGAAGCGGCCGAGACTGAAGCGCAGAGTGGACTTAGCCTCGTCGCGCGGCAAGCCGATGGCCCGCAGGACGTGCGATGGCAGAATTGCGCCCGAAGAGCACGCGGCGCCCGTCGAGCACTGCACGCCTTGCAGGTCGAGAGCAATGACCAGAGACTCGCCTTCCGCGTGCGCAAACGTGAAGTTCGTTGTATTCGCAACACGGCGCGCGCGATTTCCGTTCACTTGCGCGTCGGAAACATCGCCAAGAATCCCTTCCTCAAGGCGATCGCGCAAAACCGCGAGGCGCGAGGATTCGTCGCGGAGTTTCGCGCGCGCAAGCTCGGCTGCTTTGCCCATGCCTGCGATGCCGGCAACGTTTTCCGTGCCGGGGCGGCGATCGCGTTCATGCGTGCCGCCGAAGAAAAGCGGCTCCAGCGGCGTGTTTTCGCGGACGTAAAGTGCGCCCACACCCTTGGGTCCGTAAAATTTATGCGCCGAAAGCGCCAGAAAATCGGCTTTCCATTCATTCACGTCAATGGGAAGTTTGCCCGCGGACTGCACCGCGTCACAGTGAAAATAAACGTTCGACTCGAAGGCGATGTGGCCAATTTCCGCAATCGGCTGAATCGTGCCGAGCTCGTTGTTTGCGTGCATCACGGTGATCAAAATAGTTTCAGGGCGCAGCGCGCGGCGAACATCTTCAGGATCGACGACGCCGTCGCCCGAAATGGGCAGCCAGGTTACCTCGATGCCCTGCTTTTCGAGCGCCTCGACGGAATTCAGCACAGCGTGATGTTCGATGGGAGAGCAGATGATGTGCTTGCGCTCGCGGCGATACGCGGCGACGAACCCGAAAATGGCCAGATTGTCGGCTTCCGTGCCACCGCTGGTGAAAACGATCTCCGAAGGCTTGGCCCCGATGAGCGCAGCGGCCGACGCGCGCGCCGATTCCACAGCCGCGCGGGCATCCTGCCCAGCAGAATGGATCGAGCTGGCGTTCCCGTACGTTTCCGTGAAAAAAGGAAGCATGGCGGCAAGAACTTCCGCGTCGACGGGAGTGGTGGCGTTGTAATCCAGGTAGACGTGTCGCATAAGCTTTCCAGGGTGCAAATCGAGGATAGCGCCTCGTATGTATAGCGGTCAAATCGGCGCAGCCCATTGCCTCCGTCAGTCGAATCCTTTCAATCGAGGAAACCAGACCATCCGGACAGATTGCGCTGGACGTTCGTCTTTGCCAAACTTGAAAAGAAGCGGGAAAGCACACTGCACAGGAGAAGATCTCTTGGCCCGACCAATTATCACGCTGACAACAGACTTCGGCTCAGCCGATTCCTTGGTTGGGTCCATGAAGGGCGTCATTCTCAGCATCCAGCCGGATGCGGAGATCATCGACATCACGCACAACGTGCTGCCTTACGATCTGCTCGATGGCGCGCTCGCCAT
>JBAQYT010000176.1:0-1898 GCA_049787175.1 Candidatus Acidiferrales bacterium | reverse complement strand
GCGGCGACAATCATGCCGTTGGACTCGACGCCGCGAAGCTTGCGAGGCGCGAGATTGGCGACGACCACAACTTTTTTCCCGATGACTTCCTCGGGAGTGTAAGCCATGGCGATTCCCGCAACTACCTGGCGAACTTCCTCGCCGATGTCGACGAGGAGCTTGAGCAATTTGTCGGCGCCGGCAACGCGTTCGGCGGATTTTACAACGCCGACGCGCATTTCGACTTTGGCGAAATCCTCAATGCCGATTTTGGACGATGTTGGCGGCGCGGGCGCAGCCGGTGACGTTGCCGATGAATTCGTGCTGGCACCGGCCGCAGCGGCTGCCTTTGCCGCCGCGGGATTGCGAATTTCATCTTCCATGGCTTCGATCCTTTCAAAAGCTTCTTTTTTGTCGACGCGCGGAAACACGGCCTCGGGAGCGCCGACTTGAGACGCGAGTCTTTGCTCTTTCCACCAACCGGGCGCCAGAGACTGCGCTTCGAGCTGCGTGGCATATCCGAGCTGTTCCCAGATTTTCTGCGTGGCGTGAGGGAGAACTGGATGAGCGAGACGCGTGACGGTGCAAAGGACGTCGTAAGCCGTGAACAGAACCGTTTCGAGGCGGCCCCACTTCGATCTTTCTTTAACGAGGACCCAGGGCTGAAATTCGACGAGGTATTTGTCGACCTCGGCGATGAGGCCCCAGGTGGAGTCGAGGACGCGCGAAAACTCGTACGCGTCATAATAGCCGGACACTTCCTCGCAAACCGTTTCCTTGAGAGCGGAGACTTCCCTATCGCGATCGTTCTCTTCATTTGCATTGCGCGCTGGGACGCGACCGCCGAGGTACGTCTGGATCATGGTGAGCGTACGGCTGGCGAGATTGCCCAGACCGTTGGCCAAGTCCGCGTTGTAGCGTGTGAGGAGCGAGTCGCGGCTGAAATTTCCATCCTGGCCAAAGACCATTTCGCGCAGCAAGAAATAACGCAGGGCGTCCACGCCGAGGACGCGCGCGATGGGCTGCGGATATTGCATGTTGCCGCGCGACTTAGACATTTTTTCGTCGGCGAAAAGCCACCAACCATGCGCGAAGACTTGCTTCGGCAAAGGCTCTTCGGCGGCCATTAGGAACGCCGGCCAGTAAACGGCGTGGAAGCGGAGGATTTCCTTGCCGACGAGATGGAGATCGGCGGGCCAGTAACGCTCGAATTGCAATTCGTCGTCCGCGTAGCCGACGCCGGTCATGTAGCTGGTGAGGGCATCGTACCAAACGTAGAAAATATGCTTTTCGTCAGCCGGAAACGGAATGCCCCACTTGAAGGACGTGCGGCTAATGGAGAGATCGCGCAGGCCGCCACGGACGAAAGCAAGGACTTCGTTGCGGCGCGTATCGGGCTGAATGAAATCCGGCTGCTCTTCGTAAAGCTGGAGAAGGCGATCCTGGAAGGCGGAGAGCTTGAAAAAATAGTTTTCTTCGCGGACACGCTCGGTGGGACGCTTGCATTCGGGACAAAGATTTCCGGGGAGCGGCTCATCGACGTACATCTCGTCGAAGACGCAATACTGGCCCTCGTAACTTCCTTTATAGATGTAGCCGCGGTCTTGCGCTTTGCGGCAAAGCATCTGGACGGCGCGTTCGTGGCGCGGCTCGGTGGTGCGAATGAAACGGTCGAACGGTAGATCGAGCTCGCGCCACAGCTCGCGGTATTCGGCGGAAATGCGATCGGCGAATTCGAGCGGCGACATGCCCGCGGCTTTGGCGGCGCGCTCAACCTTCTGGCCGTGCTCATCGGTCCCGGTGAGGAATACGACGTCATAACCGCACATGCGCTTATAGCGCGCGATGGTGTCAGCCACAACGGTTGTGTACGTGTGGCCGAGGTGAGGGCGCGCATTCACGTAGTAGATGGGCGTGGT
>JBAQYT010000220.1:0-11492 GCA_049787175.1 Candidatus Acidiferrales bacterium | reverse complement strand
CGCTGGCCTCGTATGTGCGCGCGCATCTCGCGCGAATCAAGGCGGGCGACTACTTCGCGACGCTCGCGTTCATTGACATGAACGAAGCAAACGAAGCCAGCCTGCAGAAAATCCGCCACGTGGTGCGTGACAAAAAACGCGTGGCAACGTGCCTCGGGTTTGGGCCGCGCTTTTTGCACTCGACGGGCCAGGCGTACAAAGGCGGACCGAATAGCGGCGTGTTTTTGCAAATCACCTGCGACGATGCTGTGGATCTGCCGGTGCCGGGCCAGAAGTACACGTTCGGCGTCGTGAAAGCGGCGCAGGCGCGCGGCGATTTTGCCGTGCTCGCCGAGCGCAACCGGAGAGCCTTGCGCGTTCATCTGGGCAAGGATGTTCAGGCGGGGCTGGCGGAGCTGGATAAAATCGTGCGCGCCGCGCTGGTATAGGATTCTCGAACGGGATTTCGATTTGGCGGGCGAAATGGGGAATTGCACGGTTGCGCCTGCGATAGGTTTGAGCGGAGCGATTTTCCAAAGGAGTGAGTCGATGCAAATTGGGATGGTTGGCCTGGGACGAATGGGCGCCAATATGGTTCGGCGGCTGATGCGCGGCGGGCACCAGTGCGTGGTGTTCGATATGAACGCGGCGAACGTCAAACAGTTGGCGGGCGAGGGCGCGGCGGGAGCGAATTCGCTGGATGAGTTCGTCAAGAAGCTGAACAAGCCGCGCGCGATTTGGATGATGGTTCCAGCGGGCGTGGTGGACGCGACGCTAAAGGAGTTGAGCCCGCGGCTGGAGAGCGGAGACATCGTGATCGATGGCGGAAACTCGTATTACATCGACGACATTCGCCGCGCGAAGGACCTGGGCGCAAAAGGCATTCAGTACGTGGACGTGGGCACGAGCGGCGGCGTTTGGGGCCTCGAGCGCGGATACTGCATGATGATCGGCGGCCCGAACGACGTGGTGAAACATCTGGATCCGATTTTCCAGACGCTGGCGCCGGGCCGCGGCGATTTGTCGCGCACGCCCGGCCGCGAAAAATCGGCGGGCACCGCGGAAAACGGCTACCTGCATTGCGGGCCCTCCGGCGGAGGCCATTTCGTCAAAATGGTGCACAACGGAATCGAATATGGGCTGATGGCCGCCTATGCTGAAGGCTTGAACATTTTGAAGCATGCCAACGTGGGCAAGAAAACCTCGGAGGCGGATGCCGAAACAACGCCGTTGCGCAACCCGGAACATTATCAATATGATTTCAACCTAGCCGACGTGGCCGAAGTGTGGCGCCGAGGCAGCGTGATCGCTTCGTGGCTGCTGGATTTGACGGCGATAGCTCTGTTTGAGCAGCCGGATTTGGCGAAGTTCTCGGGGCGCGTTTCCGATTCGGGCGAGGGGCGCTGGACGATTCTGGCGGCCGTGGATGAAGGTTCTCCTGCGCCGGTGCTCAGCGCAGCGCTTTACGAGAGGTTTAGCTCGCGCGGCGAGGACGAATTCGCAGCGAAGCTGCTTTCGGCGATGCGCTATCAGTTCGGCGGACACATCGAGCGCGCGGCAGGCAAGTAAGCGGATTTGCATTCGATTTTCAAATTCTTACAGTGTGAGGCGCGGAGACGATGAAAGCGGACGCAGCGATCGCCCCGCAAACGAGGGCGTTCGCGACGGAGGCCGGGCGGCCGGCGGGCCCGTGCGTGATGGTGATTTTTGGCGTCGGCGGAGACCTGACGAAACGCAAACTTTTCCCGGCGCTCTACAATTTGGCAAAAGATAATCTCCTGCCGAAGCAGTTTGCGATTGTCGGAGTGGGGCGGCACGAAATCTCTACGGAAGACTTCCGAAAAAAAATCGGTCAGGAGCTGAGCGAATTCGCGACCAGCGAAGTGGAGCCCGCGCTGGTGAACTGGCTGACGGAGCGCCTGTATCACCACGTGGCGATCTTCGAAGACGCGAATGCCTACAAGGGCCTGGGCGAGCTGCTGCGGAAAATTGACAAAGAGCATTCCACGGCGGGGAATTATTTCTACTATCTGGCGACCGCTCCGGAATACTTCGGTCAAATCACGCGGCAACTCGGCGAAACGCAATTGACGCAGCAGGAGCAGGGCCGCTGGCGGCGCGTCATTTACGAGAAGCCGTTCGGCGACGGGCTGGCGTCGGCGCGCGCGCTCAATCGGGAAATCGAGCAGGTGCTGCAGGAAAACCAGATTTACCGCATCGATCATTATCTCGGCAAGGAAACCGTGCAGAACATTTTGGCCTTCCGCTTCGGCAATGGAATTTTCGAGCCAGTGTGGAATCGCGGCTATATCGATCATGTGCAGATTACCGTGGCGGAAACGGTGGGTGTGGAGACGCGCGGCGGCTATTACGATCAATCCGGCGCGCTGCGCGACATGGTCCCGAACCATATTTTTCAGCTGATCAGCTTGGTGACCATGGAGCCGCCGGTTTCGTTCGATGCCGACGCCGTACGCGACGAGCAGACCAAGGTGCTGCGCGCTTTACAGCCGTTGACCGAGCAGGACGTGCTGATGCGCACGGTGCGCGGCCAGTATGGCGAGGGCAGCGACGGCCGGAACGGGCTGGCGGGCTATCGCTCCGAGCCGCGCGTGAGCCCGAATTCGTCCACGGAGACCTTCGTCGCGCTGAAGCTGCTGATGGACAACTGGCGCTGGGCGGGCGTGCCGTTTTATTTGCGCACCGGAAAGCGGCTGAAAATCCGTTCGAGCGAGATCGTCATTCAATTCAAGAGCGTGCCGTTCATGCTGTTTCGCAAGACGGCGGTCGAGCGGCTGGCCCCCAACCAGTTCATCGTGCACATCCAGCCGCAAGAAGGAATTTCACTGCAATTCGGCGCCAAGATTCCCGGGCCGATCGTGAGATTGGGCACGGTCAACATGGATTTTCGTTACGCGGATTACTTCGGCTCGAAGCCTAGCACCGGGTACGAGCGGCTCCTCTATGAATGCATGATTGGCGACGCCACGCTGTTTCAGCGCGCGGATATGGTGGAAGCGAGCTGGAGCGTGGTGCAACCGATCCTGGATGTGTGGCAGGCTTTGCCGCCGCGCAATTTTCCGAATTATCCAGCGGGCTCATGGGGCCCATGGGAAGCGAACGATTTGCTCGAACGCGACGGGCGCCAGTGGCGGGAACCCGGGCAATGATCCTCGCGGGAGACGTCGGCGGCACGAATACGCGTCTGGCGTTTTTCGAAATTCGCGGCGGGCAACTGGAAAGAATTTCCGAGCGCACATATCCCAGCCGTGAGCATGCGAGCCTCGACGATATTGTCGCCGATTTCGTCAGCACGCAGAAAATTCACGCGGCCGCGGCGGGCATTGGCATCGCCGGCCCCGTGCGCGATGGCGTGAGCCACGCGACGAATTTGCCTTGGGTTGTCGATGCGCGCCGCCTGGCGCAGCGCATCGGCATTCCTTCCGTTGTGCTCCTGAATGATCTGGAAGCGAACGGCTACGGCATTGCCACGCTTGCGTCCAGCGATTTCGCTCTTTTGCAGGCAGGCGCGCCCGGCGCGGCGGGCAACGCCGTAATCATCTCTCCGGGAACGGGCTTGGGGGAGGGAGTGCTTTACTGGGATGGCAAGCAACACTGGCCACTGCCGAGCGAAGGCGGCCACGCGAGTTTCGCGCCGGAGGATGAGGCGCAGGACTCTTTGCTGAAATATTTGCGCGCGCAGCTTGGGCATGTGAGCTGGGAACGCATCGTCTCGGGTCCGGGCCTGGTCAACATTTATAAATTTCTACGCGATACCGGCAACGAAGCGGAGCCTGCATGGTTCGCTCAGGAATTAGCCGGAGAAGATCCATCGCGGGAAATTTCGAAGGCGGCGCTGGAAGGGAAGTCCGCGCTGTGCGAGAAGGCGCTTGATCTTTTCGTCGCGCTCCTCGGCTCGGAATGCGGCAACATGGCGCTGAAAGTTCTGGCCATTGGCGGAGTTTATCTCGGCGGCGGAATTCCTCCGAAAATCCTGCCCAAGCTGAAGACGCCGGAATTTCTCAAATCGTTTGCGAATAAGGGGCGTTTTCGCGCGGTGCTGGAAGCCATGCCGGTGCGCGTGATCCTGAACGAATACACGGCGCTGCGCGGGGCGGCGCGTCGGGCGAGCATGTTGCTGCAAGCGGCCGCGCGCTGAAGCGATGCTCTGAAGCGATCAGGTTTGCGGGCCGAGCGTCGCGCTCAATGTGACTTTGCTGTCCTTCAGCACTTCCATTTGCCTCTCCCATGCTTTCTTTCCTGTGCTCTGAATCTTGATGGCGTGCGTTCCGGCGGAGAGATGCAGCACGGAAGGCGTGTTGCCGACAAATGCGCCGTCGACGTAAATATCGGCCCCGACGGGATCCGATGTGACGTTGACGACGGCGTTCCCTCCTGCTTCTCTCTTTCCTCCCAAACCATCTGCTGCGGGATAGAAACGCCGCAGAACGTCGATGAGATTCTGTGCGCTGAGCGCGAAGTTTATGCCGGTGACATTTTCGCCGGAATCGTTGCGCACGCGCGACAGAGCGGTGATGCCGATCACTCTGCCCTGTGAATCCAGCAACGGGCCGCCGCTATTGCCGGGATTGATGGTCGCGTCGGTTTGAATCCAGGTGCCGCTGCCCGCTTCGCGATAGGCGCCAATGCCGCTAACGATTCCGTGCGTGATGGTGTCCGGCATTCCTCCGCCGGGATCTCCGATCGCGACGACTGATTCGCCGCGCGCGACAGCCTCCAACGCAGCCAGTGTGAGATGAGGAAAGCCGGAGCCGTCGACTTTGAGCAGCGCCAGGTCCACATCCGAATCGACGTAAACGACCTTGGCGGGGAGCCGGCGAGAGTCGCGCTCGATGACTGACAGGCTCGACTGTCCTTGAACTACGTGGCGATTCGTCGCGATCATTCCGGTATCCGTGATAAAAAACCCGGTTCCTTGCGCCAGATTGCCTTCGACGCGCACGATCGCTGGATCGGATTGCTTGGCGATGGCATCCACGGGAAGTTCGGAGCCACGCTCTGCGCCATTGGCCTTCTCGCTGGAGATGGCGGGATTGCCGGTGAAGACGTTCTTGAGCGGGTTCAAGGTGACCTGGAAGTGATCCGTTTTCACCAAAAAATAATTTCCGTCCGTCCTCCCCATAAGAGAGCGCCAAACAAACGGTCCTTCAGTGATGGTGAGCTGTTCGCTGGCGTAGCCTTCAAGGGAGATTCTGACCACCATGGGGTGTTCTAGCCTGGCTTCGAACGCCATGTGTGGTTTGTGAAAATATGCGCCGGGCATTTTGTAGGTGAACGGAGTCGTTCCAACGACCAGCCCGTTGATTTCGACCGTTGCGCCGGGCGGGACGCTCGTCACGGTCAGCGTGTTGGCGCGCGCCACCGGAGCAAGAGGTGCGAGGAGAATTGCGCAAAGGCAAAAGCGGGTCCACGGAAAACACATGCGGAGCCTCCAGAGGGAAAGCGATGCCGAGGATGACACGTATCTGGTAAGGATGTCAACGTTGCGCCACAGTGATAGACGTTCGCCCGCGGCGCACTGACCATAGCGAGGCATCGCACACGCACCGGCGATTGTGTAAGCTAGCGAGCCAATGAGAATCCTGCACCTGGATACGCGTCCGGACTGGCGCGGCGGCCAGCATCAAATCCTGATGACGCTTCGCGGGCTGCGCGAGCATGGCCACGATGCGCAGCTCTTGACGCGCCACGGTTCGCCTTTGGAGCAGCGCGCCGTCACGGACAAGTTCACCGTGCATACATTTCCGCCGCGGCTCGCGCGGCTCAATGCGCTGCTGTGCCTGCGCGAGATTGTGGACCAGCAGCATTTCGACGTGGTGCACGCGCATGATCCTCACGCGCTCAGCGCCGCATGGCTGGCGCGCGCGCATCGGCGCAGTGCATTGGTGGTGTCGCGCCGCGTCGCCTATCCGCTGAGCCGGGGATGGCCGGGGCTGGCGCGTTATCGCTCCGCGCATCGCATCATCGCGGTATCGCGATTCGTCGCCGGTGGCGTTATCGCAGCAGGCATCGACGCGAGCCGCGTCGGCGTGGTTTACGACGGTGTGGAGATTCCATCTGCAACGTCCAGTGAATCTCGCGGCGCGGCGCGCCGGCGGTGGAATATTGCGGATGCAACGCTGTTGCTGGGATGCGTCGGCTACCTGCTGCCCGAAAAAGGCCAGGAGTTGCTGGTGCGTGCAATGAAAATCGTGGCCGCGGAATTTCCGGCGTGCAAATTGATTCTCGCCGGCGATGGGCCTATGCGCGCGCGGCTGGAATCATTGGCCGCCGAGCTGGCCCTCACGAACGCAATCGTATTCGCGGGTTTTGTGGAAGACACCGAGACGCTCTATCAGGCTCTCGACATTTTTGCCTTCCCCTCACTTGCCGAACCGCTAGGCTCATCCCTGCTTGCCGCAATGGCGCACGGCCTGCCGGCCATTGCTGTGGCCAGCGGAGGCGTACCCGAAATTATCGAGGACCGGCGCGACGGCGTGCTCGTCGGCGCGCCTGATGCAACCGAACTGGCCGGTGCGATTTGCGGCCTCTGGCGCGATCCACAAATCGCCCGCCGCATGGGCGATGCAGCTCGCGAGACAATTGCGCGTCGCTTTACCGTGGATTTGCTTGCAGAAAACACCCTACACGAATACGATCTCGCCATTCGCGCGTTTGGCGTTTCTTGACAACCTGCAAATTCCGCTTCGCATCCAAATGAAGGAGCGTCGTAATGCACGCTCATCTTCAGCGAAGCCTGTAACCCACAGAGTTCCGCAGGAGAAGTTCACTATTTTTGCCAGGAGGCCATTATGCTGAATCGTTTTTGCCAGTGTCTCGCCATTCTCGCCGTTTTTGCGCTTTCAGCGCCCGTTTTCGCACGGTCGATGTCGCAGCCTCTCGAACTGAACCAGCCCGCGACGATCGGCAGCGCCACTTTGCAGCCCGGGCATTATGAGCTCAAAGCGGATCCGAATTCGAACCAAGTCCGCGTGGAACGTGACGGAAAGTTGGTCGCAACGGTCGAAGGCAGAACCGTTACGCTAGACAAGAAGTCCGATTACGGCGCGGTCGTAATGGATGGGCAGCGCATTCACGAAATTCAGTTCGCTGGAAAGACTGAGGCGATCGAAATACCAAACTCGTAAGTACTGTAACGGCGCGCTTGAACTCCCAGCCCAGCCGCGCGCTGTTTCGCGTTGCATCGCGCTACTTCAGATACGTCGCAAGCCAGCCAAGAAATTCGCGATACCACAGTTTACTGTTTTGCGGGTTCAGTACCCAGTGGCCTTCGATTGCGCCACGCAGGCCACCGCCAGTATCAAAAACGCGAAACCACCTCCGATGAATCGCTTCGCGAAATGCATTGCCGACACTCCGTAAGCGAATCACACGCCACGAGCCGCGCAAATGATGTCACTTTCAAGTAAAGCATCGCCGCGACGGCCGTTCGTCCAGCGGGATCAATCCTTTTGCAATCCGACAATCACCAACGCCGCTCCGATCGTCAGTATCGGGATGCTGAACCACAGCGGAAAGTGAATCACTCTGCGCGTCTCAAACAGTACTTTTTGTCCCGCCACCTGCGCGGAGTGCTGCTCAACACGGAAGCTCAACTGCGGATGAATCAGCGCCGCGCCGCCCGCCAAGATCAACAGCACTCCGCAGATCGTCGCGGCCCTGATTCGCATTAGCTCCTCTTGCCTTGCTACCGCGTGATTGGCTGCGCGGTCATTGTTCGATCATTGTTACGGTCATTGCTGCGAGCGATGCTTGTTGAACCAGTCGAGCACGTACAGCGTCTTCGCCACTTGGTGGCTTGGCCGCGCGCTCACGCCGTGCGGCTCGCCCGGCACACGTACGAGCACCGTCTCGATCTTCCTCAGCTTGAGCGCCGTATAGAATTGCTCCGCTTCGGAAATGGGCGTGCGGTAATCCGCTTCTCCGGTCATCAGCATCGTCGGAGTTTCCACGTTTCCGACCTGCGAAAGCACAGAGCGCTTCATGTACTGGTCAGGATATTCCCACGGTGGGCCGGGGAACCAGTATTCGCTTCCGAGGATCGGAATATCCGTCGTGAGCGTCCAGCTATACCAATTGATGACCGGATAGAGCGCCGCCGCTGCGCGAAAGCGTTTGCTGCGGTCGACCATCCAGCAGGTGAGCACGCCGCCGCCGCTTCCGCCGGTCACGAAAACATTGTTCGGATCGACGTAGCCCTTCGCGATCACTGCATCGACGGCTGAGTTCAAATCGTAGAAATCATTTCCGGGATACGCGTGGTGAATCAAATCGCCGAATTCCGCGCCATAGCTCGTGCTGCCGCGCGGGTTGATATAAAGAACGACAAAGTCGTGGGACGCGTAAATTTGCTTCTCAATGTCAAAGCGGTCGCCATAATTCGCAAACGGCCCGCCGTGAATTTCCAGAATCATCGGATACTTTTTCGATGCGTCGAAATCCGGCGGCTTGATAATCCATCCTTCCACCTTGCGCTTGTCGAACGAGGATTCGAACCAGAATTGCTCGACGTCGCCGGGCTTTTTCTGCGCCAACAACTCGCGGTTCAGCGCGGTGATCACCTTCTCCGTGGGATTCGACAGGCTGGCCACGGCGACATCGCCAGGATCGCTCGGCGTGCCGTACGTTGTCGCAAATGTGCCGTCATGTGAAACGCTGAACGAACCGCCGCCGCTATAGCTTGAGCCGCCGCTGCCGATGTGCTCCGCGATAGTCTTCATCTGATCATCGGTGGAGACGAACCCGAGTTTCGTGTCGCCCTGATCGTCATAGAGAAAATAAATGCCGCTGCCATCGGCGGCCCAGTGCGGCGCCTCCGGATCACGGTCCAGGCTGGTGAGCATCTGGTGAGGATTGCTGCCGTCGCGATTCATGACATAAAGGTGCGTCACCTGATAGCCCTGAAACTGGTCGTCGAAGCCCGTATACGCGATCAGTTTGCCGTCCGGAGAAATCGCCGGCGAATTATTCGGGCCTTTGCGGTGCGTCAATTGCGTCATCGTGCCGTCCGCGACGGAGAATTGGTATACCTCGGTTTGATAAATGAAATACTCATAGTCGGGCGACATGTGGCCCGATTCGAGCAGATACTGCCCGTCCGGCGTCCATACTGCCGCGCCATCGTGCGGGAAATTTCCCGAGGAAATTTGGCGCGGCGCGCCGCCATCGGCGGAAACCACGAAGAGCTGGCTGAATCCCGAAGGCAGGTACCCGCGTCCGTTGAAGCGGTAAATCAGCCGGTCGTAAACGTGCGGTGGTTCGGCCCAGGTGGCGCCCTTCGGTGGCGTGGGCAGGGTCCCAATTTGGGGGCCGGGGCCTGGAACAAGCGTCGAGAACGCAATTTCTTTGCCATCCGGCGACCAGACTGGGTTCTCCGGTGGGAACCGCAGGTCGGTGATCTTCGCCGTTTGGCCCGTGTCCATCCACCGTACGTAAATCTGCGCCTCGCCGTCGCGATTGGAAATGTACGCGAGCCGCATGCCATCGGGCGACCACTGCTGCGAGCCGTCCGAGTAGCTTCCCGTCGTCAGCGGACGATTCTCCGTGCCATCGGCGTTGATGATCCACAGATTCGACTCGCGCTTGTCGCTCATGATGTCCGCGAACCGCCGGACATACACGATTTTCGTTCCATCCGGCGAGATCTGCGGGTCGGACGCGTACTGAAGGTTGAAAATATCCATCGCCGAAATGCGGTTGGCCGGCGGTTCTTGAGCGGCCATCGGCAAAGCGATGATGAATATCAGGACAGCCGGCAAAGCATATCGCAAGAAACGTTGCATTGGTTTTCCTCCGTTGATCGAAATTTCGTTAGGGTTGCAACTTCGTGCCCGCTTGCGCTGCAGTACTCCCTTGAGATGCCGCCACCACCTGGCTCCCCGCGGGTGTGAGCGGCCGGATGATTTCGTCCAGGTAATCGTTAACGCCGCTTTGGCGTTCCAGATGCGGGTAGCGTATTCCATCGTGGTAATCGAGCGTGTACGTTTCGACGAAATCTCCATTGGCGATCAGCAGTTTGATCGGCTTCGAATTCTTTGCGCTATCCGCCACGATGCGGCGCATCGTCTCCATCGACCAGCCTCGCCCATTCACCGCTTGAATTCTCATTCCCGGGCCGATGCCCGAGTTATACGCCAGCATGCCGTGAATCACGTCGCGGATTGTTCCGTCTTCTTCCAGCACCAGGCCAATCGAATCCGTCAAGTCCAGATAACGGTCATTCGATTCTGAAATCAGAAGCATGTCGTTCGGCGTGTCGTTGTAAATCAGCTGGTAGCCGCCATTCTCGATTCCGCCGAGTGGCGCGTGCGGCCCCGCGTAATCGAGGCGCTCGCGCAGAAATTTCGCCCAATCATAAGGCGCCACTTGATTGAGCGCCGCAACAATATCATCGAATGTGTATGTTTTGAGCGCCGGTTCGCCGCCGGGACCGCCATAAAACAATCGGCAGAAATCATTCAGCGATTTTTTGTCACTCATGATTTTCCGAATCGTCGTGTCTACGTCCAGCCAGACCAGCGTGCCTTCATCGTAAAAATCCGTGCTGCGCCGCCAATTCGCCCACTGCGGCGCCGCGAAATAAAGCAACTGTGCGGCGTCGGCGGTATCCTGCAGCGGACGCCATTCGCGTCCTGTTTGGTGATCCAGCGTGGCGGCGACGGCGGCAAGCCGCTCGCGCATTTGGTCGGGAGTCCACAAACCGCTGCGGCCCGCTAGAACCTGGCTCAAATATTGCGTCAGTCCTTCGTAGACCCACAGCAGGTCGGTTTTCATTGGCGTGTTGTAATCCGAAGTGGCCAGGCCGGCGGGTCGGCGGAATTTTCCGTTCCACGAATGCGTGAATTCGTGGGGCAGCAAATCCGCATTCTCGATGCGCAGCGATGGATCAATCATCGTCCTTTCATCGACGCGATCGTCGCTCGATTCGTGATGCTCCAGTCCGAAATGCGCCACGTTGTCGCTGAGCGTGAGCAGAAAATGGTAATCCCTATAATGGCGTACGCCGAAGAGCGCGCCCGTCTCCGCCACCAGCCGTTTGTATTCCGCCTGTGTTTCCTCGGGCATATCGAGCGCCTCGGCGCTGTCCGCGGCCATGTCGATTTCATGCGACGGCGTTTGCCCCGGCGTCAATGGAATCGCGCGAAAATAGCGGCCCGCGAGCACCGGCGAATCCACCAGCGTGTTCAACGGCGCCGGCTTGAAAGTAATCTCGCCGTCCGTTTCACTTTCCACGGGAAGCGCGGTGCCGTATTTCCAGTCCGCCGGAATTCGTAGTGACGGCTCAAACGTCAATTCGCGCGCCGGCCATCCCTTGGGATAGAGCAGCACTTGATTCCAGCTCAGCACGTCGAGCTGCGCCGTTGCCGATGCGCCGGCGGAAAATCCGCTCGCCGGAGCGGAAAGCAAAAAATCAAACGTCACCTTCAGCGTGTCCGCGCCTGCGGGAACATCCAGATGAAAAGCAAACATATCCACCAGATCGCGGCGCCAGG
>JBAQYT010000171.1:0-1942 GCA_049787175.1 Candidatus Acidiferrales bacterium | reverse complement strand
GGCCCGCCGCCGACGAGGCGATAAACGTAGCTGCGGCCAATCTGTCCAGGGTAACGGCCGTGCTCCCAGGGATGATCCAGGTGATAGTTCGGGCTCGGTCCATTTCCAACCCATGCGCCCGTGCTGGGGTGCACGTGAGGCGCCGAGGGATGTCCGGGCTTGTCCACATAAGTGGGACGCTGACTGCCTGCTGGAGCCTTCGTCGCGCGAGCCGGAGTAACCGGCCTGGTTGTCCGCGCCGGGCCGCGTGAGGGAATGTATCCGTGGCCGACGGGCGGCGCGGGCCGCGCTTGCGGGTGCGCCGCTGGGTGTGCCGCGGGATGCTGCTGCGCGGCGAAAGCGGACATCGAAAAAAAGAACAACGTCGCTGCTGCGATTCCGATGAGTTTTTTCATGACACCCTCCGGGAATGGCTCAGGACACTATACGCAATTTGCAAATGGAGTCACGAGGTTTTGTGGATTTATTGACAAGCTGATGATACTGGACTACAATCCGTTTTGTCGGGTGGGAACTGCGTAGCGGGTCCTGCCCGCTTTCTATTTTGGAAGGACAACCAGTCCCATTCCTGAGTAGTTTCCATCCGGGGCTCTTCTAAATCTCTTCTCAACGCAACGGTAGAAGTCACCGTCGTCACAATGCGTCGGGTACGTGCGTTTTCCGATGCAATGGCGCCCAATGGGACTGGCTACAATATCGGCGAGCTGCAGACCAGCAATTCCTTCTTTCTTATCTCGAATTGACAGGCCATGTACTCTCTGTCTAATTTTTGTTGCTGATATAAAGGCCGTGCCCCTGATTTTCAAATCCAAGAAGGCAAGCTCGAGAGCATTGTTCAGTGTGTCGCCTCGACTCTCCGCAACTATGAGACCGCCAGCGTTGCCGCACTCGAAAATGAAGCGCTCTACTAGAATACTCAACGACAACATATACGGATCAAAAGCGTTTAGGCCGTACCTCGCGAGATGATCTTGCTTTCTCACAACACATGCGACAATCTTGAAATCAAGGTCTCGAATCAGTAATTCAAGGCCATCGAAGAATTTTTGCCGGAACTCTTCCGAAGCCATCGAACCAAACATCTTTTGATTCCTTGTAAATTCCAATGTGTGCAGCACAACGCCTTTACGCCCGAAGAGATCGAAGACAAACTCATTGAGGCGAGGCGTGACAACGGCTTTGTGGTATTCCTCATCCATGATTACGCCGCAAAGTACGAACACCGGATATTGGGGATCGATTTTGCTGAGGCTATGATCGCCCGACTCATCCAGGAACATAATCATTCCCATAATGTCCTCATATGTCGTGTTTTAGTTCCTTAGGGGTTTGCCGGTCTTTAATGTGTGGGCGATGCGCTCCTGAGTTTTGCGTTCGCCGCACAGGGAGACGAAGGCCTCGCGTTCGAGGTCGAGGACGTACTGTTCGGAGACGGTTTGCGAAGCGGAGAGCGCGCCGCCGGCAAGTACACTCGCGAGCTTGCGCGCCACCAGCGCGTCGTAATCGGAGATGTACGCGCCGCGCAGCATTTGATGGATGGCAAGCTTTGCTGCGGCGAGCATCTCTTCGCCGAGGACGCGAAGCTGCGCGGGCGCGGGCGGATGATACCCCGCGCGGAACATGGCGAGCGCGGTTTGCTTGGCGTCGGCGACCAGGCGGTCGCGATTCATGGCGACCAAATCCGATGGGCGCAGATAGCCGAGCGCGCGGCACTCTTCGGCACTGGTTCCAACTTTGGCCATGGCAATTGTTTCGAAGACCGGCTTCATGGCGTGAAATAAATCGAGGTCCTCGCCACCAGCGGCGTGCTCGTTCGCGCGAATCATCATTTCCTTGGAGCCGCCGCCCGCGGGAATCAAGCCCACGCCGGTTTCGACCAAGCCGATATACGCTTCCGCCGCGGCGTGAATGCGCGCGGCGTGCAGGCTGATTTCGCAGCCGC
>JBAQYT010000185.1:0-2055 GCA_049787175.1 Candidatus Acidiferrales bacterium | reverse complement strand
CGTCGAAGGTCTGGGCGGCCCCGGGGGTCTCGATCCCGTGCAGGAAGGCTATGCGGAAATGGGGGGCGCCCAATGCGGTTACTGCACCCCCGGCTTCATGATCGCGACCAAGGCCCTGCTGGACCGCAAACCAAATCCGACGATGGACGAAATTCGCGAAGCGCTCTCCGGAAATCTCTGCCGTTGCACGGGCTACATGCAAATCTACGAATCGGTCAAGTACGCACTGGAAAAGCGGCGTGTCATTTCCGCTTCCACGCCTTCCAGGCATGCGCCGGTGGTGCGCTGACATGGGCGGCCCGGAACACAAAAATGGTTTCAGCATCATCGGCAAGCCCCTTGCCATGGCCGATGCAGTATCAAAAGTTACCGGCATCGGGAAATATGCGGACGACCTTTTCGTTCCCGGAATGCTGACTGCCAAAATTCTTCATTCGCCTTATCCCCACGCGCGGATTCGCTCAATTGACACCTCGGCTGCCGAGGCTCTTGCCGGCGTGAAGGCTGTTGCCACAGGACAGGACGCGCGCAATCCTTACGGCATTTTGCCCATCGGCCACGACGAACGCGTCTTCGCACTCGATAAGGCTCGCTATATTGGCGACAACGTCGCCGCCGTGGCCGCCACCACTGCCGAAATCGCCGAGCAAGCCCTCGACTTATTGCGGGTCGATTATGAACGTTTGCCTGCCTGGTTTGATCCGGAAGAGTCCATGAAGGCGGAATCCGGTTGGATTCACGAGGAACGCCCGCACAACATCGAAAAAGAATACCACCACGTCTTCGGCGATCCGGAGCAAGGCTTCGCGCAAGCCGATTTCGTGGCGGAGGAGCGCTACTACGCCGGCGAAGTTAACCAGGCTGCGATGGAGCCGCACGCGACTCTCGCCATCTGGGAGCCGCATGATCGCCTGACCGTTCATTCTTCCACGCAGGTTCCTTTTTATCTTCATCGCACCATCGCTGAAGTCTGTGAAATGCCGATGAGCCAGATTCGCGTAATCAAGCCGCTCATTGGGGGCGGCTTCGGCGGGAAGAGCGAAATCATTCCGCTGGAAATTGCCGCCTGTGTGCTCGCCAAAAAATCGCGCAAGCCGGTGAAAATTACTTACACGCGCGAAGAAGTTTTTCTGGCTCATCGGGGGCGCCCGATCACGATTGTGTATTTGAAGGTTGGCATCACGCGCTCCGGCAAAATAACGGCCGTTCAAGCGCGCGTCATTCAGGATGGCGGCGCATATTGTGGCTATGGCCCTGTCACCGTGCTGTATTCTGGCGCGCTGCTCGGGGCGATCTACGATATCGCCAATGTTCGCTACGATGGTTTTCGCGTGCTCACCAACAAGCCTGCTTGCGGCGCCATGCGTGGCCATGGCACCGTCAACGTCCGCTTCGCCTTCGAATCCATCATGGACCAGTTGGCCCATCAAGCAGGACTCGACCCCCTCGAAGTTCGCCGGCGCAATTTGCTGGAGGCGCCCTGCATCACCGCAAATTCGCTCCGCGTCACAAGCTACGGTCTTCCCGAATGCATCGAGAAAGTCTTCGAGCGTTCCAACTGGAAAGACAAAAGAGGCGAATTGCCTTATGGCAAGGGTGTCGGCGTTGCCTGCAGCCATTATGTGAGTGGCGCGGCCAATCCCATCGTTCGTTCCAACATGCCGCACACCACGGTGTACATCAAAATCGACCGCGACGCTGCCGTCACTGTGTACACCGGTGCATCGGAAATCGGCCAGGGCTCTGACACTATGCAAATTCAGATCGCCGCCGAAGTCTTGGGCGTCGGCACCGATCGCATCAAGCTCATCGCCGCAGACACTGAGCTGACCCCCATCGACTTGGGCAGCTACTCCAGCCGCGTCACGTTTATGGCCGGAAATGCTTGCCTCAATGCCGCCAAAGACATGCGCGATCAACTTTTCGCCGCTGTGGCGAAGAAACTGGGCTGCTCATCGAGTGATCTTGTTGCGAAAGATGATCGTATAGCTCATACCGGTGACTCAGCCAAGAACGTTTCCTTCGACGAGGCCGTTTCGCTTGCCCTCGAATTCC
>JBAQYT010000181.1:0-32062 GCA_049787175.1 Candidatus Acidiferrales bacterium | reverse complement strand
GGCTTACGAGGCAGCGCGAAAGGCGGGTGCAGAGTATTTCATTGTGGATCACGATCCGCCGTTTCACGGGCAGACGGCGCTGGAGGCGGCGAAGGTGGACTACGACTATGTCGCGAGGCTGCTGGCTTCGTGACGGGCGGAGCTAAATGGCCTTCCTTACAGTTTTTGCGTTATTTACACCGCCGCGCGCGGCGGGGGTATAATTATGAGGCACGAAAGGAATTTGAGGAGGAAAAATGACAGACGCTCAAGGAACCGCTCAAGCAGCGGCGTTTAAATTGCCGCCATTGCCGTATTCATTCGACGCGCTGGAACCTTATATCGACGCGAAAACGATGGAAATCCATCACGACAAACATCATGGCGGGTATGTGAATAATTTGAACAAGGCGCTCGAAGGCCACGCCGATTTGCAGAAGCTTTCGCTCGAAGAGCTGCTGCGCGGAATCGAACGAGTGCCGGAAAATATCCGCACCGCCGTGCGCAACAATGCCGGCGGACACGCCAATCATTCGCTGTTTTGGCCCATCATGAAAAAGGGCGGAGGCGGAGAGCCGAAGGGCGAAATTGCCGAGGCCATCAAATCGTTGTTCGGCAGTTTCAATGATTTCAAGACGAAATTCAATGAGGCGGCTACCAAGCGGTTTGGCTCCGGATGGGCGTGGCTGCTGGTGAGCGGCGGAAAGCTGGCGATCGATTCGACGGCGAACCAGGACAGTCCGCTGATGGAAGGCAAAAAGCCGGTGATGGGCCTGGATGTGTGGGAGCATGCGTATTATTTGAAGTATCAAAACCGCCGGCCGGAATACATCGAGGCGTGGTGGAACGTCGTGAACTGGGATCAGATCAACCAGAATTTTTCGCACGCGAAGAAATAAGCGCGCCGCGAAAAAAATGTACGCAGGGAAGTGAGCGGATTCGCCGCCGGAAATGCGCGGCGAGTCCGCGGTTTTTTTCAACGATGATTTCCGACTTGCCGCTTCGCTAGTCGCACGGATGCGGGCAGCATGGGTGCGGACATGGCGGGCAATCGGGGCAGCATGGATCGGTTTCCGCCTTCGCGGCAAGCGCGCTCACGGCAATCGTCGCTGCCACAACACCCGGCATGGCCTGTATTTTTCGCATTGGTTTTTCCTCCTGCGGATTTGCATTCGGGCAAACCGGCGATCAGGCTGCAAACGTCGCCGCACTTTTCGCTCGAGCACGAACACCGCTTCCACTCCCGCTCGATACGCTTGAGCCGCAGCAGCAGCGCGGAGAGCTCGCGGATTTGTTCAGCCACCGATTTCGCTTTTGCTTGCGTCCAGCTGAAAACTTCCGGACACGGACAGCGGCCGCTGCGGGCCAAGTGCAGAATCTCGTGCATCTCGGCGAGCGTGAGGCCGATGGCCTTGGACTTCTGGATGAAAGCGACGTAGCGAAGAGCGGCGGAATCGAAGACGCGATAACCAGTGTGGCTGCGGGCGGCTTTCGGCAGCAGTCCAAGGCTTTCCCAGTAGCGGATGGTCTTGGAGGCCACGCCGGAGCGTTTGGCGAATGCGGAAATGGTCAGAGCGTCGTGCATGATTTGCCTCACAGTGAGGATGAACCTTCCTGTGGGAGGAAGGTGCAAGTCCTAAGTTTGAATACGCGCGCAACGACAGCCACGGATTTGGAGAGCGCGCGGCGAGCGGGAGTCGACATTACGGCTGCGGGAAGAAATGCATCTCGGCGGCAAGGATGGCGATGGCCGCGAGAGTGGTGACGATGGTCACCAGAATCCCTACCTTGGCGAATTGCCAGAAACCGATTTTCGTTTTCCACGCGGCTTGCTGCAGGACGATCAGGTTTGCGACGGAGCTGATCGGCGTGGCGTTGCCGGCAAGGGTGCTGGTGCTGGCGACGGCGAGCCAAAGAAAATGCGTGTGCGGGAACGAACTGATGACCGGGCGGACGAGAATTACGGCGGGCACGTTGCTGACGAGATTGGCGAGCACGAGCATCGTGCCGCTAATGGAGAAAAGTTGCGAGCCGACAGAACCTCTCAGGCCAGGCTCGAAGAATTGAATCAGATAAGTGACCGCGCCGGAGTTTTCGAATCCCTGCATGACCACGAAAAGCGCGGCGAAGAAAAGAAGCAGCTCCCAATTCACGCGATGATAAATATTTTCCGATTTGACGCGCCCGATGATGAGAATAAGCGCGCCGACCGCGGCAGCGGCCAGCGGGAATGAAAAGTTCATGATCCACAGAATGAGGACGAGCGCCGCGGCGATGGCGCATTTTGTGAGCAGAGAGCGATTCAGAGTGACGGGAATCTCGGGCGCTTGATGTTCGAGCGCGCGGGTGTGCCAGAGCTGGCGGCGAAAGACGATGGCGAGGATGGCGACGTCGAGGAGCAGACCGATGAGCGCCACGGGAGCGAGATGCGCGAGGAAATTGAGAAATGTGAAATGCGCGGTGACGCCGACGAGTGCGTTCTGCGGATTGCCGGTGACGGACATGACCGAGCCGATGTTGGCGGATGTGGCGAGCGCGAGGAGATAGGGGAGCTTAGGAAGGCGCAGGCGTTCCGTGACGGCGAGAACAATCGGCGTGAACATCAGGCAGACAGTGTCGTTGACAAAAAATGCAGCGAGGACGCCAGTGGTGAAAATCAGCAAGACAAGAAATTGAAACGGAGTGCGGGCGATGGCGGCGACGCGCGCGGCGACCCAGTCGAAGAAGTGGGCGATTTGGAAATGAGCGACGAGGATCATGACGCCGAGGAGAAAAACGATGGTGTCCCAACTGATGGCGGCGTAGGCGGCGGGGAGAGAAACAACGCCCGCGAAGACCATGGCCACCGCGCCGCAAAACGCGGCGGCGGTGCGGTCAAGATGGCTGCCCCGGCCGCTTTCGACGGCGATCAAAATGTAGGTGATGAGAAAAATGATGATGGGAAGCCAGTGGAGATGCGCAGGAGACGCGTCGAACACGAACTGGAGCGTGTGCATGCAGGAGCGAGCTTAACGTGATTTGCACGATGGGCAAAGCCGTTGCGAAAAAAACTCTACGTTCTTAGAAACGAATTCCGAAGCAAAACACGAGGGTTACTGGACAGAGGGAGGGAAATTCATTCTGATCTTGGCCCTGATAGGAAAGCGGCAAGCCAGTGACGATGACGCCTGATTCGAACGGCGCATTCATACCGAACGTGGAGCCAATGGAAGGGACAGGCCTGACGACGGGCTGGGTGGCCTGAGCGAAAGCCGCAGAAGAGGCGATGAGAAACAACGAGAAGAGTGAGGCAAGTCGCAGGACTGATTTCATGGCTTCCTCCGAAGGGGCCGTGTCCGGGGAACCGATGGAAAACTATCAGGCTGGCAAAATGGATGCAAGGAGCGAGACAAGAGTTGCGCGAGAGGCAAGGCAGCGAGGCGAGGGTGCGCGTTGGGATTAGTGGGCCCAGATTTTGGAGGGATCGGACTGGTACGGGTAGACGTGGACCATCCAGTTGAAAACTTGCGGGATCCAGTGGCCGCCCGCGGCGGAGCAGGCTTGCTCGGTGGAGATGCTGCCGGCGAATCCGAATTTCGTGTGGTCGACCTGCGACTGAGGAGTTCCCCACGGAGCGAGGCAAAAATTAACATGCTTGTGCCAGCGGGCGACGCTGAGCGGAACGCGTTGGTTGAGCTGATCTTCGGTGAAGCGCTTAGGCGCGGTGTACATGGCGCCGACGAGCTGGTAGCCGTCGCCGACTTTTTTGTAAAGGAGCGAAGTGGGGCGCGCGGGATCGAAGGTGAATTGCGCGCGGAGCGCGTTGCTGCGGCTGGTGAAGTGGTAAATGGGCTGCGGGACGTTGGGCGCGAAGATTTTGTAGCCGTCCGCGAGCGCCACTTTGTAATCCTTGTATTTCTCGATGGCCGGGCGCAGGGCGGCGACAATTTGCGCGGCGTGCGCCTGGTCGGCGGCATTGGGCGGCCGCAGGGCGGTCATAAACATGTGGGCCATGTTCATGTGCATGTCCATATCCGTGTCGGACATATCAGCGTTGGCGGCCCGGGTGGCGGCAGGGCCGGCGGCGACTTCGCTCTGCGCGGAAGGCGTGGCCGTTTTTGACATGCCGGGCATGTTGCTCATGTCAGAAGAGGGCTTTGCCGAGGCCGGCGGCGTAGATTGCGCCTGCGATTGCAACTGCGTAAAGACGGCTGCGCGCGCAGCTCGGGCGTGCAGGCGCGCGGTAACAAAGAACGTGAGGCATGCGGCGAGAATCACGGCCGCGATTTTTGATGAAGGCTTGCTCGTCGTTTTCCTGGTGCGCGTCATGGATTATAGCCTCTGCTCGTCATGCTACTTAGTTAACGCATAGCGGCGGGAAAAGTTTCGCCGAACGGGCATGAGCGAAAGGGCGAAGTACTAAGGTGGCAAAAGCCTCGCGTCAGCCGGCGCAAGGCTCCGGCGAGACGTGAGCTACATAGGCACCCAGGGCTGGCGCTGGTGGAAAGGATGTCGTGTACTATTCGAGCTATGGATGAAGCATGAGCGAAGCGATACAAACGCAGTGCTGCATTGCGGGCGGAGGGCCTGCAGGAATGATGCTGGGATTTTTGCTGGCGAGAGCGGGTGTGGATGTATGTGTGCTCGAAAAGCATGGAGATTTTTTGCGGGATTTCCGCGGAGACACTGTTCATCCTTCGACGCTGGAAGTGATGTACGAGCTGGGGCTGCTGGAGCGATTCCTGAAACTGCCGCACCAGGAAGTGCAGGAACTGGCAGGGCAGGTGGGCAGTGGAACGGTGCCGATTGCGGACTTCCGTCATTTGCCCACGCATTGCAAGTTCATCGCACTGATGCCGCAATGGGATTTTCTGGATTTCATCGCGGCAGAAGGCAAGCGCTATGCGGGATTTCATTTGCGCATGCAGACGGAAGTGACAGAACTGATCCAGGAAAATGGAAGGGTCGCCGGCGTGCGCGCGAAGACGCCGCAAGGAACGCTGGAGGTGCGCGCGAATTTGACGATTGGAGCGGACGGGCGCCACTCCGTGGTTCACGAGCGGGCTGGGTTGAAAGCGGTAAATCTTGGCGTGCCGATCGACGTGCTGTGGATGCGGATCAGCAGGCGCGATGGCGATCCCGAGCAGACTTTCGGACACATCGACGCGGGGAAAATGCTGGTGATGTTGAATCGAGAGAAATATTGGCAGTGTGCGTTCGTGATTCCGAAGGACAGCTTCGACGAAATCCGGCAAAAAGGGCTCGACGCGCTGCGCGAGGATATCGCAAGGCTTTCTCCCTTTTTGCGCGACCGCATGGGAGAGCTGCGCGATTGGAAGGATATTAGCCTGCTGACCGTGATGGTGGATCGATTGCAGCGATGGCATTTGCCGGGACTGCTATGCATTGGAGATGCGGCGCACGCGATGTCGCCGGTGGGAGGCGTGGGGATTAATTTGGCGATTCAGGACGCGGTGGCGGCGGCGAATATTCTGAGCGAGAAGCTGCGCAAAGGAACGGTAGGCGAAAGCGATTTGCGCGCGGTGCAGCGGCGGAGAATGTTTCCGACGCGGGCGACGCAGCGGCTGCAAGTGGTGGTGCAGAATCGCGTGATCAAGCGGATTCTGGGAAGCACGAAGCCGCTCGCGCTACCGTGGCCGATGAAACTGGTACGGCGATGGCCGGTGCTGCGGCGGATTATGCCGCGAATTGTTGGCGTGGGGTTCCGGCCGGAGCACGTGAAAACGCGAGAAGCGACAACCGAGCTGCGGGGCCCTTAACCCTTGATCAGCAAGGCGAGCGGGTCTTCAGGCCACAGGCTTCCGCATGCATCGAGAAAAGTGGAACGTTTTCCCGTTGGTTTCATATCGCACGATTTATACTTTTTCTGTCGCGATAGTTCGCCTAGAATCATGCGCGCCGAACCGAGTTGCCCGCCGCCAAGGGAGCGTCAGGAGCAGGGCGAAAGAAAAAGAGGCGCAGGTGTTTATCAGAACCCGCAAAGTGAGTCAAACGACGATTCTGGACTTGAATGGCCCGCTGATGGTCGGAGAAAGCGAGTTGGAGTTTCGTCAAAAGATCAAGCAACTGCTTGACGAAGGCGTCCGGCGGTTTGCCATCAACCTCGCGGGCGTGCCAGAAATGGATAGTTGGGGCCTGGGCGCGCTGGTGCGGCATTGCACTCACGTGAGAAAGGCCGGGGGCCGTTGCATTTTCTTTGCACCGATACCGCGCGTCCTTCAGCTTCTTAAAACTGCGAATCTTGATTCAGTGCTCGATATTGTTGAAACGGAAGCGGACGCACTATCGCGGTAGCCGTGGCATTCCGCGGCATTATTTCGCGTTCGCTGAAACGAAGATTGCCTTCGGCAGCATCATGCTCACCACGTCGTTCCCATCGACAAGCTCGCTGATGTGAAGATCGGCCGCGACACTGGAAAGCATATAGGCGTCGTCGCGGGAAAGATGTTTTTCGTGGATCAAGAAGTCGATCATTTCATGGACGGCCATTTCCGTCGCCTTGGTCAGATCTGCGTTGATTCCCATCGTGATGTAGTAGTCCGGCGTTTCCGCGCGCGGCCACAGCAGGTGCATGTCTTTGCGGTCGATCAGCTGAAAGGTGCCGACGAGCGAAGTTTCCATCGCGGTGATGTCCACTTCGCCATCGCCCTGGCCGGCATGGCCGTCGCCTGCCCAAAAAAGCGCTCCCGGGGCGTTGACTGGAATGTACAGCGTAGTTCCCGCGACAAGATATTTGTTGTCCAGATTGCCTGCATGCATCCACGGTGGCCCGCTGCTCACGCGGCCCGCAGCTTCTGGCGGGGCATCCCCCAAGCTCCCGAAAAATGGATGGAGAGGGATTTCAATTCCATCCGAGAAATGCGCCACCATGCGCTCAGCGTCGAGCGGAATGATTTTGATTCTGGCATACGGATAATCGTCGGGCAGAAATCCTCTCCCCGGCCCGAAGGCATTGTAAGCATAGGGAATCGCAAGGCGAATCGCCTGAATACGGACTTCGAGAACATCGCCGGGTTCGGCCCCTTCCACGTAAACCGGGCCTGTAAGTATGTGCCCTCCAGGGCCGCGATCTTTCACTTGGTCGAAAATATCGCGGAGCGACTGCTCGATTTGACCGGCGGGAACGCCTGCCTCGGCGAGGCGCTTTGGACTTGACGTCAGAAGCGTCTGGATCTCTACCGTGTCACCGGAATGGATTTGCAGCACGGGCGCAGCGCTCGCGGCGTAGTAACCCCACGTGACCGTCTTGGGTGTCGGCTTCAATTGGTAGGTAGCCTGTTCGCTTGCGGTGGGTCCGGGCTGTTGTTGTGCCAGCGAGGCCGAACACAAGAGCAACAAGATCGAGCAAGCGGTAATTATTTTCATCTGGCGCTCTCCGTGTTTATTCCAGTTGGTCAAGTCGTTCGCGAAGTCTAGCACAGGCGGCGGCCGTAGCAGGTGCGTCTGGCGGTAGTTCTCAAGCGTTTCACATTGGCACAAGGCTCGCGCGGAGGGAACGCCAATTCCTCTTTGGAACTGAGCTTCTTGCTAACTTCCAGTAATCCGCTGCGATAGAAAGGGTTAAGAAACTATATTCACGTCTTCTTTGGCTTGTTTCCTGCAACACAATTCAGCGATGAGAATTTCGGCCATTGTTCTGGGGGTGCTTACAGGGCTGTTGCTCATGGCCGCTCCGCGTGCGCGGGGCGCCCAAGAGCCGAGCGTCATGGATTACGAGGCTCAGGCAGAGTACCTTCGCAGCTTAGCGGATTTCATAGACTGGCCTTCTTCCGCATCAAACCGCGCCGCGAGCAAAACAATAAATTTCTGCGTTTTGGGGCGCGATCCCTATGGAGAAATGTTAAATAAATCTGTTCTCGAACATCCACTGGGGGAACGTCGCACCGTCATCACGCGTGCTTCGCACTTCGAGGATCTTGGTACATGCGACATTCTCTTTATCAGCTCATCCGAGGTAAAACACGAAACGAAAATCCTCCAGCGCCTGCGCAATAAGGATGTTCTCACGGTAGGGGACACAGATGATTTCGCCGCGCGCGGCGGCATCATTCAGTTTGTAATGGACCAGGGGCATGTCAGTTTTCTGATCAATGTGGATGCCGCCCAACGTGCCGGCCTGAGGATTCGTGCGTCATTGCTGGCACTCGCCAAGATCGTCCACGATCAGCCGGGGAAGAGTGGCGGATAGGATGCCGATTACAGACAACCACCGATCCATTCGCACCAAGCTCACACGCATAATCGTACTTACATGCGGCGCGGCAGTCTTGGCGGCCTGCGTTGTTTTCGCAACGTACGACATTTATATGGTTCGGCAATCGCAGCTTCGGGAGCTCCAGACTATTGCGGAAATCAGCGGTACGAATTCAACAGCGGCGCTGACGTTTCATGATAGCGAGGCTGCGACGGCAATCCTCCGTTCGCTCTCCAGAGAGAACCAAATTTTGCACGCGGTGCTCTACACCCCGGATGGAAAGGTCCTTACTGAATATGATCGCGACACAAACCGAGGCAGTTTTTCGCTCCCGCAATGGGAGCCGGACGGGGCCCGCCTGACGAGCCACGACATACGCGCGTTTTTTACGATTAACCTCGACGGCAGAACTGTCGGAAAGATCTATCTCGAATCGAATCTTGCGCCTCTCCGGGGGCGCGAGGAAAAACTCGTAATGATGGTTTGCGCGGCTCTTCTCATCTCGCTCCTCGTGGCGCAGTTGCTCGGTTCAAGGCTGCAACATGTGATTTCGGATCCCATTCTTCAATTAGCGCAGACCGCTTTCACCGTGGCAGTGGAGAGGAGCTATTCCGTCCCGGCAACCGCAAGAAGCGGCGACGAAATAGGATTTCTCTACGAACAGTTTAATGGAATGCTTGAGCGAATACAGAAGCGGGATAGTGAATTGGAAGGCGCTCGAGCCGACCTGGAACAGCGTGTCGCCGAGCGCACTGCCTACCTCAATGCTTTGGTGGAAACAAGCCCGCTGGGCATTATCACCACCGACCGCGACGGCAGAGTGCGAGTTTGCAATAGCGCCTTCGAGCGGCTGTTCCAATATTCAAGGGAAGAGATCGTCGGCACTGAACTCAATAGCTTGGTTGCCCCGCCACAATTGATTGCAGAGGTAACGGATTTCACTCGTCGTATTGTGTCGGGTGAGCCGATTCGCGCCACCACCCAACGGCGCCGCAGGGATGAAACCCTGCTGGACGTTGAGCTCTACGGAGTGCCCTTGTTCGTCAGCGGTGAACAGGTGGGCGAACTGGTGCTCTATCACGACATTAGCGACCGCAAACGCGCGGAACAGGCGTTGCGTGCCGCAAAGGAAGCGGCGGAAAGCGCCAACCAGGCCAAAAGAGATTTCTTAGCCAACATAAGCCATGAAATTCGCACTCCTATGAACGGCATCATCGGAATGACTCAGCTCGCGCTGGAGACCGGCCTGAGTAAGCAAGTTCGAGAATATCTCGGCATGGTGAAATCCTCGGCCGATTCCTTGCTGGCTCTATTGAATGACATTCTCGACTTTTCGAAAATTGAGGCTGGCAAATTCGAGTTTGAGTCCCGGCCGTTTGCTCTGCGAGAAAATCTGGGCCAAACCATGAAGGAGCTCGGGCATTCGGCGCATCGCAAGGGTCTCGAGTTAGCGTGGCAGGTGGCCTCCAATGTGCCGGAATGGCTGCTCGGGGATTGCGGCCGCCTTCGCCAAGTGCTGGTAAACCTTGTCGGGAACGCCATCAAGTTCACCGAACACGGGGAAGTCGTGGTATCGGTCACGTTCGCAGGGAGCACCTCCGCGTGGGCAGAATTGCACTTCACGGTTCGCGACACGGGCATCGGAATTCCCACGGACAAGCAAGCGCTCATCTTCGCCGTGTTCACCCAGGCTGACCCGTCGACGACAAGAAAATATGGAGGTACGGGTCTAGGCCTGGCCATTGTCCAGCGATTGGTATCCATGATGGAAGGCGCCGTCAAAGTTGAAAGCGAGCCAGGCAAAGGAAGCACGTTTTATTTCACCGTGCGCCTCCGGCTGCCTGAAAAGAAATTCGTGCCACCGGCGCTTGTTGATCCCTCAACGCTTCGGAGCCTGCATGTGCTGATCGTCGACGATAATCGAACGAATCGCTTGATCCTGGCGGAAATTTTCAAGCAGTGGGGCATGACGCCTCAAATTGCGGCGAGCGGCCCCGAGGCTCTTGAAATGCTGCGCCAACAACGGGCCGGAAGCTCGTTCCGTTTGGCGGTAATCGACGCGCAGATGCCCGAAATGGACGGCCTCATGCTTGCGCGCCAGATTCGGTCGACTGACGAATTCCTGGATTTGCCCATCATCATGCTGACTTCAATCTCTCAGCCAGTTGACAACGAGGAGGGCAGCCAACCAGGCATTTTTGCATGTCTTACCAAACCCGTGCAGCCCTCTGAGTTGCTCAACACGATTCTCAGCGCCATCGGAACGCCCGTTACGCTCGCATCGGCCGGCAACGATGCCGCATCAGAGCGCCAAGGAAACGGAACACCGCCGATGCGCATTCTCCTGGCCGAAGACAACGCAACGAACCGTCAATTCGCCGTGAAATTGCTCGAGAAGCAAGGGCACACAGTACTTGCGGCAAGTAACGGACGTGAGGCTCTCGCTGTGTGGGAGCGTGAGAAGGTGGATGTGATTTTAATGGACGTGCAAATGCCGGACATTGACGGCCTCCAAGCCATACGGATGATCCGTCAAAAGGAAAAAACGTCTGGAGAGCATGTGCCCATTATCAGTGTGACGGCGCACGTGATGAAAGGCGACCGCGAAAATTGCATCGCAGCGGGAACGGATGATTACGTTTCGAAGCCGCTCAAGCCTGCGGAGTTATTCAGCGCAATGGAACGCTGTTGCGCAAAACGGGAGCGAGTCTTGTCCATTGCACAGGAAACTGTGAACGCATCCGAAATCCTCGACCGGTGTCAAGGAGATCGCGAGTTGCTCGCGGAGATCATCGAGCTTTTCAACGGTGGATCGCAAACTCTGCTACAGGAGATGGCCCTAGGCATTGAGCAGGGCGATGCAGCTGGGCTGGCAAGAACGGCTCACTCATTGAAGGGGTCGATCGGAAATTTCAGCGAAGGGCCTGCGTATCGCGCCGTGGAAAAGCTGGAAGACGATGCGCGGCGAAACGACCTTGCGTCCGTTCGGGCTGGCTTTCCTTCGGTGGAGATCGCCATCCACCAATTGAAAGAAGCGCTTGCGCCATTCCGGAATGCCGGCCTCACCCAACCGATGCCCATACCCGGCGTTGTGCATTTCGAAAAATCCTAGCAGGAGGCCCAGGCATGAGGGTTCTGATTGCGGAAGATGATCCGGTCTCGCGCCGGGTCCTCGAGGAATTCCTCAGAAAGTGGGGCTATCAAGTGGTCACCGTTGCCAACGGTGCGGAAGCATGGGCGCTGCTTACTGCTGAGGACCCGCCGCGCATGGCTATTCTCGATTGGATGATGCCTGAGCTTGAGGGAATTGAAGTTTGCCGCCGCGTACGCGCGCGTTCGGGCCGTGCTTATATTTTTTTGATTTTGCTGACCGCTCATGGCCAAAGACATAGCCTCCTCGCTGGGTTGAAGGCGGGCGCTGATGATTATCTTTCGAAACCTTTTGATGCTGAAGAACTTCGCGCGCGTCTGCAAGTCGGCGAGCGCATCCTTCGCATGCAGGACGAGTTGATTGCCGCTCGCGACGCGCTGCACTTTCAAGCCACGCACGATCTTCTTACGGGTGTCGCCAGTCGCGGAGCTGCGATGGAGTTTCTCGCTCGGGAACTGTCCCGCGGTTTCCGCGAGCACCAGTCCGTGGGTATCCTGCTAGCCGACCTCGACCATTTCAAGCGTATCAATGATGAATTCGGCCACCTTGCGGGGGATACCGTTCTGCGGGAAGTGGCCCAGCGAATGTTGAAGTGCGTCCGTACTTACGACTGTGTTGGTCGGTTCGGCGGAGAGGAATTTCTGATCATCTTCCCGTCCTCCAACGAAGCGGGCACACTTCGCCAAGCCGAGAGAATCCGCAAATCCGTGGAATCCGTGCCGGTGCAAGCTCTGGAAGGGCAGATTCCGGTGACGGTCAGCTTTGGCATTGTGGCAACGGATCCCTCGATCTCGCAGGACGGCACGGAGTTGCTGCGCGCCACGGATGCCGCGCTGTACCGTGCCAAGGAGCTTGGGCGTAACCGCATCGAGCGCGCTGTCCCGGCAGAGCTTCTCGCTCTGCCTTCCCCCGAGAAATCGTAGTCATCTAGTTCAAATGCCTCGCCGTATGCCCCGTCGGGAAGTGGTGGATTTCCATACGCAACCGAATGGAATCGGCCGCGTGATAACTTTTTCTCGTCGCACAGGAACGGAAAACGATTTCGTTGCGTACGGTTAGGTGTAAACTTAACTGTTGCAGGTAGTCGAGGAGGCCCAAAGGTGAGTTCGACGAAGCCCGTTTCTGCGCCAGCAAACGATAAGCAGGGTGCTGTGCGCCGCGAGACCCTGACGATTACGGACAATCGCACGGGGAAACAATACGAAGTGCCTGTTCAGCACGACACGATTCGTGCTATTGATTTGCGCCAGATCAAAGTCAACGCCGGCGATTTTGGTTTGATGAGTTACGACCCGGCGTTCACGAATACCGCTTCTTGCACCAGCCGGATCACTTTCATTGATGGCGACAAGGGGATTCTGCGCTATCGCGGATACCCCATCGAGGAGCTGGCGGAGAAGAGCACATATCTCGAGACGGCGTATTTGATTCTGCATGGAGAGTTGCCCACACGGCCGCAACTCGCCGATTGGACCTACCACGTTACCCATCACACTTTCATCCACGAGAGCATCAAGAAATTCCTCGACGGCTTCCATTACGACGCTCATCCGATGGGCATGGTGATTTCCGCCGTGGCTGCGCTTTCCACCTTTTATCCCGATGCGCGGAACATTTTCGATGAGGATTCGCGCCGCAAGCAGACATGGCGCCTGATCGGCAAGATGCCCACAATGGCGGCCTTCGCCTATCGGCACAGCCTGGGCATGCCTTACGTGTATCCCGATAATGAGCTGAGCTATCCCGGCAATTTTCTGAATATGCTATTCCGTACCACGGAGTTGCAATATCGCCCGAATCCCACGCTTGAGCACGCATTGGATATCCTTTTTATTTTGCACGCGGACCACGAGCAGAACTGCTCGGCCAGCGCCATGCGCGGAGTGGGCAGCTCCCAGGTCGATCCCTATTCGGCAATTGCTGCTGCCACTGCGGCCCTATACGGTCCGCTGCATGGCGGTGCCAATGAAGCTGTGCTGCGCATGCTGCTCGAAATCGGCTCGGTCAATCGTGTTCCCGAGTACATCAAACAGGTCAAGTCCAGCGAAAAGAAGCTGATGGGTTTTGGTCACCGCGTCTACAAGAACTATGATCCGCGGGCAAAAATTGTGAAACGCATCGCCTATGAAGTGTTTGACGTGATGGGGCGCAATCCACTGATTGATATTGCGCTCGAGTGCGAGCGCATCGCGCTCGAAGATGAGTACTTTGTTACCCGGAAACTCTACCCCAACGTGGATTTTTACACTGGCCTTATCTATCAGTCGATGGGTTTGCCGGTGACGATGTTTCCCGTGCTGTTTGCAATCCCGCGAACATCAGGCTGGATTGCGCAGTGGCAGGAAATGCTGCTTGACAGCGAACAGAAAATTGCGCGGCCGAGGCAAATCTATTTGGGAGAAGATACGCGCAGTTATATTCCCATGGATCACCGCGGATAGCGCGAATCCAGCGCGTGCCGCGAACAGGTTCCCGCGGTGGAGTTGGAGCCAAAGAATCAAGCCTGCTGGCCAGAGGAGCGCGCCGGCAACGCCTGTTTTCCCTGTTCGCAGCGCTTGTTTGCATACAGAGATTTGTCCGCCCTCTCGATCAGTTGCGCAGGTGCTTCCCCCTTTTCATAACCTGCCCATCCGGCTGCGCTGGTGACGCTGAGTTTTTCCTCTTTCCATTCCACTTCAACGTATCCCAAACGGTTGAGCAGGGCGGGAATTCTCTCTGGCAAACACTCCGGCAGGATCACCAGGAATTCATCTCCGCCGAGTCTTACCGCGAGATCGGAGGCGCGGATCACTTTGTTCAAGCGCTCGGCAAATGTTTTCAGCACTAAATCCCCAGCCGCGTGTCCGTAGTGGTCGTTGATGCTTTTGAATCGATTAAGGTCCAGGAGCAATACGCTGAGAGGGTGCCCGTGACGTTCGGAACGCGCTACTTCGCTTGCGAGCCGCTCCTCGCCAGGGCGGCGATTGGAGAGTCCCGTTAGCGAATCTCGCATTGCCAGCCGATGAAATTCCTCTGCTCGGATCCGCAGCCGCGAGAGTATCTCGAGATGTTTCGCGGTTTGTGTGCGCAGCCGTTTGATCAGCCACTGCTGGTATACGGTGTAAATGTTGAACAGCAGCACCAGTCCTACAAGGGCGTGAATGGCGAGGCTCAGGTTGAGCTGGAATATACGGTCGGACTCCTTGAGTATGCTGGGCAGAGAAACGATGACCACGGCAAGGGTCAGCAGAAGCATTACTGTTACGGCGCTCCACCAAAGCCACCAGTCGCGGCGCTCCAGCCCTCTCAGGTGCTTCTGTGCCGCCTCTATTTCCTGAATCTGCTGTTCCGACAAGGGCTCAAATGTGTTCTCGGTCAAGTCTGGCATAGGAATACTCTGGAGGAATTCTGCGGGGGCTCTAGGGGCAGTATAGCCGTTATCGCGAATGTTCAACGGCCGGAGGATGTTCGTGTTTCGTGGTGCGAACGGGCTCTACCCGGCGTCTGTCCGGCAGCGATTCTTATACTTGCCGAGCCGCGTATCTTCGCTGCTTCACGGCGGCAACAAAGTGATCGGCATCCCTGGTGGGACGCGGTATGCGGTAAGCGTCCACCACCGCAAGAACAAACTTCAGGGCAGTCGGCAAAGACACGCGATGCCCCTGCGTCACATAAATCGGATTCACTCCTTTCCGTGTTCGGAGCGCTGCGCCAATGACCTCGTCGTCGTCCCGCAGCGGCTTCCATGCCCCTGCATAGAGAGGCAAAGGCCGGTGCGTTCCGATGAGCAGCGATTTTGCGCAGCCAATCGTAGGCGTGCCCAGCAGCAGGCCCAGATGTGACGCGATCCCAAATCGGCGCGGATGCGCATAGCCGTGGCCGTCGCAAAAAATCAAATCGGGCGCGTTCTTTACTCGTGCGAAAACTTTCAGCAGCGCCGGCGCTTCGCGAAAACTGAGCAAACCTGGTACGTAAGGGAAAGTGATTCGACTTTCACTCCATACGCGTTCAATTTCCTCCATTTCTGGAAACGCATAAATCACGACGCCGGCGATGGCCCGGTTACGATCGAGATCGAACGCCAAATCCGCGCCCGCTACGCGCCGGACGGTTGGCAACCGGTCAGCCAATTCCACTTTCGAGCGCAATCGTAACTGAATCCTGACAGCTTCCCGGGGAGTTACGCGCCATGAATGTAAGCGCTGGTATTTCATTCCGTCGAAGCTATTCACGTAGCATCATGCTGTCAAGCGCGGCAAACCGCCGTATCACTTACGCGGAGCCTTCTCGGCGAATAGGTAATGTCGGGAGTATAATTCCATCCGTCGAGAGTCGAATGAACGTATCCAAGGGCCGGTTTCATATGCTCCAGGAGGTCGGAGATGTCGCTGAGAATTTCTGTGCGCCAATTGGCAGATGTGAATGTTGTGGATTTAGATGGGCGCTTGGTCATCGGCCCAGATAGCGAAGCGTTGGCCCAGAAATTGCAACAATTGTCCCGGCAGGGTGCGCGAAAAGTCCTGGTCAATCTGGCGAGAGTCACGCAACTGGATAGCTCCGGCATTTGCAGCCTTCTTCAGGGCTATACATCAATGAAACAGGCAGGCGGGTCGTTCAAACTCTTGCATCCTGGCGGGCACACGCGCGAAGTGCTGGAGGTCATGCGGCTTACGGAGACGATTCCGACGCTGGACGATGAAGCCCAGGCTGTGGCGAGTTTCGTTTCAGCGGAGCCAGCGGTCGGTTAAGTTACGTCACGGATTCGACTGGCTTCAGGAATTTTTCTTAAGGTCGCTAAGGACGAGCTTCGCAACCTCTTTCAATGTATCGAAAACACCCTGCCCTTGAACCGCGATCGCCTCGATCACGGGCTCGCCCTTCAGTTGCAATTGTTTTGTCAATTCGCCCACAGGCATGGCGTTGGGCAGGTCGCGCTTGTTCAGTTGTAAAGCATAAGGAATCGTGTCGAAGTTTAGATTGTGATCCTTGAGATGTTCCTTCAAGTTGTCGATCGTTTCGAAATTTGCGTCCAGGCGTTCTTCTTGTGAATCCGCCACGAAAACCACGCCGTCCGCGCCTTTGAGGATCAGCCGGCGGCTCGCTTCATAAAATACTTGCCCCGGAACTGTATACAAATGGAAGCGCGTGCGGAATCCCCTCACGGAGCCGAGATCAAGCGGCAGAAAATCGAAAAACAATGTACGGTCTGTTTCGGTTGCCAGCGACACCATTTTTCCTTTTTGCGTGTTGCCCGTATGGTCGTAAATCCACTGAAGATTGGCGGTTTTGCCACCAAGGCCAGGGCCATAGTAGACAAGCTTGCAGTTAATCTCTCGAGCGGGAAAATTTATGAACGGCACAAGCCCCTCAGTTTTGTCGCCGTTTACTTATAGCATAGCCGCGTACGGCAGGACATCTGGTGTCTTTCGTGCTGGTTCGGAACAGATAACCTTTTCATCCTTAGTGGTACTACCCCCGAAACTAACGCAAACGGACCTAAAATGGCGACTTAAGCGCCATGTTTTTTGTCAGCGCACTGCCTCAGTGATCCCACTCCGGGAAAACATAGCTTAAATCGGCGGCCATCCACTTGGAGATATCACTACATTAACCTGAAATCTAGTGAGTTGACGTTGGAATGGTCCGCTGTTATTCTAAGCCCGTATGGTGCGCTCAAGCGGCAAGACTAAGCAACGGGGCACTCGTACTTCGTCGCAAGCCCGAGGACGCCGCAAGCCTCTGAAAAGTAAAGCCTTACCGCAGAAAAAACATGCCAATGTTTTGCGCGATCCGAATGACCATGCAACTCTTCAGCAACTAAAGGCTTACGAAGAGGGGCTCAAGCACTTCCAGCAACAGAAATTCCCTCGCGCAAAAGAAGCCCTGGAGCGCGTCATCGAGGGTCCCAACAAGGAACTCTCTGACCGAGCGCGAATTCATCTTCGGATTTGCGCCCAACGCATCTCCCGCTCTGTCGAGCCAGCCGCGAAGTCGGCTGAGGATCACTATAACCAAGGTATCGCCATGATGAACCTCGGGCGCTGGGATGACGCTCGTGAGCATTTGGACCGTGCGCGTAAGGTTGCTCCGAAGGCCGATCATATTGTTTATGCGATGGCAGCGCTTGATTGCTTGACAGGCGAGGCCGAATCTTCGATGCAGAATCTGAAGATTGCCATTCAGTTGCGCGCGGACAATCGCTATCGCGCGCGCAACGATGAAGACTTCGCTTTCCTCCAGGAAGATCCTCGTTTTACCGAACTTCTCTACCCTGAGCGAGAAGGCGCAAGCGGTTAGTTTTCTCCGTTGTGGGAATCGCCAAGAAAATTCGCTCAAGACCAATCCGCGTGCTTGCTCTTGGCGGGGGAACCGGTCTTTCCATGTTGCTGCGCGGCCTCAAAGAGTACACCGCGCGGCCTCGCGACGAATCCAGGCCGCGGTCTTCCATTCAAATCGATGCGGTAGTAACTGTCACGGATGATGGGGGCAGTTCCGGCCGCTTGCGACGCGAGTATGCGATCCTTCCGCCTGGAGATATTCGGAACTGCATAGTGGCGCTCTCGCCGGATGAGGCGTTGCTCGCCCGGCTTTTTCAGTATCGGTTTCCAGGGCGTGGCAGCGGGCTCGCTGGCCACAGTTTTGGCAATTTGTTTCTGGCGGCGCTAACTCACGTCACCGGGGATTTTCCGGAAGCGGTGCGCCTTTCCAGCAAGGTTCTGGCGACGCGTGGCAGGATTTTTCCTTCGACGGCGAAAAACGTCACCCTGGAGGCCACGCTCGACAACGGACGCATTGTTGTGGGAGAAACCAAAATCTCCCATTCACGCCGCCGCATCCGCCGCATCAGGCTGGTGCCTGCCACCGCACGGCCGTTATCCGAAGTGACGCGCGCAATCCGCGAGGCTGATTTGATTTTGATGGGCCCGGGCTCGCTTTACACCAGTATCATTCCCAATTTGTTAGTGCGGGGCGTTGCCAGAGAGATCGCCAAATCGCGTGCGAAGTGTGTTTACATTGCGAATTTGATGACGCAGCCAGGGGAAACAACGGGATATTCCTTGGCTGACCATGTGCGCGCAATTTATGAGCATACCGGCAGAAATGTGTTTGATTCGGTCGTCGTGAACCAATCGCCCGCGCCTGCGCACATCTTGCGGCGTTACCGCAAACAGGGTGCCGAACCCGTTGACCCTTCGTTTGACGAACTCCACACCATGGGTGTGCACTATGTCGCCGGCAATCTCTTGCAGCACGGGGGCGTGATACGCCACGATCAGCGGCGTCTTGCAAAGCTCATTCTCGATCATTATGTTTACGGAGCGCGATCTTGATTCGCCTGGGTCGGCCGCCGGCTCACGAAATCGCTTTTGCGCCGCTGTTCTTATCCATAACTGGTAACAGAGGGGCCCATTCTTGCGCTGCGGCACGCGCGCTTCATATACTGGCGCGGGCAAGATTCGAGTTCTGCGACATCGGCTTCCTTTCGCGAGGTAATTTCAGCCTCGTGGAATCGGCCGATGCTATCATCCATCCCACTTCGTTTAGGAGAGAACGTCATCATGGCCACACTGTCGCTCGAACATGAACTGAATCCGTACGAAGCTGCTGAAGCTCGCTTTGAGGAAGCAGCCAAGAAACTAGGCCTTGCGCAAGATTTGTATCGATATTTGCAGAATCCCAACAAGGAAATCACTGTTTATATTCCCGTGAAAATGGATGACGGCAAGCTGGAAGTTTTCACCGGCTATCGCGTGCAGCATTCGCTGGTTCGCGGGCCTGGCAAAGGCGGCATCCGCTTTGCTCCGAACGTGACCATTGACGAAGTGCGCGCCCTGGCATCGTGGATGACGTGGAAGTGCGCAGTTGTCGACATTCCTTTTGGCGGCGCCAAAGGTGGCATCATTTGCGATCCTGATAAAATGTCGCAACGCGAATTGGAAGCCCTTACCCGGCGCTACACCGCGGAGCTCTCCGATTGGATTGGCCCAGAGCGCGATGTGCCAGCGCCTGACGTCAACACCAATGCGCAGGTCATGGCTTGGATCATGGACACCTATTCCATGCACATGCGCCACACGGTCACCGCGGTCGTCACAGGCAAACCCCTCGAACTGGGCGGCTCGCTCGGACGTCCGGAGGCCACCGGTCGCGGAGTGATGATGGTTTGCGACAGGGCGACTGCGAAGCTGGGAATGAAAAAGGAAGGCTGCCGGGTTGTGATTCAAGGTTTCGGCAACGTAGGGTCGATGGGCGCGCGCCTGATGCACGAGGCGGGGTACAAAATCGTCGGCTTGGCCGACGTGCATGGAGGTCTCTACAACGAAAAAGGTTTCGACATGCCGAAAGTCATCGACTGGGTTTACGGCCAGCATAGATCTCTCCCGGAATTCCCCGCTGGCGGCCAGAAAGTTTCGTCAGTCGAGGTGCTTTTCCAGCCTTGCGATATTCTGGTGCCTGCGGCTATCGAGAATCAGATCACCAGTCAGAATGTCAGCCGCATTCAAACCAAGATCCTCTGTGAAGGCGCCAACGGCCCCACGACCGTCCCTGCGGATGAAGTCCTGGGCAAGAAGGGCGTATTCATCATTCCGGATATCCTCGCAAACGCGGGAGGGGTCACGGTCAGTTACTTCGAGTGGGTGCAGGATCGCCAGGGCTTTTTCTGGCGCGAGCGCGAAGTGAACGAGCGGTTGCAGGATGTGATGGACCGCAGTTTCGACGATGTCGTGCGCTATTCGGAAAAGCACGGCGTCAACAATCGCATCGCCGCTTATATGTTGGCCATCGACCGGGTGGCCATCGCTCTAAAACATCGCGGCATTTACGCCTAGAATCATCGAGCCTGCTCCTGGCATACGCTCTGGAAATATGCCTCGGCTTCGTGTATAAGGTGCTGGCGAAGAATCGCAGGCTTGCTGAAGATGACTTTTGACACGATTTCGCACGGCGCTCTGAAGAGCGAAGACGAACATCGGCGCGACATCTGTACGGTCGGCCGATGGTTTCATCAGCAGAATTTTGTCGCTGCCACCGATGGGAACATCTCCCTTCGCCTTGATTCGCATCGCGTGCTTACCTCTCCCACCGGCGCTTCCAAGGGAATGATGTCTCCCGAGGACCTCGTCATTACCGATTTCGCGGGAAACAAAATCTCGGGCTATCGCAATCCTTCCTCAGAACTTGCCATGCATCTGTTGATTTATCGCTTGCGACCCGATGTCAACGCCGTTTGCCATGCTCATCCCATTACGGCTACAGGTTACGCCGCCGCAGGGCTGCCGCTGGATAAGGCGCTTCTCAGTGAAGCGGTGATTGGACTTGGCACCGTTCCCTTGGCGCTATACGGCACACCTGGCACATCGGAGCTGACGGATTCCATCGAACCCTTTGTGCAATCGCACGACGCGATCCTCATGGCGAACCATGGGGTGGTGAGCTGCGGCGTTGATCTGCTGACCGCATACTACCGGATGGAGACGGTAGAGCACTTTGCGCGTGTTGCGCTGGTGACAGAGTTGCTTCACAAGCAGGTGCTGCTTTCTCGCAAAGACGTCGACAAATTGCTAGTTGCGCGGGCCCGATACGGCATCGAGACGGCCGCCGTGGGCTGCCCGATCACGTCCGACTCGTCCGAGCCGGACCGTATTCCCTTAACCCGCCGCGAGCTCGAAAGCCTCGTGGAAGAAGCCATCCGCAATGACCGTTTGCGGCATTAGCGCTCATCTTTGAAATCGTAAATCCAAGGAAAACCGCGGGCGCCACTGGAGCGGCGCCCGCTTGTTGCGCGACATTCACTTGATCACAATGGAGCGCTTCTTGCCTTTGAAGCGGATTTCTCGAATCGCCCCACTGTCGTCGATTACCATGTTGCTGTCCGCAGTCTCTATGTCTTTCCATTGAATGGGAGCCTGCGCGGCAATCTTGCCGTTGAATAAGAAAGAAACCTGCGAATCGCTCGCGACCACTTTGTATTCTCCAGGCGGGAGATTTGTGCCATTGAGCGTTTTGCCTGTGGGGAGAGCAAAGGTTCCTTTTGCCACGATGTTTCCGGTCGTTTCTTTTGTGTTCTTCGCCGCTGCCATGGCCGGAAGAGCTACGGCCAGAAGCAACGCGAATACAAATATCTGGGACATTCGGTTGCGCGTCATGTTCGTTCTCCTTTTTTCTGCGGGCCTTACTCCACACATTTAGACGCGCGATTTTCCACGACGAATCGTGATGGACATCAAGTAATGAAAATATTTTTTGCGGCAAGTGCGAACTGTCCGGAAACATTTCAATTTCTCGAATTCGCACGGCGATTTCGTTTTGTATACGAATGTACGCACTGGTTATTTCCGTAAAATCGGATAGGCGATGCAAATCTGCGCTCGCCGCCTGCTGTAAGCCCCTGCAATTTTCGTCGAATTTCAGATCTGCCAGGAACCGGTGGTTTCGAGTCGCGTTGACACCGCATGGACACTAATCAATAATCGCTCGCATGATCGGACAGCTGCGCGGCTCGCTCGTCGATAAACGGCCGAATCAAATCATCGTCGATGTAGCCGGCGTCGGTTATCAGGTGCAGGTTCCGCTCTCCACGTTTACAGGCTTAGGCGCGCTGCGCTCGGAAGTCACATTGCTGATCCACACGCATCTGCGCGAAGATCAGATTTCGCTTTACGGATTCCTTACGGCGCGGGAGAAACAATGCTTTGAACTTCTTATCTCTGTCACCGGTGTTGGGCCAAGTTTAGCCCTGAAGATTTTATCCGGGATGAGCCTCGACGAGCTGGTGCCGGCGGTTCGCAAGGGAGACATTGTCCAGCTAAGAAGAATTCCTGGTGTGGGACAGAAAACGGCTGAACGCATCGTCCTCGAGCTTCGCGACAAACTAGCAGTCGTTGAGGTAATCGAGGCGAGCAAAGTGCCGGCGCGTTCTCAAGTGGAATCCGACGTGGGCTCGGCGCTCGTCAACCTAGGGTATGAATCGCGCTCGGTCGAGAAAACGATTGAGCAGTTGCGTGGCCACCACGCGACATTTGATGCCTTGCTCCGCGCCGCTCTGCAAAAATTAAGCGGTGCTGCCATTGAGAAAGGGGCGCGCGCCGTCAGCGGTTGATCGAGAAGGCGGCCAAGAACATGATGGCGTCGCGCACGGCGCCCCAGTCTCTGTGCGGTTTTCAGTTATATGCGAGCGGCGGAAATGGCTGAATTGAAACATCGCGTGGTTTCAGGGCAGGCGTTCGATGAGGACGCGCGCATCGAGGCCAGCGTACGTCCGAAGCGCTTTGACGACTTCATAGGTCAGTCGCGCGTAAAGGAGAATCTGAAGATTGCCGTGGAAGCGGCGCGCAGCCGCGGCGAAGCGCTCGATCACGTCCTGCTTTACGGGCCGCCCGGTTTGGGAAAAACGACACTCGCTCAAATTCTCGCGAGCGAGATGCAAGTGAACATCAAGATCAGCTCAGGCCCGTTGCTCGAACGCAAAGGGGATGTTACCGCAGTCCTTACAGCGCTCGAATCGCGAGAGCTTTTCTTTTTGGATGAGATTCACCGGCTGATGCCGTCCATCGAGGAAATTCTTTATCCGGCGATGGAGGACTTTCGCATCGACTTGATTATCGGTCAGGGCCCCGGTGCGCGAATCCATCCTTGCCAATTGCAGAAATTCACCCTGGTCGGCGCCACCACGCGTGCCGGCCTGATTATGGCGCCCATGCGCTCGCGTTTTGGCATTGTGCATCGCCTCGATTTTTACACCGCGGCAGATTTGGTCGAAATCGTACGGCGCTCGGCGCGGATTCTTGGCATCGCCATGGACGACGGCGGCGCTGAAGAAATTGCGCGTCGCAGCCGCGGCACGCCGCGCGTCGCCAATCGGTTGTTGCGTCGCGCCCGCGATTTCGCCGAAGTGCGTGCCGGCGGCAAGATCACCGTCAGCGTCGCCAAGGAGGCCCTTGAGATGCTCGGCGTCGACGAACACGGTCTCGATGAAGTTGATCGCAACTTGCTGCTCGCCATCATTCATAAATATGGAGGCGGCCCCGTCGGACTGAACACGCTCTCCGCGGCGCTCAGCGAGGAAGAAGACGCCATCGAGGAAATTTACGAGCCTTATTTGATGCAGCTTGGCCTTCTCGATCGCACCCAGCGTGGTCGCGTGGCTACGGCGTTGGCGTACAAACATTTCGGCATGGATGAGCCGCGCCGCCAGCCTCAACTTTTCTAAGACGGCGGGGTACATCGGTAATGAAAACGGCATACATATCGCTTGGTTCGAATGTTGGCGACCGCGAACAGCAGATTGCGGCTGCTATTCAGGCCCTGGGAGCGAGAGGCATTCGCATCCTACAGCAATCGTCGATCTATTCGACGGAGCCGGTGGACGTTGCGGCCCAGGGCTGGTTCCTGAATTGTGTGTTGGAAGTGGAAACGGACTTGATGCCGCGCCAGCTACTCAGGGCATTCCAGGAAATCGAAAATGAACTGGGCCGCAAACACACGGTGCGCAGAGGACCGCGCGTTATCGACCTGGACATATTGCTATACGGGTCGAGCGTCATTCACACTCAAGAGCTGGAAATCCCGCATCCACGAATGACTCAGCGCCGGTTTGTTTTGGTGCCCCTCGCGGAAATCGCGCCAGCCTTGCGTCACCCGGTCGAAAATAAAAGCATCGAGGAGCTTCTCGCGGAAACCGAAGATCGCAGTGTCGTGCATCGTTGCAAAGCAGGCGCCATTGGAGCCAGCGGAAGGTAATTGTTTTCCGCTACACTTACAGTACCTCGCGTTTTTTTTCCTCTTCCTGCCGTTTCTTTTGGTCCTCCTCTTCTTGCTTTTCGAATTCGGCGATTTCTTCCTCGCTCATCATGTAGTCTTCGCGCGACGCGAACATCTGCCCGCGCCGCCGGTCCTGCCCTCGCCTGTCCTTCTGCCGCCGGTCTTTTGTCGCCGCAGGCAGGCGCGTGCCTTGGATCGGCTGCGGGATTGCCTTGGCTTCAATCAAAAGGTCGCTGACTTTTTCCAGAAAATCGTGGAGATGGAACGGTTTCATGACGTAAGGCAAGCCTTCGCGGTCCAGCACTGGCTGAGCCCAGCGCGCCGCCAACCGGGGCACCAGGAAGAGCACTCTGAGCAGTTTCTGATCTTTGCTTGAATCCGCTTCTGTCTGCGCCAGCGTCTTCAGCGTCGTAAACAGTGGGCCGGTCAGGTCCGCCAGCGCAACATTGACAACCACTAACGCCCATCTGCCGCGCGCCAGCTCCCGCAACGCTTCGCTCGGGATAGGCACCACGCTCACGTGCCAACCCTCCGAGTCGAACACATGTTGCAGGGCATGCTGACTCGCCGAATCGTCGTCGATGACGAGGATATGGACGTCACTCACGATAGAACTCACTCGGTAGTATGCCAGCCATCGAAGTGCCAGACCACCTGTCCGTTCGGCCACCTTTGCTATGAACGAGAAAATCAAGGCGAACAATTGGCGAACACTTTTCACTTGACAAAGCGAACAAAAGGCGAAATACTCCGTGCACTCCATTCGGCGAGGTGATCGCGTTACTGATGGCTACTTCTCCCACGATCCGAACCGCATCGGCGCCCGCAAGGCGCCCTATGCACCGTTTGGTCGAAACCAGCCTCACTCTTTTTCCCGCCGCCGCTCCCAACGGTTCGAGTGAGCCACGCAGCGCTTCTCCGCCCCCTCCGGCTGATGGCCGGAGTTTGAAGCCTGCGGATGGACTGGTAGGTATCGCGCGCCTCGCCGCATCTTCCCATTTGACGGGCGCAAAACGCGGCACGGAATATTTTGTGCTCCCGGTGCGTTCGATTCTGAACCGCTGCAATTCTCCGAGAGTGCCCTTTGGTTGGACCGTAAATCCCTACCGTGGGTGCGAATTCGGCTGCAAGTATTGTTACGCCCGCTATACCCACGAATACATGGAGCTCGACGGCGGCGATTTTGAGCGAAAGATTTACGTGAAGGGAAACGCCGGTGCGCTCGTGGAACGCGATTTGCGCAACGAGAAAATCTGGGGCGAGCACATCGCCATTGGGACCGCCACGGATCCGTATCAGCCCGCCGAGCAGGAATATCAAGTCACGCAGTCAATTCTCAAGCAAATGGCTGCCCGGGAAGGCCTAAGCATTTCCATAACCACGAAATCGAACCGCGTCGTCCGCGACGTCGAACTATTGAAACAAATTTCAGCGCGCTCGTCGCTGAGCGTCAATCTGTCGGTGACCACTCTGAACGCTCGTCTGGCGCGTCTGCTGGAACCGCGTGCTCCCCGGCCGGATCTCCGGCTCGCAGCTGTGCGCAGCCTGCGCGATGCTGGAATTGACGCCGGTGTGCTAGCGATGCCGATTGTTCCGGGCATCACCGACGATGAAGCCGGCCTCGACTCGCTGGCGGGTGCTGCCCGTGATGCCGGCGCGTTGTGGTTCGCAGGACGCGTGCTCTTTCTGATGCCTTCTGCTCAGAAGCAATTTATTCCGTTTCTCGAAGCGAAATTTCCCAAACTCGCTTGCCAATACCGGGACTGGTACATGAAGCAAGGCAATGCTCCGGAAGCCTACCGCCGCGAGATCGCCGAGCGGGTCGAGCGCCTGCGAAAGAAGTATGGTTTCGACGTGCGGCCCGGCCGCAGCGGCTCAGCCGATCGCGCCTGGCGCTCGCCGCAAATGAATCTCGCGCTGGGCACTCAACTGCAAGGATGCACCACAGCCGCGCAGCCCGGCTTGCCGCGTGTAGGAAAGTCGCTCAAGGCAGGATGATTCGCGGAGCCTCACGCTCTGCCGCGGCCGGTGCCGCCGGAAACTGAGCGTACAGAAAATCGAGAAATGCGCGTGCCTTTGGCCGGTCGCTCGTCTCTCGCGTGCCCGCGCGCAGAATAAAAACCAACAGCCTGAAAATTTCGGAATCTTTTAACGTTGTGAATCCGCTTTGCTGCGACTCCTGCTTCTTCCAATCCTGCAACGCCTTCCCCAGATGCTCGTACAACGCGCGCGGCATGGGTGCATCAGGGGGACGCTCAAAGTAAATTCCCGATTCGAGCGTGCGATACGCTTCCGCCAGCGCCCGCAGCGCGCCCAAAATCTCCGGGTCGCGGACGGCGCTATTCTGTTGCGCGAATCCGAGGATCGCGAGGCCGATTGCCGAAAGCGCTTCCGGATGCCGCCGCAGAATTTCCGGCGAAAATTCTACGTTGGGAAACGGAATCGCCTCGGGTGCCTGCGGTTTGCGATGCTCCAACTCATAGCGGCGAGCCGAAATCAAGTGCACACAATCCGGCAGGCAATCGATGGTTACTTCGCGATGCGTTCCGCAGCAAATCGCGCAGATTCGTTCGCCCTTCGCCGGGCAGAATCGTTTCGGCGGGCGTTTTTCGCAGATCGGACAGCTCACAATTTCTCCTGATGGCAGAGGAAGAATTACTCAGAGTACGGGATTCATTATGCGCAGGCAAGTGAAGGGAATTTTGGGTAGTGTCTCAGTTTGGTTTTGAGGACACGCTCTAAGGCTTTGCGCCTGTGGCATACTTGGGACATGCCGAAGCGTCCACGCGACCCGAACCAGCTCGCCAAGATGATCGTGGACATTGCTACGGGCGAAATAGACGACACGGTTAGCGAATCTAAGAAAAAGCCTTCCGCCAAGCGAAAGGCCGGTTTGAAGGGCGGTAGAACTAGGGCGGAAAAGCTCACCAAAGAGCGGCGTACGGCCATCGCCCGTGGTGCTGCGCGTGCGCGATGGAATAAGGGCTAAATCGGTTTTAACTTCCGTCGATACTTCTGACCACCGTATTGAGTTCCAGGTACTCTTTCAATCTCACCGCGATCCGCCATCGTACTCAGGATTCTCTTCATTTGATCGCTGTCTTTTATGAACGTGATTTCGCGGGCCTTTTTGTTCCTGATCGTTTCGTTCTTTTCCAAATACTTCATGATTGTTTGTTCCGGAGATGCAAGCTTTTCATGGCGAATAATCACGACAACGTCGTTGTCCCGTTCTTCGATTTCAGGTTTCTTTAGGCCAAGCTGAACCATTTTTTCAAATGCGGTATTCAAACCCTCGCCAACATCCCGGTTTGGAGGATCAGGGAATTTGTTAAGCAACCGGACGATTGCCCCGTTTCGTGCAAAGCGTTCTTCGAGAATGTTGTCCGGAGTCACGTGGGCTGGCAATCTGCCCGGACTTTGTACTTCGATGCGATTGTCAAAAATCCGGACATGGACATCATCGGCAATGCTGTAGTCCCTGTGGATCACCGCGTTTGTCAGGATTTCGTGGATTGCTTCTTGGGGATACTTGATCTTCTCCAAGCCCTCCTCGCCCATGCGGGGAATTTTTTCCGTTTCGTTGATCGTGACCGTGACGGCCTCTTTGATCTGGCTGTACAAGCACCCTTCCACGGTAATCGGTATGAAGGTTAAAACATCCCGAAAACCTTCGGCCTCTTTAGTTTCATAGCGATATATCTTGATGCCGCAACGTTTTGGAATCTGCGCCTGTGGCTCCTCTGCGAATAGGAGCAATCCGGACACCGTTGGCATGTCGTTCTGGATCAAAAGTTGTTTCCGGAGCCATGCTTCCGGCTGCGCTTGGTAGTTCGGAACAACGTATTTCAGGTAGTCGCGCGTGACTGGCGATTCGATAATGAGTGCCTTTGGCACAGGCACCGTATGCCCCTCGAAAGAAATCACACCCTTCGCGTATTCGAGGCGCTTCATTGCGTCTGCGGTATCTTGGGGAAGATTCTGAGCACCCCTTCGGACGTACGCTTTCCCGTCAGTGGTTTTGACGATTCCCTGCGTACGACTAACTTGGACATGCAGCACAGTGCCGGGGCGATTCGGGCATTTCATGAACTCGTACTGAAAGTCCTTGCCCAACGGGAAAAAATTGTCGAATGCCTGCACGTGTCCGTTCGCTGCCTCAATATCAGCGAACCCATTCCATCGGCGCTCTTTGACATTTCCGCCTTTGAAGTCTTCACTGATGCCGATATAGAGATCGCCGCCATCGGTGTTCGCAAAAGCTGAAATGCTACGGCTCAACTTTGCAGGACTTATTTCGGTCGCCTTAACATCCGAGTATTGGCCTTCTTCCATTTGGGTTACGGTGTCGGCCTGAGATTCATCGATCTCCACGGTCGTGAGTTCTCTCATCATGAACAGCTTCCCTTGAATAAATTCGGACATCAAAACCTCTTGCATCCGGACTTTTGGAATTATACAGTCCGGAATATATAGTTGTCAATAGTCGAATGTAACTGAACTTTATGCTTGACAAAAAGAAAGGAATGGTGTACTTTCTATGACATGAACAGGCTGCCGATTGCGAAGCGGGTGCAGATTCTGGGGTTGTTGGTAGAGGGGAATAGTTTGCGCGCGACAAGCAGGCTTGCGGACGTTTCGATCAACACCGTCACAAAGCTACTCGTTGATCTTGGCAACGCTTGCGCGCGATACCACAACGAAAATGTGGTGAATGTAAGAGCGCGTCGCGTACAGTGCGATGAGATTTGGGCCTTCGTAGGCGCAAAGAACAAGAATGTCACGCCGGAAAAGCAGGCTCAGGGATGGGGCGATGTTTGGACGTGGACGGCGCTAGACGCGGACTCCAAGCTGTGTGTCAGCTATCGCGTTGGTTCGCGGGATGGCGCAATCGCTTACGAATTCATGCAGGACTTGGCTTTCCGCCTCAAGAATCGCGTCCAGCTAACGACGGACGGTCATAGAGTCTACTTGAACGCGGTTGAGGATGCGTTCGGCTCCGCTATTGATTATGCGATGTTGGTGAAGATTTACGGCTCTGCCCCTCAGGATGATTCTCGGTACAGCCCGGCAGAGGTGATTGAATGCAAGCCGATAGCGATAACTGGAAACCCTGACCCGAACCATATTTCGACTAGCTTCGTGGAGCGCCAGAACCTTACGATGCGTATGGGAATGCGCCGCTTCACCCGCCTTACCAATGCGTTCAGCAAGAAGGTAGAGAACCACGCGGAGATGGTGGCAATCCACTTCATGCATTACAATTTCGCGCGGATTCACAAGACGCTGAGAGTCACGCCAGCGATGGCCGCTGGAATCTCTGATCACGTCTGGTCGCTCGAAGAAATCATTAGGCTCTTGGATTCAAACTGAGACACTACCGAATTTTGCGATGGTGGGTCAGTCTGGATTTTCTTGATCGTGAAACAAAGAGTCGGACTCGCGAACTTTAAATTCTTAGGGCGTCGCGCTGGCAGCCTTTTTTTCGAAAATGTCAATCGCGCCGAAGATCGTTTCAATCACCTTTTCGTCGCCGGCTGCCGCGTTGATCATCAAATGATAAAGCTCGCGCGTCGGCCAATCGCCTCCGAAGTAGCGCTTGATGAATGCCGCCCGCTCATGGTCGATGGTGCGAAGAAGCTCGCAAGCTTCCTTTTCGCTTTTGCCGATGGCCAGAAGCCGGCGGAGTTTTTCGGCTTCGGATGCGTACACAAATACGTGGAAAGCGTCGCTGCGATTGCGGAGGATATAGGGTGATCCGCGTCCGACAATGACGCAATCTCCCTTCGAGGCTACATCTTCAATCACGCGGTGCAGCAGCGCCACCATGTGATCGGTGTCGAAGCCCGGTGCGTCCGCCATGGGCAAGCTGCGTTCGTAGCTGCCGCGGGCAAACACTTTGAAAAGCCGGTGCAGCAGCGGGTCGCAGCGTTCGTCGCAAAGCTCCGCGGCGTGCGGGTCAACGTTCGCGCGCCGCGCGATCTCACCGCTCAGATTTGTGTCCCAGAGCTTCCAGCCTCGCTTCGCCGCCAGAAGTTCCGCAATCTTCGCTCCGCCGCTGCCAAATTCCCTCTCGACGGTAATGATTCGGATAGCCATCGCTGCTCGCTAAGCCCGTTATGGATGATGAACGATCATGCCTCTGCGTTGCGAATTACTCCAGCGATTTCGGATCCGAATGGTTTTTCGGCGAATGCTTTTGCAGCGTATCGATCATCAATTGTGCGGCCTGTGGAACGCTCACCGCGCCTTTGAGAACGATGTCCTTGGCGTCAATCTTCCGGCCATACACCACTTCATTCCCGCCGTTGTCCGGTCGCAGCGTTGAGCCTTCCAGGGATACGCCCGCAAACAATCCGCGCGATCGCGAGTAAGTCAAGATTTCGGCGCGCATGGTCGCATCGGTCGCTGCTGCTGCGTCGCGACCCATGGGCCCGGCGGCGGCCGCCGCATCCGCGCCCAGCTTCACCTTGCTGGTTAAAATGCCGTTCGCTCCGCGCCCGTTCATCACCAACAGGACAAAATCGGTCGCTTGCCCGCCCAGTTGGAGTCCCACGCCGCCGCCCTCCAGCGCCATCATCGTCGGCGCTCCCCACGGCCCCTGAAAATGCGGTCCGCTGCGGCAGGTCATCGCCCCGCGGCCATAACTGCCGCTGAATCCGAACGCCACCTTGAGCACCGAAGGAATCACGATCACGCAATCCGCTTTGTCCAGCAAATCCTGCGGAATGTCGTCAGGAATATTGAGGATCTCCTTCATCACTTCCCCGGCGTTTTGCAGCCGCTGGTCTGCTTTGCTTGGCTTATCGGCCGCACGTGCGCTTGGCGCGGCAATTAATAATGACGGCAAACCAGCTAGGGCGATTCCCAGAAGCAATGTGAGCATTTTCCGCATGATAGAGAGCCTCCTCGGCTGATGCACATCTTAGTAAATCCGGTTATTCTTCACAAGGGTGCTGCGGTTGCCTATCGTATCCGTTCCGTGAATGTCAAATGTGCCTGCGGAAGCGCCGCCGGTAAATAGCATATAATCGCGTGCTGGATTCGAGCCTCATTATTTTCTTGAACGGAGATTCCGTGTACCAGAAGATCATTTGCATCGGCATTCTTGCAGCGTCGATTTCTTCTGTGGTGTCTCTTCCGCTTTTCGCCCAGAAATCCAAGAAAAAATCGATGTCGAGTGTGACGCCAAATACAGCTCAATTCCGCCGCGACGTGGAAGCCGCCCTCGCGGACCCCAGCGCGCAAAAAGCGTTTCTGGGCGTGCTCATCGTCGATGCACAAACTAAACAGCCCCTCTACGAATTGAACGCGGACCGCTACTTCACTCCGGCATCGAATACGAAATTGTTCACCACCGCGCTTGCCATGGCGACCCTCGGCCCGGACTACCGCTTTCGCACCACGATTGAAACTCGCGGCACGCTTGATCCTTCCGGCCAGTTGCGCGGCGACCTTATTCTTGTCGGCCGCGGCGATCCCGACTTTTCCAACCGCCGCATTCCGTACGACGCCGTGAATCCCATCGATGGTCCATCCGACAAGCCCCTTGCCGAGCTCGTCGATGCCCTGGTCGCAAAAGGCGTGAAAGAAATTGACGGCGACGTGGTCGGCGACGATTCTTACTTTCCCTACGAACCTTATCCCGAAGGCTGGGCCGTTGGCGATTTGCCCGAGGACTACGGCGCCGCCGTCAGCGCCATCTGTTTTGACGACAACGGCCTTGATGTGAAGGTCACGCCCGGCAATCAGGTTGGCGCAGCCGCTTGGGTTAGTGTCGAGCCTTGGCCGGGCTATGACGTCTACGATTACGGAATCACTACGGGCGCATCTGATTCCCTCCCCGACTTCCACATGGTCGCCGAGCCTGGTCCTAAGGGATTTCTTTTCCGCGGCTCGATTCCTCTAGGTCACGCAACCATGGATCTGCCCGCCGCCATGCCCAATCCCGCCGACTATACGGCTCATGTGTTGAAGCAGATGCTCTCGGTGCGGGG
>JBAQYT010000169.1:0-2198 GCA_049787175.1 Candidatus Acidiferrales bacterium | reverse complement strand
CCATGATGCCGACTTCGGCCAGAAAAATTCGAAGCACCTTTTGCATGGAACCGCCGAGGGCTTTCATCAAGCCGACGTCTTTGCGGCGTTCCATGGCGAGCGCAGCCATGGTGGCCAGGAGGCAGAGGGCAGTGAGCACCAGGATGAGCAGGCCCGTTGAAAAAATTAAAAAACGAATGCGGTGAAGTAGTTTGCCTTCGGCCTCGGTGATTTGCGGAATCGGCTTGACGAGGAGAGCAGGAAGCGCGGATTGCAGCCGAGCTTGTGCGGCGCGAACTTCCTCGGGTGAGCCAGGAACACTGAGCTGCACGAGCTGAACTTTGCCGGCCGCGTCGGCGAGCGTTTGCGCGACGGGCAGGTTCACGAAGATCTGATTGTCTTCGGGGCCGCCGGCGTCGACGATGCCCGCGACGATAAGATTCGCGGTGCGACTTTCGTAACTGAGCGCAAATGTGCCGCCGGTGGAAAGGGTCAGGCTACGGCTCACGTTGCGTCCGATGAGGCAATGCGAAAGGTCGGTGCGCGAAAGAGATGAGCCGCCCGTGATTTGCCACCAAGGAGACATTTGAGCGATGCGATCGAGCCACGCGCCAGCGACGACGACCTCGCGACCGGGAGCGGCGGTGGTGCGCGCAACCAGGTAAAGATAGGGAGACGAGACGACGCCGGAGGATTGCAGCGCCTCGACGGCTCGCATGGCGGAAGCGTCGAACAGCGCGGAAGAAGCTGCATTCGAGACTATCGTTGATGGCGCGGAGACGACGAGATTCGCGCCGAGAGAGCGAAATTCCTGCGCGAGTTTACGATTGATATCGACGTCGAGATTCATGAGTGCGGAAACAACCGTGGCCCCGCTCGTGAGCGCGAGCAACGCGACGGTCAGGCGCACGCGATTTCCTCGAAGCAAATGCAGAAGAAGGCGTTTGAACATTATTCTCCCCTCAGAATCGGAGCAGGGGAAATGTGCGCGGCGCGATAAAGCGGAATCCAGCTGCCCACAATGGCGACCAGCGCCGCAGCCGCGAGAATTACGGGTAAGACAATCAGGCGAGGAGACGTGGCGACGCCGAAGACTGTTTCACCAAGTTCGCGAGCCAGCCCCGCGCCGAGCGCGAAGCCGATGCAGCCGCCGATAATGGCAAGAAACAGTTGCTCGGAAAAGAATAAGCCGCTCACGAGAAAATTCGTGGCCCCGAGAGCCTTCATCAAACCGACTTCCGAGCGGCGTTCCATGGCGGTGGTGGCGGAGGTGGCGGCAACGGCAAGCGCGGCGGCGATGAGTGCGGCAATCGTGACGATCCAAAGCAGCAAGCTGACCTGGGAAAGAACGCGGCCTTCGGTCTCCGCAACGCGGCGGATGGGCCGCACTTGCGTGCCGGGAAAAACTTGCTGAATCTGGTGACTGATAGAGCTGATATACGGCGTGCAGTACCAGCGATCAAATTCGCTGGGACTCATCGTGTTGGGATCACGGCGGGAGAAGCTGTCTTCTGGCTTGGTGAGCGCGCTGATGAAAAGATTGCGGAATTGACCGGGCTTGCCGGCGAGATTCTGCGCGATTGATAGAGGACAAAGGATTGCGTCGTCTTGCGAGTCGCCAGTGGAGACCACGCCCGTGACAGTTACAGCCGTGGCGACATTTGAGTTCGCCGCGGACAGATTCAGAACGCTGCCGACGGTAATCCCGTATTTCTCCGCCAGCGAAACGCCGACGATGCACTGCGGAGAATCTTCAGTGAACCATTGACCACGGATTTTCCACCACGGATGCGTGGAGCTCGCGCCCGTAACGAACGTCGAGCCGTCTTCCACGGCGACGGAGTGCTTGTACCAAGTGCCGATAAGAGTGGCAGAAAAAGTTTTGCCGGAGACGCCTCCGGTGGAGGTTGCGACCGGAACGTCGAGGAAAGGCGTGAAGCCGAGGATGTTGTGGCGCCAGAAAATCGACTTGAGCTTGGGCAATACCGAGACCGAAAGATAGGCGCCTTGCGTGACCGGGCGATAATCGACGCCGCCGATTTCTACGGGCAACGTGTCGTCTTGCGGCGTAACCAGGAGGTTGGCGCCAAAGCTGCGGAACTCGCGAGCGAGCTGGTCGCCGACATCGACGGCGACCGTGAATGTCGCCGTGGCAACAGCCATGCCCAAAACGAGTGCTATGCCGGTGAGGAGCTTACGGCGCGGATTGCGGATAAGCG
>JBAQYT010000151.1:0-1976 GCA_049787175.1 Candidatus Acidiferrales bacterium | reverse complement strand
ATCCCCTGCTCGGCGACGTTCTGATGAATGGTGTTATTCGCAAAACGCGTGAGCGCGCTGGTGACGGCGCTGACGTCCACTTCCGTTTCGTCGGCTTCGCTCAGCTTGAAAATCTTCTCCGCGATGCGCCGCAATTCGGAAGCGCCGAGGCGATGATCAACCGCCGCGAGGCCTTTGTGGCCGCTGCTGACGCGCGCGCGAGCCGCTTTTCGTTTTTTCGTTTGCTTTGGCATTATTCCGAAGAAGCGATTCCCACTTTTATGTTGCGGAAACGCGCGGGTGAAGCGCCGTGGCCCGTGCCCATGGTCTGCATGGGCTGGCCTTTGCCGCAATTTGGCGTGCCCCACAGCGTCCAATAATCGCGCGAGCAAATCGCGTCGCAACTGTTCCAAAATTCGGTGGTGATGCCGCTGTAACTGGGCGTCTTGATCATGCGGCCGCGCTTGCCGTTTTTGATTTCCCAGCCGATTTCCGTGGAAAACTGAAAATGATAGCGGCGGTCGTCGATGGACCAGGAGCGATTGGTCTCCATGTAAATTCCGTCGTCGGTATCCGCAATGAGGTCGTCGAATTTGCGATCGCCGGGAAGAATGCTGATGTTGGTCATGCGAATAATCGGCAGGCGATTCCAGCTTTCGGTGCGCATGGTGCCATTCGAGCGCGGCTGGCCAATGGCCGCGGCGGTTTCACGATTGGTGAGATAACCGGTGAATTCGCCATTGGTGATGATGGGAGTGCATTGCGCGGGAACGCCCTCGTCATCGTAGCCGAATGTCCCGAGGCCCGGGCCATGCGCGAGGCGCGCGTCGGCGACGACGTTCACAATGTCCGAGCCGTAGCGCAGCACATTCAACTTTTCGAGAGTCAGAAAACTCATGCCCGCGAAATTCGCTTCCATGCCGAGCACACGGTCGAGTTCGATAGGATGCCCGATGGATTCGTGGATTTGTAGGCCGAGTTGCGAACTGTCGAGAATGATGGTGCGCTTCCCTTCCGGGCACTTTTCGGCGCTGTGCAACGCAACGCATTCTTCGGCGATGCGCGGCGCGTGACAAACCAAATCCAGTTCCTCGATGAGTTCATAGCCGCGCAGCATGTGCTGCCCGCCGAAACTATTGGGATATGAGCGCTTTTGAATTTCCTCGCCCGCGAAACTGGTGGCGACGATTCCGGCGCCGGATTGCATTTTCACTTGATGAATCGAGGAGCCGATGCTGGAAACGAAAAGCTGCTCGATTTTCCGGAATGACATCGAGCCTTCCGCGAGGGTGATCCCTTTCACTTTGCGCATTTCCGCGTCGGCGCGAAGGAGCACGGCGGTTTGCGTTTCGATGGGAATGCGGAAGGGATCTTTGACGAAAGGGTTTTGCCAAGTGTCGACGAAAGATTGCTCAGGGGCGAGGACCACGTCGTGGCGCTTGGCCATGGCAGAGGCCTTGGCGATGGCGATGGCTTCGGCGACGCAGGATTCGATGCCTTCCGCGGTAAGGCGGTCGGTGGAGGCGAAGCCCCAGGCGCCGTCGGCGATGACGCGGAGGCCCAGGCCGAGCGATTCGCCTTCGGACATACGACCGACCTGGCCGCTCTTGGTGGAAATGTCGCGATGGCGAATGTCCATGACGCGGACGTCGGCGTAGCTTGCGCGCCGGGCGAGCGCCTTTTCGATGGCCAGATTGGCGAAGCTTTTCATTCCGTCTTAGCCCCGGCAGCAAGTAACCGCCGCGAAGCTCATTCCAAAAATCATAGACCGCGTTATTGTTACCTTGGAAAAGCACCTCAAAAAACGCGATTAGGAATTGGGACTCCTCTCAAATTTAAGCGTTTAGCGTGACTTCTAATTCTCCATAACGCGATTAAAAAAATCATAGATTGATTGGCGGGGCACCGCGGAGGTGCAGAAGGCAAAAGCTGATCAGGCAAGCCCGCCCCTGCCACTGAAAGGTGAAGGCCGCCGCTCGTGTAGGTCTCTCGTCATG
>JBAQYT010000147.1:0-18952 GCA_049787175.1 Candidatus Acidiferrales bacterium | reverse complement strand
TCAATTCCGCAAGAGATGCCGGTTACTGTCTCGGGGCTTGACGCCCAAAGGGTAAGCGACCAGATCATCAGAGAAACCGCGTAGAGGAGTGGTTCGACTTTTCGCATCAAGGGGGCAAATCCCGTGGTAGGGTGGGCGATGAAAGTCAGAGTGATTACGTCCGCGCCGATGAATAGAGAATAGCCAAGAACGAGTCCACGCAAATTTCTTCCTATGGAGATCTTGTAATAAACGAAAAGGAGGAGGAGGCAGGACAATAGCGCCGCCTGTAATTGCCGCAGATTGCCTTCCAGGTCTGCGACCGCCCGAGCAAATGACAGATGCGAGTTGCCGAACAAACCTACACCCACCTTTGTCGCAATCCCAAGAAACATAATGAGAAGAAGAATCCTGAAAAACCTTGCCACGCCCGGGTAATTCTTGAGCGATCGATTGTAGATTTCCATTAGGACCCCGTAGCTTATGGTGGCCAAAAGGAACTCAGCGACCCAATAAAACGAGACGTACAGAGAGGGATGATGCATATAAATGGGGGTGCTGAGAAGATCTACAGCGAGAACCCAGATGATATAGGAATAGAATAGAGGAAACTTCTTGAAAAGATTCGCTCGCATCGCTCGAACCAGCAACAGAATTTCCAACGCGATGCAAACCCACCAAACTGATTGGTTCAGCATGTCTCCACATCCCGTAAAGTTCCCACATGGTAACACAAAAAAAGGGAAAGGCCCCGGCACCTTTCCCTTCTTTGCGATCCTGTGCACCTCAATTACACGGCGGTTTGATTCGGTATAGCGATCAGCGCAGTCGGTGATGGCGGTGTTGATGGTGGTGGCGGCGGGTATGGTGGCACCGGGTGACCGCCATCCGCTTTCAGTATTGGAATTAGCTGTGATAACGGTGGTGGCGGCGGGTACGGTGGAACTGGATGCCCACCATCCGCCTTTAATGTCGGCGCAGCTTGCGGATGCGAGTGCCGTACTCCCAGACTGACCGAAACTGCCAGAGATCCAAGCAAGAACAAAATAGAGATTTTCTTAATAATCATGTGTTGCCTCCTTGAGATTTATCTCGATGGTGACTTCCCAACTACAGGCTAATGACGGCTATACAGACGGATTAGGAGATGGACTAGAACTGCTCGGCATTGTAAGCAGGGGAACTCCTGGTCGATCCGGTTGAAAGCAGCGGGTGGATTGTTTCAGATGTACCTTGTAAAGAGCGAGGCTCGACGCAGAAGAATGTAAGTAGTGTCTGAACAATTTTTGTTACTGATAAGATCGGAGCAGAACGCCATTTCGTCCGCATTTTTCTCTTGCCGCTAGCAATGCGAGCAGGTTCAACCTCGATTTAACGCAGTTCGCTGCTGATTACTGAAAATTCACAAAGTCGGCCTTGACAGACAAAAGGTGATGAAGTTCAATGGATCATCAGTTGATACTCAGTTGCAACTAGAGTCGCAGCAAGGAGAAGCAGGAAATGGCTATCGGCGCAGTGATTGCGACAGAATCGCAACTAGGAAGAACGAAGAGGAATGCATCGATAACCCGGCCCTCTTTGCTCAAAGAGTTGATCGCGCGCGGCATACGGATTACCGTACAAAGACGGCAGCTCGTGGCCATTATGCAGGATTCCCCGCGCCATCTGGACGCCGCGAAGTTGCTCGAGATCGCCCAAAAGCGCGATGCCAGCATCAATCGCGCCACAGTATATCGCACGATTGCATTGCTAAAGCAGCAAGGGCTGATCGACGAGCTCGACCTGATGCACATCGAGGGGGAGAAGCATTATTACGAAGCCAAAACCAATCGCGACCACTGCCACATGGCATGTTTTCGTTGCGGAGCCATCATCGAATACTCGAGTCCGGCCTTTGAGAGACTCAAGAATGAGATGGCGAGGCAAGGGGAATTTCTCATCCGGGTCTTGCGGCTGGAAGCTGGCGGGTTTTGCAAACAATGCCGGAAGGCTGGCGCGTGAGGAAGCGGTATGTTTTTTTTCCTCTTCGTAGTTGCGACTTCATCGCAACTACAAGCATAAGAGCACGACGCATTGTGGAAATTCTTGGAAGAATAAAACGGTCCTCACGACGAAACCTTTTCGCGAAAGGGTCATGAGGACCGCGAATCGACAACCCGATAGGCTGGCGATCTGCGCCATTATACAGGAGCCAGCCATCAGGTATTTCAGGAGAAAAGCTGAATGGCTGGAAGCCGATCAAGCAATCAGCAGCATGATTCTTTGGCGTATCCTTTGTCTAAAACAATTCGGCTCCGGATGACGCCGATCGGGGCCCTTAATTTTTTCTTTGGTGTTTTGTTCCTACTTCCCTGGCTTGCCATTTCTACGCTGGCTGGTGTGGGCGGAAGCATTTCAGGCAGGGTGACCGATGCGAGTGGCGGCGTGATTCCCAAGGCAACCGTCACGTCGACGAACATCGACACTGGAATCCGGCAAAGCGTCGCCACTGACGGCAAGGGTTTCTACTCGTTTCCCAGCCTTCCTGTCGGCCACTACGACCTTGAGGTCCAAAATGCGGGATTCAAACCCTATCGACGCGCCGGAATCGTCGTCGATGCAAACACCGCATTGACGGTCGATGCGGTCCTGGAAGTAGGGCAGAGATCCGATGTCGTTACCGTGGGGGAAACCCAGGTCCAGGTTGAAACGACGAGCACGGAGATGGGCCAAGTCATCACTGGTGCACAGATGACGGCGGTGCCGCTTAACGGCCGAAGCTTTACGGACCTGCTGGCGCTTCAGCCCGGCGTTGTGCCGGTCACGTCTATCACGTCGGACACGGTGCAAGACGTGGGCGCCAGCGCGCTTTCTCCTTCCGGGGACTTGAATCCCGGCACGATCTCGATCAACGGCCAACGGGAGTTCGCCAACGCCTTCATCGTGAATGGAAGCGACGCGGAGGAAGACGTTAACATGGGAGCGGCGGTCGTTCCCAACCTCGATTCCATCGCCGAGTTTCGGATTCTCACGAACGACTTCGACGCCGAATACGGCGAGTTCAGTGGGGGCCAGATCAATGTGGTGACGAAATCCGGCAGCAACGAATTTCACGGCGACGCTTTTGAATTCATCCGCAACACGGACCTGGATTCGCGAAACTACTTTTCTCCCACGCGCGGCGCTTTCGACCAGAACCAATTTGGGGGGACGTTCGGGGGGCCGATTCGCAGGAGCAAAATTTTCTTCTTCGGTGATTATCAAGGGACTCGACTGACCGAGGGAGTGGACACCGGTGAGATTCCAGTTCCGTCCGTGCAGGACCGGTCAGGCAATCTGTCGGATCTGGCGAGCTCTTTCGTGACTACGGACGCAAATGGAAACACGGTCCCCACCACGGTGAGCGGGCCGTATTTCGCCAGCCTCCTTTCGCATAAGCTCGATTACCCGGTCTCGCAAGGCGAGCCGTACTACACGCCGGGATGCACCAGTTCAACGTGCGTTTTCCCAGGCGCCATGATCCCGCAGAGTATTTGGTCCACTCCCGCGACCAATTTATTGCAGTACATCCCCACCCCCAATAACGCGAACGGCACATTTTCCACTTCGGCCTACAACGAAACTTTGCGTGACGACAAAGGAGCCTACCGGGTCGATGCCAACACGCGCTGGGGGCTGGTGTCGGCCTACTACTTCCTCGATGATTGGTCGCAGAACAATCCTTACCCCGTCGCTCAGGGCGGTGCGAACGTGCCGGGCTTCAACGCGCTGTACACCGGCCGCTCACAATTGCTGAACATGGGCGACACCAAGACGGTGAACGCAACGGCTGTGAATGAATTCCACTTCAGCTACATGCGGGATGCGAATGACCTCGGCAAGCCAGTCGGCGGAGTCGGCGTTAGTCTGGCATCGCAGGGCTTCGAAGTAGGGCAAGGAACTCCGGGGATCGTGCCGCTTTCGCCAAATACTGAAGGAGTAGAAAGCGTTGGTTTCAACAGCTACACAATCGGAACGAATACGAATGAGCTGAACCAAGTCAATAACACATTTCAGTGGCTTGACAATTTTTCGAAGGTTATCGGAACGCACACGATAAAGTTCGGCGGCGAATTCCACTACGATCAAGTCAATGTCAACGCGACCGCACAGTTCAATGGCAGCTTCCTGTTCTTCGGAACGGAGACTGGCTCTGATTTTGCGGACTTCCTGCTAGGAATTCCGAGCCAATACAACCAGAGCCAGCTTCAGGCGTTTTACGGTCGCAATAAGTACGCAGGCCTTTATGGGCAAGATAGCTGGCGCGTAACGCGCAGCATCACGCTGAACTACGGCCTGCGATGGGATCGGATCGAACCGTGGTATGAAAAGTACAATCAGATTGCGACATTTGCTCCCGGCGAGCAGTCAGTCGTTTTCCCGGGAGCTCCTGCCGGCATCCTTTATCCCACGGACTCGGGAGTACCGCGCACTCTCGCGCCCCCGGGAAACCTGGACTTTGCGCCACGCATCGGCTTGGCCTATTCGCCCAGCGCTTCCGGGGGCGGCGCACTCGCCAAACTACTGGGTGGTCCCGGCAAGACCAGCATCCGAGCCAGCTACGGAATGTTCTACACGGCGATCGAGGCGCTCACGATTGGCGTGATGAGCGCGAACGCGCCGTACGGGACGACTTATACGAGCCCGGCCCCGCCGCTGTTCTCGACACCGTTTATTTCGGCGGCGAGCGGTCAAAATCTAGGCCAATACTTTCCCGTTACGCTCGCACCGTTGGACAGCAGTGCGAACCATCCCGATCCCAACATTAACTGGGCGCAGTTCGAACCCATCACAGGGCTTCCGAACTATTCCACAACAAATCGTATTCCTTACACCGAGGAATACATGCTCTCGCTCGAGCGCGGATTGGGATCCAATACCGTGCTCAGTTTGAATTACGTGGGCACGCAGGGGCACCGGCTACTCGTGCTTGACGAAGCAAATCCGGGCAATCCGTCGCTCTGTTTATTCTTGAGCAATCCCGCCAACCTCGAGGCAGGACAAACCCCGTGTGGCCCCTTTGGTGAAGACAGCACATACACAACCACGACGGGCGTGACTCATGACGGCACGCGAGGTCCATTAGGACCGAACTTCGGCAGCAATGCCAACCAAACAACGATGGGGAACTCCAATTACAACGCTTTGCAGGTGACGCTGCGGCACACCAGCGGGCGCTTGCAACTGCTGGCCGGATACACGTTCAGCAAGTCCGAGGATCAATCTTCAAACGTCGGTGAAGAAGTCAATCCACTCGACCCGGCCCTTAGCAAAGCGCTGTCCGCGTTTGATGTGAAGAATAATTTTGTCGTGAGTTATAGCTATCAAATCCCGTTGGAACGCCTGTTCCGGGCCACCAACCGATGGACGGAGGGCTGGGAGCTTTCTGGAATCACTCATTTCAGCAGCGGCCTTCCCGTGACGCTTGTCAACTACGGAGACAATTCGCTGCTTGGCACCGAGCCTAACGGCATCAACAACTACGGTGTCGACGAGCCGGATTACTCGGACGGGCCACTGAACCTAAATCATGATCCCCGCAATGGACGGCCCTATTTCAATGCCTCCGTGTTCAGCGAAAACGCGTTAGGCATGCCGGGCACTGCCCAGCGCCGCTTTTTCTACGGTCCAGGAATGGACAACTACGACATGGCCCTGCTCAAGAACGTGCGACTGACCGAATCGAAATCACTTCAGTTCCGGCTGGAAGGCTTCAACCTTTTCAACCACGCCCAGTTTTTCGGGCCTCAGGCAGTCGACGGAAATATCGATAGCTCGACGTTCGGCCAGGTCATTAGCGCAACTGCGCCGCGTCTCGTCCAGCTCGGTGCGAAATTCTTTTTCTAGGGAATACCCTCAGTTAATGTCGGCCGCTATTTCGGACAAAAACCATGATCGCGCTCAGTCTCGCCAATCCACTTTTGTTCCTGGCGGAAAATCGTCCTTGATTGCCTTACCTTTCGGACGAGCCAAGATTATGCCGCGAAAGCGGAAATGCGCGCGGCGCGGCGTTCGCACCATTCTTGAATCTGAACGGCTACAGGCATGCTCTAATACCCACGACTGATGATGAGCCTGAGGGGGAATATGACGTCTCCGCCGATACGCAGTGCACCCAACGCTGGCACCCAAGCATTTCCCGTGCTGACCGCGGCTCGAATTTGGGATGCTCGCTCTGGGATTGTGAAGCGCGTCGCGTCCGCCGTGGGAGAGGGGCGATTGCCGTCCACATCGCCCATGCGCCTCGGCGGAACTTTAAGAGACAGGTAGCAAGTTGATTCGCATGACCGTCTCAGGTTCATGTAATGATCGAGAACTACTACAATCGATGCCGTTTGCATGCGGCTTTACGTTACCGCTTACGTGAAGAGTTCGGAAATGAAATGAATTGAAGAATCGGAAGAGTGGCGCTAGTTTCAGAGCTACAATCAAGAAGAATTAAGAAACGCTATTCGCTGATTCAGCATTGCAGGGAGAACTCGGAATGCTGTTTCGTTTGTTGACGGTATCGCTGCGATATCAGGAACTGACTGAAAAAAAGAGATTCCTCTCTGGTCTTACTCACTGGTTGTGGGGAAATCAATGAGTATGAACATTACAACGCGTCCCAACGGAATCGCCACGGTCGTCGACGTCACGGGCGAGATCACTCTGTATAACGCTCCTGACCTCCGCAAGGCGCTTATGGACCTGTTGAAGGTGAGGAAAACGCCACGCGCAATTGTGAACATGACCAACGTGGGTTATATCGATAGCGCAGGCGTGGCCTGCCTGGTCGAAGCTTTGAAAGTATCCCGGGAATCGAAGATTGGCTTTGCTCTTTACGGGCTGAACCGCGTGGCGAAAGAAGTCTTCGAGTTGACGCGTTTGATCAATGTGTTCGAAGTGTATGGCACGGAAGAAGAGGCGCTCCGTGGCGTACGGTCAACGTCTTCTAGCGCCGTAGTCTGAGACTCCGAGTATGTCCGTCACGGAAACAGTGGGACAAGCTACCATCGACGGACTAGCCTATCTCGGCGACCTCACGATCCTGACCGGCCGCTCGCTTCATGCCATCGTTGTGGCGCCATTGCAAGGTCAACGGCTGCGCGGCCAGCGCGCGATTCACCAGGCTATGGCCGTCGGGGTTGGCGCCGTTCCCATCCTTTCTCTGATTTCATTTTTTATCGGCACGATTATGGCCCTGCAATCCGCCTACGAGCTGCGGAAACTCGGCGCCATCGCGCTTGTTGCAAGAGCTGTCGCCATTTCCGTGACGCGAGAGCTCGCGCCGCTGATGACCGCCATTGTTGTAATCGGACGCTCGGGCTCGGCGTTCGCCGCGGAAATCGGCTCGATGAGAGTCAATGAAGAAATCGACGCACTCGAGACGATGGCGCTTGATCCAGTCCAGTTCCTCGTCGCGCCAAAACTTCTCGCCATGGCTTTGATGTTGCCCTGCCTTACCACATGGGCCGACTTCATGGGCATCCTCGGCGGCGCAACTTTTGGCGTGAGCGCCGCAGACTTCACGTTTGCCTCTTACATCCAAGCGACCTTCAACTCGCTGGAGTTCCGCGACATTATTACAGGCCTGATAAAGAGCGTGATGTTCGGCGTCGTGATCACCGCGGTGGGTTGTCAGGAAGGACTTTCAACCGGCCTGGGAGCGGAACAAGTGGGCCGCTCGGCCACATCGGCGGTCGTTAAATCCATTTTCATGGTCGTGGCCGTGGATTTAGTTTTTACATTGCTTTTCTATTTCACCGCTTCGGGATAATGCGCATCGCAGTTGCGATTCGTAGCACGAGGCGCAAGGACGCGATAAACGATGGCGGGCCAAAACGAATCAGAAAAACCAGTCAACGAAGGCGTCGCAATTTGTGTTCGCGATTTGCGCGTGAACTATGGGGAGCACGAGGTTCTTCACAGCATCAGTTTCGACGTGAAAAACGGCGAGACGATGGCGATTCTCGGCGGCTCGGGTTCCGGCAAGACTACCCTCTTGCGCGCCCTGATGGGCCTTGAGAAGGCCTCTGGAGGTGCAATTGGGATCCGCGGGCATGATCTGTGCTGCATTTCCCGCGGTGATATGGCCGAGCTCCGGAAAAAGTTCGGCGTATCCTTCCAGGGCGGCGCACTTTTCGGTTCAATGACCGTTGGTGAAAATGTGGCGCTGCCGCTTCGCGAGCACACGCGGCTGGATGACTCAACGATCGAAGTTTTGGTGCGGCTCAAACTGGAAGAGGTGGGGCTCTCTGGCTACGAAGACTACTATCCCGCACAACTGAGCGGCGGAATGAAAAAGCGCGCCGCAGTCGCTCGCGCTCTGACCATGGATCCGGAGATTCTGTTTTTCGATGAGCCCTCCGCGGGTTTGGACCCCATCATTGCCGCAGGAATTGACGATTTGATTCTGAAATTGAAGCGCGCATTTGGGATGACCATCGTCGTCGTCACACATGAATTAGCCAGCGCCTTCCTCATTGCCGACCGCATGGTCCTGATCGACAAGGGCAAGATCATCGCGATTGGTACGCCGGAAGAATTGAAAGCCAACCAGCATCCTCGCGTGCGCCAGTTTCTCGACCGCGTTCCGGATCCGGAAATATCCACGGACGATGGCTTCCTCGACCGCTTGACTGAGAATTTGCGCCTGTAGCGAGCCGTTTGTGCTGCGAGGACGTGTTATACTCCGCGACTCTGAAGGCCTGCGCGGCCGGCTTCTTCTTTTCCGTGAGTATTTGAGGGGTGCTATTGCAAGCGAAACGCGAGCGCGCGCTCGTAGGTTTATTCGTTCTCGTCGCAGCGGGACTCCTGGTGGTGACCCTTTTTTCGCTAACCAGAGGCGTCGAGCGCGGTGAACGGATTTATCGCGCGTATTTCAAGAATGCCGGCGGTCTCGGACCGGGTTCCGAAGTACGCTACGCTGGCGGACCTCCAGTGGGCCGTGTCGTGTCCGTGCACAGCGACCCGCAAAATCCCACTCGCATGGAAATCGAGTTTCGTGTTGACGGCCAGGTTCCTGTACGCACGGATAGTAAAGCGAAGATTTCCAGCATCGGCCCACTCGGCGACAATTTTCTCGGCATTATCCCGGGGAGCGAGACCGCTCCTCCAGCTGCCGCAGGCACGGTCTTGACGGCGATGGACTATGCGAGTTTCGACGATCTCGCAACTAAAATTGGCGATCTTGCTCCCCAGGCAACGGTACTGCTGCAAAATCTGAACGCGCGCGTCATTGAATTGCAGGAAACCATCCGGCGCATCAATGCCCTGCTCGACGCAAGTAATCGCACGAATATTGCCGCGAGCCTCGCGAACGTTCGAGGCATGCTCGCGGAAGACCGGCCTGTGCTGCATTCCACGCTGAATAATCTGAATGGTGGCAGCGCCAAATTTGCGCCGTTGCTCGATGATCTCACGAAGACGGTAAATCAGGCGAATACCGCTCTGTCGCATATCGACGCAACACTGATGGAGAATCGTCCCGATCTGCGACAAGTGGTGAATCAGATGCGCACAACTCTCACATCCGCTTCCGCGCTCACGGATCAGCTCAATAGCATCCTGAACACGAACAGCGAGGACATCGATGCAATCATCGAGAACTTGAGAGATGTGACCGAGAACCTGAAGGCCTTTACTGAAACGATTAAGACGCGGCCAGCCACGCTGATTCGGTCCTCATCACCACCGGAACACGAACCAGGGCAATTGCCCAAGCGCCCAAACTGAAAATGAACAAGCTCGTCGCACAGAAACGTACCTTCAGCGTGCTCGCCGCTTTGTTAACCTTCACAGGAATTCTCTTCACTGCGAACTGTGGCGCCACACGGCCCGTGAAGTATTACACGCTGAACTCCGCGCCCACGCCTGCGCCTTCCGTCACGGTCGAGAACGAGGCGCCACTTCCGGTCACGATTCTCGTTGGACGCATTTCGGCTTCTCATCTTTATCTGAACGATCCCATCGTCTACAGCAATGGCGGCGTAGAACTCGGGACCTACGAATATCAACGTTGGGCTGAAGTCCCCACGGAAATGCTGGAAACGATGCTCACGCAATCGCTGCGCTCGAAGGGAAGATTTCGTTCCGTCGAACGGCTCGGAAGCGGCGCTAGAGGCGATTACATCTTGCGAGGTCATTTGTACTCTCTCGAAGAAGTCGATTCGCCTTCGATTACGGCGCGCTTTTCTCTTGAACTCGAGTTGTTTCAGGTGAACACTGGAATGGTCGTTTGGAATCAATCCTACAGCCACGATGAGCGCGTCAGCCAGAAGAACGTTCCTGCAGTCGTCGAAGCTCTCCACCAAGACGTACTCGCCGGCCTCGACCAGCTCACAGCCAGTCTCGACTCCTACGTCTCAAGCCTTTCTCCGCGCTGACGCCATGCGGACCTTGTACTAAAGATAAGAAGGCAAGTAACCATCGCAGCGGGAAATCGCGCGTCCAGCTCTAGTGGTTGTGCGGCACTTGGTCCTGAACTCGTGCGGCGCCAGGCTTGAGCCTGGCATCTGTCGCGAGGCCGAGCGGCGGCCCGGATTTATTTTCTCCCGTCTCCAGCTTTTGCAGGGGAAAGCCCCTGCCGCGCCAACCGGCGAGGCCTCCCGCCAAAGGCCGGATGCGGATAATCCCGAGCTTGCGAAGCCGCAGCGCCATCTGCGCGGCAGTAGCTTCGTTTGGGCAACTGCAGAACAGAACGATCTCGCGGTCACGCGGAATTACTTCGAAGGCCTCTTCCAAATCCGCGGCATCCATGTGCACCGCTCCTGGAATCGTTTCCGGTTCGGACTCGAATTCCATGGAGTGCCGCAGGTCGACCACAACCACGCTTTCGCCGCCATCCATCCTTTGATGCAACTCGTCTGGACTGATTCGCGCGATGCGCAGGTCGCTCAGGAACCGATGCCGCTTGAAATACTTCCATCCGATATAGAGCAGTAGTGCGGAAAGCAGAAGTGCGAACACTCCCGACCCGAGAAAAGCCAAGCGCGCGGCCACGCGCTCGAGTTGACCGCTAAAGATGTACCCTGCGCCAATATAGCTACCCGCCCAAAATAATATCCCCAGCCCATCGAACAGTGCGTATCGCTGCCAGGGCATGCGGCTAACCCCCGCCAAGGGAGGCGCCATGGCGTTGAACCCGGGGATAAACTTCGCAATAACGAGTGCCCACGGTCCGTTGCGCTCGAAACGGACCTGTGTCCGGTGCACGCAGGAATCTGGTTCGAGTGAGATGCGGCAAAGCCACTGCAGCACCTTCACACCGCGGCGTCGGCCGAGCTCATACCAAAAGGCATCGCAGATTCCCACGGCCGCCATCGGCAACGCTAGCACCATCGCGAGATTCATGCGGCCGGTTCCCGCCAGAGCGCCGGCGGCCAGCAGCAGCGGCGCGGATGGCAGCGGCAAGCCCAGTTGCTCCACAAGTACCCAGGCGAACAGCAGCAAGTAGCCATACCGCACTAGAAACTCGACTATGCCGCTCATCCGCTTTCTCCACGCTTTCTCGTCAGGCCTTCCCCAAAGCCCGTGCCCTGTAAACCCTGGTAGTAAATCGTGGTATTTGATGAGGCCACGCGCCCGCGGCGATTCTTTTTGTGTTAGGACGAAGGCGTGTCTTAAGATACTCCTCCATAGGACCGCGCGCCACCGGGAGCGAAGAAATGCTTCAATCGCGGGCGCGGGAATTGAGGCACTAAACTCGTAACGCTGGTACCTAATGGCTCCGCAAAGGGACATCCTTGGTAACTTCAATCGTATCTCACCCCGCGTCCCGGTCCGAGGTGTGCTCCCAGGAACGTCCTGCCTTTGAGTTCGGAGGTAAACATGCAAAAGCTTACAGCGAGAGCCGACACAAGTTTGGCTTGTCAAGCTCCCTTTGAGACTTCTCAAGTCGAGGTCTCAGGAAACACGATATTCGTGCGCCGCTACGGGAAGGGGCCGGCCATTTTGATGGTGCACGGCTTCCCGCGCACAAGCCTGATGTGGCGATTCCTCGCGCCGAAGCTTGCTGAGAATCACACCGTGATCTGCCCGGACCTGCGCGCCTACGGCCGCAGCGGAATACCCGCTTCTGCGGGCGACCACTTTCCTTATTCAAAGCGAGCAATCGCAAATGAACTGGTTGAGGTAATGGTCAAGCTCGGGTTTTCCACCTTTACACTGATCGGCCACGACCGTGGAGGACGCGTCTCCTACCGTATGGCGTTGGACCATCCGAAGAACGTCGAGCGACTCGCTGTATTCGATGTGATTCCGATTCTCGAAGCATGGAGCCGATCAGATGCGCGCTTCGCTCAAACCTACTGGCCCTGGATGTTGCTGTCACAGAAGCAACCCCTCCCGGAGAGCTATCTGTTGGGTGCCCCCGAGGCTGTTTTCGGTAACCCCTTCGGACAGGGTTCCTTCGGCCCGGAAATTCTCGAAGAATACGTTTCAAGCTATCGCGATCCGGCCCGCGTTCATGGAATCTGTGAAGAGTATCGGGCCGCGGCAACGATCGATGTGGAGCACGATCGTGCTGACAAGGAAGCGTCCAAACGAATCGAATGCCTGATGCTGCATCTATGGGCCGCGGGTGGTCCGCTCGACACTCTCTACGCGAAAGACGGCGGTCCGCTGGGCATCTGGCGGCTATGGGCCCCGCACGCGCAAGGACAGGCGATGAAGGGTGGTCACTTCTTCCCGGAAGAGAACCCTGACGACACCGCAGTTCTCGTCGAGCAGTTCCTCTCCAGATGAGCCGCTCATGCTCTCACCGAGGTTTCCCATGCTGAGCGAATCCGCCGCATGGCAGTTCCGTCGAATCCACGCGCACCGCATCCTCTTTTCGCTACCGGATGGCTGGATTATGCCCCCCTCCGGAAACATTAACGCATCCCATTTTTTTCTTTAAGCCAGCTAAAGTGGGCGATGTGACCATTCCCGATGCTGTTGCGCACTGCCGGGCGGATGGGACCGGGGATTGTGGCGAAACTCCCGTTCCATCCGTGCATCCAATCAAGGCGAAGTGTAGAGTGGGGTCCCGGCAAATCCACAAGAATGGCGGGCAAGGAAGCAAGATGGCCAAACCGGTGCTGATGGCCGTTGACGATGATGCCGAAGTGTTGCGAGCTGTCGAGCGCGACCTGCGCACGCATTACGCCGAGCACTATCGTGTGTTGCGCGCCGACTCCGGTGCGGCGGCGCTCAATGCGCTGCAGCGTCTGAAGCGGCGCAGCGAAGCCGTAAGCCTTCTGCTGGCTGATCAGCGTATGCCGGAAATGAGCGGCGTGGAATTCATCCGCCACGCCATGGAGATTTACCCGGATGCCCGCCGCGTTTTGCTCACCGCTTATGCCGATACGGATGCCGCTATCCAGGCCATCAATGAAGCTAGAATTCATCATTACCTGCTCAAGCCCTGGGATCCTCCGGAGCAGCAGCTCTATCCAGTGCTGGACGACCTTCTGGATGACTGGCAAGCGTCTTATCGCCCTGCTTTCTCGGGAGTCCGCGTGTTGGGCCATCAGTGGTCTCCTCGCTCCTACGCCGTGCGCGACTTCCTTGCGCGAAATCAGGTGCCGTACCACTGGCTCGACGTTGAGGACGCGGACAAAAGCGGGGAAACGCGCGATGCTCTCGCTGCTGCGGGGGGCGAATCGGGCAAGCTTCCAGTCGTGCTATTTTCGGACGGCACACTTCTTTCCGATCCCACGACTCTGGAGATTGCCGAGCGCCTGGGCTTGCGCACCCGAGCGGAGACTTCGTTCTATGATCTGCTGATCGTCGGCGGCGGTCCCGCCGGGCTTGCCGCCGCGGTCTACGGCGCTTCGGAAGGCCTGCGCACGGTCATGATCGAGCGGAATGCTCCTGGCGGCCAGGCAGGCATGAACTCGCGGATCGAAAATTATTTGGGCTTCCCTTCAGGCTTGAGCGGCGCTGACCTCGCGCGGAGGGCCGTGACCCAGGCGCGGCGTTTTGGCGTGGAAATTCTTACGCCGCAGGAAGTGACCCGGCTGCGTGTCGAAGCGGGATCAAAGTTCGTCTCCCTGGCCGACGGTACGGAAATCGGCGCCAAGGCCTTGATCATCGCCACGGGCGTTTCCTACCGACGGCTTGACGTCCCCGGCATGGAGGGCGTGCAAGGCGCCGGCGTTTATTACGGCGCAGCCATGACCGAAGGTGTGGCCTGCCGCGGCAAAAATGTTTACATCGTGGGCGGAGCGAATTCCGCGGGTCAGGCGGCCATGTTTTTTTCGCAGTACGCTCAGCGCGTCATCATGCTCGTACGCGGCAATTCGCTTCAAACCACCATGTCACAATACCTTATTGACCAGATTCGGCAGACCGAAAACATCCACGTCGAGCTTAACTCGCAGGTGGTCGAAGTTTTTGGCCAGGACCACCTGGAAGCCATCTCTATTCTGTGCGCCACGACAAAGGAAATTGAAAAAATCTCGACGAACTCTTTATTCATCTTCATCGGCGCCCAGCCGGGCACGGAGTGGCTTACGGGTGTGATCGAACGCGATGAAAAGGGCTTCCTCTTGACAGGACCGGATCTCATACGCGACGGGAAGCCGCCCAAGGGATGGCCTCTGGAGCGCGATCCGTGGCTCCTCGAAGCCAGCGTTCCTGGTATCTTTGTTGCGGGCGACGTGCGCTACCGTTCGATCAAGCGAGTTGCTTCCGGCGTCGGCGAGGGTTCCAACGCCGTGCAATTCGTGCATCAATACTTGAGTACGGTGTGAGATGAACGAAGATCACCTAGCCAGCCAGGCTGCCCGCACCATCGCAGGCTTGCGCTCGATCTCCGTCTTCACGGACCTGGGCGCCGAAGATCTGGAGTGGCTCGCCGCACGAATGGACGAATTGACCTTCCGTGCCGGGCAGATTTTCGCCCGGCCCGGCGACCCAGTGGATTATCTAAACGTCATCCTCGAGGGCGAGATCCAGTTTGAACGCCCGGAGGCTCCTGGTTCGCCGGTTATCACGGCTTCTGCTGGGCAGGTTACAGGCCTCCTTCCTTTTTCGCGTCTGACGCAGGTTCGTGGCATCGCCCGCGCGGTTCTGCCGTCGCGTCTTCTTCGTCTCCATAAGCAATATTTCCCAGAAATGCTGCAGCGCATGCCCCAGCTTGGCCAGCGTCTGGTTGCCCTGATGTCTGACCGCATCCGCGAATTTACCCGCATGGAAACGCAGCAGGAAAAGCTCATGGCCCTCGGGAAACTCTCCGCAGGACTTGCCCACGAGCTGAACAATCCGGCCGCCGCTGCCCGCCGCGCCGCGCAAACGCTCATGGAAGCCATGGAAAACGTCCGTGCCGCCAGCCTCAAGCTTCTTCAGCACTCTTATTCTGAGGCCCAGCGCGTTTCGATGTTGCAGTTCGAACAGGAGGCCATGAAGCAAACCGCTTCCACCAATGACCAGTCATCCGATCCTCTCGACTTCAACGACCGCGAAGAAGAAATCACCAATTGGCTGGAACGCCACAAGATCGACGAGCCCTACAAGATCGCCTCGATTCTGGCGGATGCCTGCATAAGCCAGCAGAAACTGGATGCGCTTGCCGCCACGACAGGAGACGATGCCGTTGGCTATGTCCTGCGTCGCGTCGCAGCCCTGATCACCGTGTATGGGCTCCTCCATGAAATCGACAACAGCACCCGCCGAATCAGCGATCTGGTCACCGCCATTAAACGCTACTCCTACATGGATCAGGGCGCCCTTCAGGAGGCAAACTTGCAGGAGGACCTGGACAACACCCTAAAAATTTTCGGCCATCGCTTGAAAAATGGCATTACCGTCGTCCGCGATTATGATCCTGCACTCCCGCGGGTCTGCGCTTACGGCGGCGAGCTCAATCAAGTGTGGACCAATCTGATTGACAACGCGATTGACGCCATGGAGGGCAATGGCGAACTGCGCGTGCGCGCGCATCGCGAGCTGGATTGCGCGGTAGTTGAAATCGGCGACAATGGCCCCGGTATTCCGCCGGATATGCAGGGGCGTGTCTTCGAGCCCTTCTTCACCACCAAGAAAGTAGGAGAAGGCACCGGCCTTGGCCTCGACACGGCCTTGCGCATCGTGCGAAAGCACCACGGCTCCATCGACGTGAGATCCCAGCCGGGCGACACGCGCTTTCGCGTCCGTTTGCCATTCAAGCAGCCCGCTGTAACATCTCATGGCGAGCCAGCGCGCGAAGACTGAATCCGACCTAGTGACTTCAGCGAGCGGCGAGACTCATGAAACATCCGCGGCTGCATTCATCACGCTATTCGGAAAAGAGAAAACGGTGTTGTGGTCAGCTCCGCCGCAAAACTAGGGTGAATAGGACACACCTGTCCCTACCAAAAAACTCTGTAGAGATTGAATCGATTGACCTTGGATGGTTGCCGCTGTAGTGTGCTGGTCCCATGTCCACTATCATCCTGTCGTTGCTCTCCTTGATGGGACAGACCTCTCCGACTGGAACTGAAGAGAGAACAGATTGCATCAGCACGTCGTAGGAATTGATCAACCAAATCTAGCGCGCCGTTTCGGTATGCATTTTCGAGTATATCAATCACGTTTTTGCCGCCCTTTGTTCTTCTTCTCAGTGATTCTGAACTGAAGCAAGCCTCAATAACCCCTATCGAAGACGGCCCCCAATCCGGGGAGACCGTTTGCTATTATGCTCGCCTCGTTCGTTTCAGTATGGCGGGTGGGAACAGAAGAAGAAAATGGCGCTACGCTGGCGCATCGCGATTCTGATCAGTGTGGCTATCGCGATCAGTTACCTGGACCGGCAAACACTGCCGGTAGCGATCAAGGCCATCAGCAAGGACATCCCGCTCTCGAACGAGCAGTTCTCCGGTTTGCAGTCGGCGTTCTTATTGTCATACGCGTTCATGTACGCTGGCGGAGGGAAGCTTGTCGACGCGCTTGGGACGCGCCTGGGATTTACGCTGATTATGGCGTTCTGGTCGCTTGCGTGCGCAAGCCATTCTCTGGCGGCAACGTTTGCGATGCTGATGGCCAGCCGGTTCCTGCTGGGCGTGGGAGAAGGCGGCGGTTTTCCGGCGGCCACACGCGCTGTGTCCGAATGGTTCCCGGCGCACGAAAGCGCGACGGCTATGGGGATCATCAACGGTGGGACGGCGGTAGGAGCCGTAGCCGCGCCACCGCTGATCGCGCTGGTGCTGAGTTTCCTGAACTGGCGCTGGATTTTTGCGATCACCGGTGCGCTGGGACTTGCCTGGACGATCTGGTGGCGGATCGCGTATTTTTCGCCGCTCGAGCATCCGCGAATCAGCACACGCGAGCGCGAGGAAATTCGGCCCGTGACGGAATCTGCCGCAGCAGCGCGGAAATACAAGTGGCTGGAACTGCTACGCATCCGTGAAGCCTGGGGATTGGTAATCGCAAAATTCCTGAGCGATTCGGCATGGTACTTTTATCTTTTCTGGCTGCCAAAATATTTATATGACGTCAGGGGCTTCGACATCAAAGCGGTTGGGACGTTCGCGTGGATTCCATACGCGGCCTCGGGCATCGGCTGCCTTGTCGGTGGCTGGTTTTCAAGTCTTCTGGTGCGAAAGAAATTTTCGGTAAACGGCGCGCGCAAAGTGGCGCTGGGCCTGAGCGCCGCCGTGATGCCGAGTATTTTGCTCGTGCCGCATGTTGCGGCGTCGTGGGCCATCGCGATTTTCAGCCTGGCATATTTCGGGCAGCAATCGTGGTCCACATTAGTGATGATCGTGCCCGCGGATTTGTTTCCGACCAACGCGGTGGGAGCTGCGGCGGGTCTGGTAGGGTTCGGCGGCGCAATGGGTGGGATTGCGTTCGGCGAACTGGTGGGTTACCTGCTGGATCATGGATTTGGCTACGGCTTGGTGTTCACCATAGCCGGAATGCTGCACGTGATTGCATTCCTGGTGATCCTCGGGATGGTCCCCGCGATTGGGCCTCTGGCGTTGGAGCGTAAACTCAACTATGAAGGAGCACGATGAAGATCAAGGATATCCGCACGCGAGTGGTCCGTTGGCGCGGGAAGACGGTTCCGCTACCGGCACACTTCTGCACGAATCCAATGGACCAGTTGTCGTTGCCCGAGGCTTCCATGAGCACGTTTACATTTCACGGATGGTTGATCGCCGAGGTGTTCACCGACGATGGCTTCGTGGGAACTGGCAACGCCGCGCTCGCCCCCCATGTGACCAAGCAAGTAATTGACCTCTATTTGAAGCCGCTGCTACTCGGCGCCAATCCGTGGGATATCGAATTTCTGTGGCAGCACATGTACCGCAAGACGATGGCATTCGGGCGGAAAGGGATCGGCATGGCGGCGATTAGCGCTGTGGACATTGCGCTGTGGGATATTTTGGGCCAGTCGGCAAAGCAGCCCGTTTTCCGACTGCTCGGCGGGCGGACGAAGCGACGCATTCCGGTGTACGCGAGCCGACTGTACAGTGTGCCACTTGGTGAGCTTGCCGCCGAAGCGAAGCGGTACAAGGTCGACGGATATCAGGCGATGAAGCTGCGTTTCGGCTGGGGTCCGAGTGATGGCGCGGCAGGAATGCAACGGAATCTTGACCTGGTACGCACCGTACGAGAAGCGGTAGGCGATGGAATTGACATCATGGCGGACGCCTACATGGGCTGGACGCTTGATTATGCGAAACGAATGCTACCGCTGCTCGAACCGTTTCATCTGCGGTGGCTGGAAGAGCCGGTGATTCCGGACGATATTGGCGGCTATGCGGAACTGAAGTCATACGGCAGAATTCCTATCGCGGGCGGCGAGCACGAGCACACGCAATACGGCTTCCGCGATTTGCTGTAGGCGCGCCGTGGACTATATTCAATTCGATACCAATCGTGTGGGAGGAATCTCTCAAGCACGCAAAATCACCGCGCTCGCCGAATCGTACTCCGTGCCGGTGGTCCCGCATGCCGGGCAGATGCACAACTACCACGTAGTGATGGCAAGCCTGAACTCGCCAATGGC
>JBAQYT010000141.1:0-24506 GCA_049787175.1 Candidatus Acidiferrales bacterium | reverse complement strand
CCGCGCGAAATCCCTCCTTCCATGGAATTCCCAGCGACGAAAGCAGCGTCGACGCCGGCGGATACACGTTTGCATCCGAGCCAGTCACGGTGTAGCCGCGTTCTTTCAGCATTCCCGCCACCGGGGCCATCGCGGCGCCGCCGATTCCCAGCAGGTGAATATGTTCGAATGAATTCTTCAAGAGCGGCGTGATTTTTTCCTCGGATTCGCAGAATAAGATTCGGGCAACTGGCAGGCCGCTTCCAGAATTTCCAACCGGCCACTTCCCTGCGCTACCAAGCGCGTCTTGACGCCGAGCGGCACGGTAAGCATGGCGCGCGGCGTATGTCCCACCGGCGCGCCCCACACGACGGGAATTTTGAGCGGCTCAAGGATTCTCTCAAAAACGTTGCGCACAGTCGGGCCACCCGCGGGCGGCTCGCATTCGGGAAATTCGCCAAGCACCATCGCGCGTACGCCTTTGAATTTTCCTGCTTGCCGCAAATGAATCAGCGCGCGATCCACCTGATAGGGCTTCATCGTGCAGTCTTCCAGCAACAAGATCGCGCCGCTGGTTTGAATTTCCCACGGCGTTCCCAAAGTTGCTTCCACAAGCGTCAAACATCCTCCGATGATCGTGCCTTCGGCGTGTCCAAAGAAAAGCGTCTCGCCACGCAGATCGAGCTTCCAGCCGTGGCTCGCCTGCGCCAATGCCTGCTGAAACGATTCTGAATCGTAACCGCCGGGAACATTCGCTCCTTTGTCCAAGCCGGCCCCGACCATCGGTCCGTAAAAACTTACCCATCGTTTCTTACGCCAAAGAAAAAGCTGCAAAAGAGTAACGTCGCTGAATCCAACGAAAACTTTCGGCAATTTCAGCCGCCGCGGTTCCAGCCGCTCCAACAAATAGCCGGATCCGTAGCCGCCGCGCGCGCAGAAAACGGCGTGTGATGCATTCTCGTCCAGCGCGAGCAGCAGTTTTGCCAAGCGTTCTTCGGCAGAACCGGCAAAATAGGATTGTCGCGCCAGCACGCGAGGATCCCATTTCGCTTCGTACCCCAGCCGCTCCAGCTCCGCGCAGCCGCGACGCAGCGCATCCTCTTCCACGGGGCTTGCAGGAGCGATGACGCGCACGGCGTTTCCCGGCTCGAGCGGCGGCGGCTTGACGACAATAGGCATCGGGCGCAAACGAGCATAGGAAACTTTACGTAGCGAGTCCAGTCGCAGAAATTCTCCGGCGTCCGATTAGTTCACTCTTGCTTCGGTTCGCCGCGCAAGAATCGGAGCCGCGGATCAGCTGTCGCGCTGGATTTCCATAGGGACGGTTTCACATCGGGCCGGCAATTCGCCTAGACGCTTCAAGATTTCATGTTCCTGAGGGATGCTCACGTCCGCGTCGAACTCGATCACCGATTCGGCGCCGGAGCGGCGCGTCTCGGTGTGCAGCACGCGGACTTTCTGTTGCACGAAAATCTGCCGCGCATGCTTCATCACTGGGCCGGCCTCCGTAGTGGTCAGACGAAACGTTGTGAGGCGTACTTTAATGCCTATGCGGGCTTCGAACCAGCCGAGCACGACGAGCGCAAACAAAATCATGCCCGTCGCAAACACCGCCGTGACATACATCCCTGTGCCAACGGCCATTCCGACGCTCGCCGTGGCCCACACTGTCGCTGCGGTGGTCAGCCCAAGCACGTTGCCGCGCTCCCGCAGAATGACTCCCGCACCCAAAAAACCAATTCCGGCGATGATTTGCGCCGCGATGCGCGTGTGGTCGTCCTCCGGATGAGTGGCAGCAACCGCGGAAATAATCATGAAGAAACACGCGCCCATGCAAATGAGCATCCCCGTGCGCAGGCCGGCGGCCTTGCGATGAATCTCGCGCTCAAGACCAATCGCGCCGCCGAGCGCGGCAGAAAGCAGCAATTTCGCTGCAACTGTGGAACTCAAATCCATGACCACGATTCACCCGATCAGCTGCCGCGGATTCTACTACAGCGTGCGGTCCAATAGATGGCCGTCATTAAAGCCGGATACTTATCATGCGCACGAGCGCCCGCGCCCGGGCTTCCACTTCGCGGCGAGTGAGCGTGCGCAAGCGATCCACGCCCAGTTTTTCGACAGCAAAGCTCCCCAGCACCGAGCCATAAATCATTGCGCGCCGCAGCGATGAGTGATCAACCTTCTTGTGCCTGGCGACATAGCCCATGAATCCGCCCGCGAAACTGTCGCCCGCGCCCGTTGGATCGCAGACTTTCTCAAGCGGATATGCCGGCACGGCGAGAATCGCATCGCGATGAAACAGCATCGCTCCATATTCGCCGCGTTTGATGACGATCGCCTTTGGCCCCATGCTGGAAATTCGTTTCGCTGCGCGCAGCAAGTTGTGCTCGCCGGCGAGCTGACACGCCTCCTCATCGTTAATCAGCAGCGCATCGATGAGGCGAAGCGTCTTGGCGAGCTCGTCCGGCGTTCCAGAAATCCAGTAATTCATCGTATCCAATGCGACGAGCTTCGGACGCTTCCGCATCTGCCCGAGGACGTGCCGCTGTAGCTTCGGATCGATGTTTCCGAGAAATACAAACTCCGAATCGCGATACCTCTCGGGTAGTTTGGGCGTGAACGCCGCAAAAACATTCAGTTCGGTGACCAGCGTTTCGCGGCTTCGCAAATCATCGCTGTAACGTCCTGACCAAAAAAAGCTCTTCCCTGCCGCTCGCTCGAGGCCCGCAAGATCGATTTTCCGGCCGTGCAGAACCGCTTCGTCCTTCGCGGTGAAGTCGTCGCCGACCACCGCGACCAGCCTCACCGGTGCGAGCAGGCTCGCCGCGAGTGAAAAATACGTCGCCGCGCCGCCGACGGTTCGCTCCGTGCTCCCAAAGGGAGTTTGCAGAGCATCGAACGCTACGGAACCGACCACAAGTAAGGACATCGAGAACTCCTCCTGGTTCGGAATGGACTAGGAAATATACTTCGCGATGAGGGGGCCCAGCCGCCGCTTCGTCGCCGCGGGAATCATTTTACGATCCGTCAACATAGCATGCGCCAGCGCCGAGCCGCATTTGCATTCGCGGGTGGAACCAAGCGAGCGCAATGTTTCGCGCAACACTCTCTGAACGTTCGCTGCATTCTTGTTCAGATTATTGATGATGTCAGGCACCGTGACGGAATCGTGCTGCGGATGCCAGCAATCGTAGTCGGTGATCATCGCGATGGAGGCGTAGCAAATCTCCGCCTCTCGCGCGAGCTTTGCTTCCGTCAAATTCGTCATTCCGATTACATCGAAACCCATGTGCCGGTAAGAGCGCGACTCGGCCAGCGTGGAAAATTGCGGCCCTTCCATGCACACGTAGGTTCCGCTTTTGTGAGCTGCAATGCCGCTGCGTTCGCAGGCGTCCGCAACTGCCCTCGAGAGGCGCGGGCAAGTTGGCTTGTCGAATCCCACGTGCGCGACCAGCCCCTCGCCAAAAAAGGTGGCGATGCGGCCACGCGTGCGATCAAAGAATTGGTCAACGATGAGGAACTCCAATGGACGTAAATCTTCCCGCAAAGAGCCGACCGCGCTCACTGACAAGATTTGCTCCACACCTAGCGTCTTCAAGGCATAAATGTTCGCGCGGTAATTGATTTCCGACGGCGATATGCGGTGTCCGCGCCCGTGCCGTGCCAGAAATGCTACGCGCTGGCCTTCGAGCATTCCGATCATGAAAGCGTCCGACGGCTCGCCGAACGGCGTTTTCACGCGCACTTCGCGCGTCTCGGCGAGCCCGGCCATTGCGTAAAGGCCGCTGCCTCCGATGATTCCAGTTTGGGCGCCCTTCTTCGCGGCAGTTTTCGAGCCCTGCTTTCGTTGGCTGACCATTGCTCTCCCCTCTTTTACTCTTGATGTCGCAGGACTAATCGATTAGCACAGGTTCTGCCTCAAACTGTTCATCGCGCTTGCGCAGGTAGGCAGCGCGGACGGTCAGGTCGTGCGCGAAAAGAGCCAGCCAGCCGTTCTTTTCAACTTGCGGCAGGATTTTCTTTCTATTTTCAAGTGTCGTCAGCGGATAAAGATCGAAGCCCATGATCCAAGCCAATGGCAAATGAGCCGTCGTCGGCACTAAATCAGCGAGAAAAATGGCTACCTTGCCGCCGCTTTCGAGTTTCACGCACTGCATCGCTGGCGTATGCCCTGGCACCGGAAACACGCTCACTCCCGGGACGATCTGTTGCTCCCCTTCGATGAGCTGCCATTGCTTCGCTTCCTGCACCGGCATGAAAGTCTCGAACTGATAACTCGCGCGATCCCGTTCCGTCGGACTCTTCGCATGCTCGAAGTCTTTCTTCTGCACCACATATTTCGCGTTGGGAAATGTGGGACGCGCCTTCCCGTCCGCAATCCGCGTGTCCCATCCGCAATGATCGAAGTGCAGATGCGTGTTGATGACGATGTCGACGTCCTTTGGCTTCACGCCGTGCTGCGCCAACTGCTCCGGCAATCTTGGCGAGCCTTCCAACGCATAAATGTCCCGGAGCTTCGCGTCCCATTTGTCGCCGGCGCCCGTTTCCACCAAAATCGTCTTCCCCGCCGCCCGGATGAGCAGGCAATTCATCGCCAAGAGAACCCGATTTCGCTCGTCGGCAGGCGTTTTCTTCTCCCACATTGGCTTCGGCACCACGCCGAACATCGCGCCGCCGTCAAGCCGCAAAGTTCCATCCGTCAGCACCAGAAATTCCAGGTCGCCTAGTCTCAATGTATCCTCCCCAAGCCCACATGCTGCAAAATGTCGCTGACTGCCGAATACGGATCGCGCCGCCGCTCCGCAATTTCGTGGGCAAGTTTTTCGAGCGTTCCGTCTTTGGCCAAGCCATCTACAACTCGATGCACGAGCCGTTCGCGAAGCAAATTAACCAGCCGCTCTTTCCAGAGTGCGATTTCCTTTGCGCGGCGATTGGTCTGCCCTCTGAAATGCTCCCTGAAGTGATCGATTTGCTGCGCCAACTCATTGACTCCTTCATTCTGCGTCGCAACCGTCAGCGCGATTGGCGGCTTCCATCCGTCGCGCTCTGGCAGGAGTTGCAAAATCGCGCGCAATTGCTGCTCGAACCGCTCCGCGCCTTCGCGATCCGCTTTGTTCAGCACAAAAATATCCGCGATTTCCATCACGCCAGCCTTCAGATTCTGCACGTCGTCGCCCATGCCAGGAACAAGCACGACGAGCGTACAATCCGCAAGGCGCGCGATTTCAATCTCGCCCTGACCCACGCCCACCGTTTCCACCAGCACGTATTTCTTTCCCGCGGCATCGAGCAGCAAGGCCGCATCGCTCGTCGCTTGCGACAGCCCGCCGAGCGAACCGCGCGTCGCCATCGAGCGAATAAATACTCCGCCGTCCGACGCGTGCCCTTGCATGCGTATGCGGTCGCCGAGAATTGCGCCGCCGGTAAATGGGCTCGACGGATCGACCGCAATCACGCCGACGGTTTGCTGGTGCGCGCGATAGTGCGCCGCCAAACGATCGACCAGTGTGCTCTTTCCGGTTCCCGGCGCGCCGGTGATGCCGACGCAGTACGACTGCCCGGTATGCGGGAAGAGCAGCCGCAGTAAAGTTTCCGCACTCTGAGAGCGATTTTCTATTTCCGTCATCGCTCGTGAAATCGCGCGCACGTCCCCTGCACGCACTTGCGTTGCCCATTGCTCGATCGTCGGCGATACAGGAGGCATGGCGGGAGGTACGGACGCTGCCGGCATCGGATAGCGCTAGCCTTTTCCCAGAAGCTGGCGGGCGATCACCAGCCGCTGAATCTCACTGGTGCCTTCACCGATGGTGCAGAGCTTCACGTCGCGATAATATTTTTCCGCGGGATAATCCTTGACAAAGCCGTAGCCGCCAAAAATCTGCACAGCCTCGTTGGCGACACGCACCGCAACCTCCGCCGCGAATAATTTGGCCATGCTCGATTCGCGCGTGAAGCGGATGCCGCTGCCTCCGTCACGCAAAGAACGGTCGGCCAAATATGCCGCTTCCCAAACCAGCAGTCGCGCCGCTTCGATCTCCGTTGCCATGTCCGCCAGCTTGAACTGAATCGCCTGAAACTCGCTGATGGCCTTACCAAATTGCTTGCGCTGTTTGGCATACTTCACCGCTGCTTCGTACGCGCCCTGCGCCATGCCCAGCGCAAGCGACGCGATGGAAATTCTCCCACCGTCCAGCACCTGCAGACTGTTGATGAATCCTTCGCCTTCCGCGCCGAGAAGATTTTCATCCGGAATGCAGCAATCACTGAAGATCACTTCGGAAGTATCGCTCGCGCGCATTCCCAATTTGTTTTCTTTTTTCCCCGGACGAAATCCTGGCGTGCCCTTCTCAACAATAAACGCGGAAATGCCATGCTGCTTCTTCGCCGGATCCGTCACCGCCATTCCCACGCACACATCCGCGTAATGGCCGTTGGTCGTGAATGTTTTCGATCCATTGAGCACCCAGCCGGCATCCTTCTTTGCGGCAACGGTGCGCGTTCCGCCCGCGTCCGATCCGGCACCTGGCTCCGTCAGCGACCAGCAACCGAGCTTCTTTCCTTGCGTGAGCGCCGTCAGATATTTCCGCTTCTGCGATTCCGTGCCGAACTTATAGATGTGATTGGAGCACAGCGAATTGTGCGCAGCGACAATCAGGCCAACCGAACCGTCCACGCGCGACAGTTCTTCGATGACGATCGAATATTCCAAGTAACCAAGTCCGGCGCCGCCATATTTTTCCGGAAAGATAACGCCGAGCAAACCCATCTGGCCGAGCTGCGGAATGATTTCCTGCGGAAACTGCGAAGCCTCGTCCCACTCCATGACGTGCGGCGCTATTTCGCCTTCGGCAAACTCGCGCACGGTTCGCCGAAGCTGCTGCTGTTCATCTGTTAGCGACAGGTCCACAGCACCTCACAGTGAAAACCACACCTGAAATACGCTACCGAATGAGCCTTCACGCGTGCGTCCGCTCAACTGTTTTGCAAATCTCATTCATTGCCGCGATGGCGCGGTCAATTTTCGTGCGATCCACGTCATAATGCGTCACCATGCGCACCAGAAACTTGTCCGTCGCGTTCGCCAGTACGTTCCGCTTCTTCAGCTCCGCGGAAATTTCCGCGCCCGTCTTGCCCGTTTGACGCACGTCGAAAATCAAAATATTCGTGACCACTTTCTTCGGATCGATTGATATTCCCGATATTTTCGCCAGCTCTTCCGCTAGGTATTTCGCATTGTCATGATCGCGATGCAAGGTTTTCGGCGTCTCCTCAAGAGCAATCAGACCGGCGGCTGCAAGCACGCCCGCTTGCCGCATCCCCCCTCCGAGCATCTTTCGATGGACATACGCCTTCTCGATAAACTCCCGCGAGCCAACCACCATCGACCCTACCGGCGCGCCAAGCCCCTTCGACAAACAAAACATCACCGAATCAAACTTCCGTGTGAGTTCCTTCACGCTTTTTCCCAGCGCCACGGACGCGTTGAAAATCCGAGCGCCGTCCAGGTGCACCGGCAAACCAGCTTGGTGCGCTCGGTCGCAAATTTCCTCGGCAACCGCCGTGGGATAAATTGTTCCCCCCGCCATGTTATGCGTGTTTTCCAGCGTGACCAGTCCCGTTTGCGAATAGTTGGGGCTCTTCGCACGAATCAGCGATTCCACCAGCGGCCAGGTCAAAATTCCGTCTTGCGCGAAGATGCAACGCGGGAAACAGCCGGCCAGTGCGGACATCGACGCCAACTCGTACTGGTTTACGTGAGCGCGCTGCTCGCAGATCACTTCCAAGCCTGGCCGCGTCCACGTCTTGATCGCGATCAGGTTTCCCATCGAACCGCTGGGCACAAAGAGCGCTCCTTCACGTCCGAAAATCTCCGCGGCGCGCGCTTGCAGCTTATTCACCGTGGGATCTTCGCCGTAAACGTCGTCGCCGACTTCCGCTTCGGCCATCGCGCGGCGCATCGCCGCCGTGGGGCGCGTCACCGTATCGCTGCGCAAGTCGACGAACGCGTCGCCGCCCTGCCCGTTTCCGCTATTCGCCTCGTACATTCGCTTCTCTTTTCTCCTTCAGTCCATGAATTCCACAAAAGCTTCGTTCGAGATGGTCAGTTTCTCCGCATTCAACCGAATCCGGTCGCCATCACGTTCCAGCAGTCCAGAGTTTATCAATTTCGCGACTCGCACAGACATATTCGCGCCGTATTCCCGTTCGATGCGCGCAAGATTGATGCCTGCGAGCTCGCGCAGCCCCAAAAAGAATTCCTCATTGAGCGCCTGCGCCGAACTCACCACTTCTTCCTGCTCTTGCGGCAGTTTCCCTGCTTCCATCGCAGCAGCATAAGCCGCCGGGTCGTGTACGTTCGACCAGCGCTTCGCTCCATCGAAGGAATGTGCGCCCGCGCCGAAGCCCAGGTACGCCTCGCGCCTCCAGTATTTCAAATTGTGCTTCGATGCACGCCCCGGCAGCGCCCAATTCGAGATTTCGTAATGTTCATAACCTGACCGTCCCAACTTTTCGCACGCATGCTCATAAAAATCAGCCATTTCATCGTCGCTGGGAACCTCCGCGGCCTTGTACTTTTCTCCGCCGCGCAGGATTTCTTTTCCGAGCCGGCTTCCCTCGTCAACTTCCAGCAAGTAAATCGAGGCATGCTCCGGCCGAAGCGCAATCAATTCGTCCACCGACGACTCCCATCTCTCCCGCGTTTGAAAAGCCAGCCCCGCAATCAAATCCATGCTCAGATTATCGAATCCCGCGCCTCGCAAACAGCCGACCGCCCGATATATATCTTCGCGCCGGTGCATTCTCCCTGCCGCACGCAGTTCCTTGTCATCGAACGACTGCACGCCCATGCTGATGCGGTTCACGCCCGCGCTTCGCCATGCGGTCGCCTTCTCCGACGTGATCGTCTCCGGGTCCGCCTCAAGCGTCACTTCCTCCCATTCGCCGTTGCCAGATTCGCGAATCGCCGCCAAGATTCGTGCCAAGTCCGCCGGATCCAGCAAGCTCGGCGTCCCTCCGCCAATATAAACGGTATCGACGTGCGCATCCCGCAGCGTGCTCCGCCTGCGAATTTCCCGGCAAACTGCATCAACATAGGGAGCGTACAGGCTCCGCGAAAACACCCCCGTATGAAAATTGCAGTACGTGCACTTCGTCTGGCAGAAAGGCACCTGCACGTAGACGCCGACCTTCGTGGCGGCTACCCGCAAATCTCCTTGGGTTACTTTCATGCCGCCGCATCCGGAACAATTTTTACGCGCACCTCGCGGCGCCGCGGCCCGTCGAATTCGCAAAAGAAAATCGCCTGCCATCTTCCGAGCGCCAGTTTGCCATTTTCGATGAACACGGTCACCGTGCTTCCCGCAATCGCTGCCTTGATGTGCGAATCCGCATTCCCTTCGGCGTGGCGATAATTCCCGGACGCAGGCACGAGCCTGTCGAGCGTTGCTTCCATGTCCCGCGCCACGTCGGGGTCGTCGCCTTCGTTGACCATCACGCCTGCCGTCGTGTGCGGCACGTACACGTAACAAACTCCGCTCTTGCATCCCGACTCGGCTACCGCTTTTTCAACTTCGGTGGTTATTTTTTTCATCTGCGTGTGCTGAACCGTCTGCACTTCAATAGTCCGCGTAAGCCTGCGGGATTCCTTGGCAAAATCGGATTCGTGTTTCATTCCGAGCTGCTCAAGCAAGCTCCGACGCCGCAGCCGCACCGTAAAATCCAAACCATGGCTTCGCCGCGCGCAAGGCTCGATTCACGTTCTGAATATTCTTTATGCCTTGATCCGCCAGCCAGTCTTGAAACGCGCTAAGTCCCTGTTTCGCATAGATCGGTATGCCGTCTTTCCACGTCGCGCGCCCGCACAATACGCCCGAAAAGTTCACCTTGGCCTGGCTGGCCAGTTCCAGCGTCTCGATGAACACATCATTGCTTACGCCCGCTGATAAATAAATGAATGGCTTTTTGGCCGTGGAGGCCGCTCGCCGGAAATGGTCCATGGCCTGTTCTTTCGTATATGCGGACTCGCCTTTGCACGCCCGGGCCCCGGCCACGTAAGCCATATTCACCGGCACTTCCACCTTCAGCACGTCGATCGCATACTGCGGCTTTGAAAACTCTTCCATGCTCCGCGTCACAATGTCTGGTTTCTTGCGCGCGTATTCGATTCCCTTCTCGTCGATTCCTTCATCGTAGCCGACGAATTCCGCAAATAGCGGCAGGTCTTCTCCGGCGCACTCCGCGCCGACGCGCTCCACCCAGGCATGTTTTATTTCGTTGATCGGGGCGGGATCGAATGGTGTGTAGTACAGCAGAATCTTCACGCAATCCGCGCCTGCTTCCTTCAATCTGCGCGCCGACCAATTCTCTAGCAAATCCGGCAGGCGGCCCGGCCGCGTGTTATCGTAGCCGCTGTTCTCATACGCCAGCAGCAAGCCAGCGTTCGATGCGCGCCATCGAGACGGCTGCAGCCCATATTCTGGGTCCAGTAAAATCGCGCTGGCATGCGGTGTGAGCACGCGCACAACCGCCTGTTTGAATTCGGACATCATTTCCGGCGTGACGGCATGCGGATCAATCCCTTTGTCCTTCGCAATCGCCTTTCGCAGCGACCCTCGTTGGTCCATCGCCGCTGCGGCAATCACACCGGCCGGCGTCGAAACTTTTTGAAGCCCTTTCAGTTTCCCGGGCGCGAGCTTCATCAATCTCCTCCTCGCGATCTGACACTCTAGGCTCTCGGCATCCGTTGCCGGGACATCGCAATTTTAGCATGCGGCAGACGCCGCCGCATTGCCCGCAACATTCACAGCGATATCAGCCGATGGCCCTGGCACGGCTCGTCTGTCGCCGATTCCAGCCGGTCCAGCAGGTCCGTTCCCTGATGCGCCAAAAACGGCAGGAGGCACAGCGTGCGCTCCTGCAATCCATGGCGAGGATAAAGCGTGCTAACAATTTCCAGTTCGTGCCGGTCAAGCACCCCGGTGCGTCGATTTTCCGCCCGGCCCACTTTCCCGCGAAGTTTTTCAAACTGATAAAACATTTTTCGCTCTGCCGTTTCGCGGGCTCCGCCTAGCGTTCTGTCCAGAGCGCCCAGCGGCTTGCCGTAGCCCGCGAGCATTTTGCGAAGCATCTTCTCATCGCGAGCAAATCGCGCCGCCAGGCCGCGCGGAAGATACTGCGCCTCCATTCTCCTCCGCAATTGTTGCCTGCCGCTCAGCACGTCACGAACGTTCAAATGATATTTCTTGAGCGCGCGCGAGACTTCCGGTTCAATCAGCGTAAAGCTCGCCCGCGGCAGAATCGTGGGCATTCGCCCGAGCACTCGCCGGTAAACCACCTCCACCTGCGCCATGTACGCCACCTCGGCTGGACCGCCGATGTACGCCGCCGTCGGCAAAATCGAATCCTGCAACACAGGCCGCAGCAAAACACTTGCCGTCAGCGCCCTGGGTTCTTCGTCGATTCTCCGCAGCATGTCGCTCGCGCTCTGCCGTAAACCTCCGGCGATGAACCCGCCGTCCTTTCGCCGCACCGGTTCGCGCTTGCCATCAACGTCCAGAAATACGAGCGTCGATTGCTGCGTCACCTTTACTTGCGCATGAAAGCCCTTGCGTTCCAGATCCTTGCCTCGTGCTAGTAAATCCTCCGCAATCGGCCCGGCATCTTCCACCGCTTTTCGATAGACCGGCCGCGCCAGCTCATGCAGTCGCTTGTCGAGTGGGTCAAGCAGGATCAATCCTCGGCCCTTCAGTACGCGCGCCAGCAATTTTCCGAATGCCGAACCAAGCGTCTCTCCCTGCCGGTAAGACGCCTTTAGCGCTTCCGCGATTTCTCTCTTGCCAGCGCCTTGCAGAAGCTCTACCGCATGCTCCACCACTGCATCAACGGAGTTCCCCAGCAAAATTCGCCCGACACTTCCTCCTTCGGCCCTTTCCTGCAACAGCAATTCGAGTCGCGCAATTCCATATCGTTCGCCGAAGAAAGCCTGGTTCGCTTCCGCAAGGTCATGGTCTTCCGTTGCCATCCAGAAAATAGGCACGGCATCGATGCCCGACCGTGTCAGTTCTTTCGCCCAGTGAATGGCGTCCAAGGCCTTGTAGATACTGTACGCAGGTCCGCTGAACAAGCTGACTTGCTGCCCGGTCACGATTGCGACGGCGCCGTTGCCGAGGCGGTCGATATTCTTCGCCGCCTCAGCGTCCGACCCCATCTCCCGGTTCTGCGCGCGCAAAACATCCACCACGGCGTTTCGCGTGCCCGCATCCAGACGCACTTCTTTCGCCGCCGCGCGCATTCCGGCCACGTCCGGCGCATGGCCGTAGAAATCTTTCACTTTGGCAAAGGCTTCAGTGTAGGAAGCAAATAGCTCTGTCGTTTGAGGGATTTCGGAGAAACGCAGACATTCATACTCCATGGAAGATGTGATGATACACGCGGCATTCGGTCGCGGCAACTGCCGCGGCGGGCGGGGCCAGCTCAATGAGCAAAGCAGATCCAGCAAATGCGGCGGACTAACTGACTGCGGCTGCGGGCCTCAAGTTTGCCAGGATGTTGTCAATTTCCGGTTTCGCGCTCTCGTTGACCGGCAACAGCGGAGCACGAGGCGCTCCACCGTAATATCCCAGGCGATCCATCGCCCATTTGATACCCGCAATCCCGAACTTAGTGGTCAGCGCCGCAGCGGGCGCAATGGCCTGTTTCTTGATCTGTTCCACGCGCTCTTTTTCACCGCGGCGTGACGCCTCATACAAATCCACGCACGCATCGGGCACCACGCACGAAATGGCGAGTATCGCCCCGACCGCGCCCGCTTCGAGGACCTCGCTCAGCGTCAGCGCGGACCCGGTCAGCGTGTTGAAACCCTTCGGCGTGGACGCAATAATATCTTTCATTCTTTGCACGTTTCCGGAGCTCTCTTTAATGCCGACGATGTTCGGGTGCGTGGCCAGCTTCGCCACCAGTGGCGCTTCCACGGTGTAATTCGTAAAAACCGGCACGGAGTAAATCAATACGGGAATTGGGGAGCTATCCGCCACGCGAAAAAAGTGCGTCGTTTCCGCCTCGAAGGTCATGAACGGTTTGTAATAGCTTGGTGTTCTCACCAGCGCCGCCTGGAACCCGAGCGCCGCCGCGCGTTTTGTATTCCGAATGGTCTCTGCCGTCGACTCGGCCCCGGTTCCCGCGATCATCACTTTGTCCGCACTGGCTGCTTCACGGGCCGCGCCCCACAGCTTTTCGATCTCGTCCCATTCGAGCAAAACTGACTCGCTCGTCGACCCGTTCATCACGTAACCCGACAGCTTCGTTTGGTTGTAACGCTCGATGTTTTGGCGCAAACGCTTCAGGTCGATGTCGCCGCCGCCAGAGAATGGCGTTGTCAGGGGAGGGAAAATACCGCGAAGTTTCATGGAGCGGGATTCTAGCAGAACAGAATCTACGATGGCGATAGTATTTCCCTGTAGGGGCTTTTCGCTGCTCTCAGTTCGCCGAGGTTACTCGTTGGCTTGGCGCAGCCGCTTTCGGCTCTGTCGCGTGGAGTTCTTGCAGGGAGGCGACGTTGCCTGCTCCTTCCGACATGGCACGTATCCCGCGCGCCGCCGCAATCGCCGCGGAAATCGTGGTAATGCAAGGCATCATGTACCGCACCGCCGCCCGTCGTATCGATTTCTCGTCGTAGAACGATTCCCGCCCGAGCGGCGTATTGATGATCAGGTCGACTTTCCCCGTCTTGACCAAGTCGACGATGTTGGGCCGCCCTTCGTTCACCTTATATACAGACTCGACTTCTATTCCCGCCGCCCGCAGAGTCGCCGCCGTACCCCGCGTAGCGATAATCGTCAACCCGGCCACTGCCAAGTCCTTCGCCAGCGAAGGCAGATGGCGCTTGTCATGGTCATTCACGCTGATGAAAACAGTCCCCTTCAGCGGCAGTCTCTGCCCTGCAGCCAGTTGCGCCTTCGCAAACGCTAGCCCGAAATTTTGCGACACTCCCATCACTTCGCCGGTCGAACGCATCTCCGGCCCCAAAATCGTGTCCACACCACGGAATTTGCTGAACGGGAACACCGGAGATTTCACGCAGTAATAATCCTTGCTGCGCAGCTCCGCGACTCCGTTGAAATTCGCAACGGACAAGTCCATATCGCGCAGCTTTTGCCCCGTCATCAGCCGCGCCGCCACTTTCGCCAGCGGCACACCGGTCGCCTTCGACACATACGGCACGGTTCGTGACGCGCGGGGGTTCACTTCCAGCACGTAAACCGTATCGCGCTGAATCGCGTACTGCACGTTCATCAGCCCCACCACGCGCAGCGCCTTCGCCAGTTTCGCCGTGTAGTCGCGAATGCGCGCCAGCACGTCTGGCTTCAGCGTCACCGATGGCAGCACGCAAGACGAATCCCCGGAATGAATCCCGGCCTCCTCGATGTGCTCCATGATTCCCGCGATAACCACGTCCGTTCCATCCGCCAGCGCGTCCACGTCGACTTCGATGGCCTCTTCCAAAAACTGATCCACCAGAATTGGCCGTTCCGCGCTTGAACCGCTGCCGAGTCTCACCGCCTGCGCCGCGCACTCTTCCACGGTTTTCAAGTCGTATGCAATTACCATCGCGCGCCCGCCGAGCACGTAACTCGGCCGCACCAGCACCGGCAAACCAATCGCCTTGGCGGCATTCACTGCTTCTTCCGGGGTCAGTGCCGTTCCATTTCGCGGCTGCGGAATTTTCAGCTCATCAAGCAGTTTTCCGAACCGCCTGCGGTCTTCCGCCAGGTCGATGGATTCCGGCGCTGTGCCGATGATCGGCGCTCCATGGCGTTTCAAATCCAGCGCCAGGTTCAGCGGCGTCTGGCCGCCGAACTGCACGATCACCCCCTCGGGCTTTTCCCGGTCAATCACGGAAAGCACGTCTTCCAGCGTTAGCGGCTCGAAATACAACCGGTCCGCGGTGTCGTAGTCCGTCGACACGGTCTCCGGATTGCAATTCACCATCACCGTTTCATAGCCATCCGCTTTCAAGGCGAATGCCGCATGGCAGCAGCAATAATCAAACTCGATCCCTTGCCCGATGCGGTTTGGGCCGCTGCCCAGAATCACGATCTTGCGTTTTCCGCTCGTGTCCGCCTCGTCCTCTTCCTCGTAAGTCGAGTACATATACGGCGTGAATGACTCGAATTCCGCCGCGCACGTGTCCACGCGCTTGAACACCGGCCGCACGCCATGCTTTGCGCGCGCCTCGCGAACCGCGCTGGTCGTCGTGTTCCAGATCTGCGCCAATTGCTCGTCGCTGATTCCGCTGCGTTTCGCTACCTTCAGCATCTCCGCGGAAATATTGTCGATTTTCGTTGCGGCCACTCCTTTTTCCACCGCGACGGCCTTCTCCATTTGGCGCAAGAACCACGGGTCGATCTTCGTCAGCTCGAAAATCTCTTCGACCGCCATTCCCCGTCGCAACGCTGTCAGCAGCCAATGAATTCGATCCGGTCCCGGCGTGTGCAGCTTTTCGCGCAGCACGGCATCCACAATTTCCGCCGGCGGCCTCCACGGTGCATGCGGCTCGAGCGACCGGATTCCCTTCCCCAGCGCTTCCGCGAAAGTACGGCCGATGGCCATCACCTCGCCCACGGACTTCATCTGCGTCGTGAGCGTCGTATCCGCGCCGGGAAATTTTTCGAACTGCCACTTCGGAATTTTAGCCACAACGTAATCAATCGTCGGCTCGAACGATGAAGGCGTTTTCTTCGTAATGTCGTTCGGTATTTCGTCGAGCGTCATCCCCACGGCTAGCTTTGCCGCAATTTTCGCAATCGGGAATCCCGTGGCCTTGCTCGCCAGCGCCGAACTGCGCGACACGCGAGGATTCATTTCGATCACCACCATGCGCCCGGTCTGCGGGTCGATGGCAAATTGAATATTCGATCCGCCCGTTTCCACGCCGACTTCGCGAATCACCATCGCGGCCGCGTCGCGCATCCGTTGATATTCCTTATCAGTCAGCGTTTGCGACGGCGCCACCGTGATGGAATCTCCGGTGTGAATCCCCATGGGATCGAAATTCTCAATCGAGCAAATCACCACGAAGTTGTCTCGGCAATCGCGCATCACTTCCAGCTCGAATTCCTTCCAGCCCAGCACGGACTCTTCGATCAGCGCCTCATGCACCGGACTCGCATCCAGCGCGCGCGAAATCGCTTCCGAAAATTCCTCGCGGTTATACGCAATCGACCCGCCCGTTCCTCCCAGCGTGAACGAAGGCCGTATCACCACCGGATATCCCAGTTCGTCGGCCAGCTTAACCGCCGTCGGAATGTCCTTCACCACCGCCGAGGCGGGCACTTCCAGCCCAACGCGCTGGCACGCGTCCTTGAACTGCAAACGGTCCTCCGCCACGCGTATCGAGCGCATCGATGCGCCAATCAGTTTCACGCCGTACTTCTCCAGAATCCCGCTTTCCGCCAGCTCCACAGCGGTATTCAGTCCCGTTTGGCCCCCCACCGTCGGCAGCAGCGCGTCGGGCCGCTCGCGCGCGATAATCAGCTCCAGATATTCTTTCGTCAGCGGCTCGATGTACGTCCGATCCGCAATCTCAGGGTCCGTCATAATCGTCGCCGGGTTCGAATTCACCAGCACCACTTCGTATCCCTCGTCACGCAGCGCCTTGCACGCCTGCGTGCCCGAGTAGTCGAACTCGCACGCCTGCCCAATAACAATCGGCCCCGAGCCGATTATCATGATTTTCTTTATGTCCGTCCGCTTACTCACCATCACCTCTTCAGCTTTGCGCGATATGCCTCGATTGCATCGTGAGCGGACTGCAGCGTCACGTCGCTCATGTATTCGTGCTTTGCCGTCTCAAATTGAGCGGCGGTAAATCTTGTTCCCGTGTAAACGCAAAGGCACGCGCAAGCGATATAGGCTAGAGGCACGAGGCTCTTAGCTCTACTCTTAACGTCCGACAACAGACCGGGAATCTGATTAAAATTCGGGCCGTTGCGTCTTTCTGCATAGTCACATAATCGAAAAGCGTACCGCTGCGCCGATGCATAGAAATCCGCGATAGCGGCCGCTAGGGTCGCGTCGAGTTCTCCAACATGACCGCAATTGCCCGCATACACAGGAAAAGGTGAACTCCCCGGCGATTCAAGATCGGCAATTGGGCTAACTAAGGTCGGCACCAGAAGCCCAGCAATGTAAAATCGATAGAACCGGTCGATCTCATAGAGGAACGCCGTGCAAATCGCCTTCCCTCTCGTTGCCATCTCGTTTCTCTTGTCACGCTGCTCCCAATGCCGCTGCAGAACGCCCACGATAATGGCGACGGCCGCCGCTATAAGAGCGGCAACAAGCGTGGCCCAAGCGTCGCCGGAGAGGCCCTCGCGGCTCTGCGGTATGGTCAAGCTCGCTCCTTCATCATTGCCGTGAATTGCTCGAACAAATACCTCGCATCGTGCGGCCCCGGCGACGCCTCCGGGTGATACTGCACGCTGAACATCGGCAGCGACTTATGCCGCATGCCCTCATTTGTGTGGTCATTCAAATTCACGTGCGTTATTTCCACTTCGCTCGACGGCAACGAATCCGGGTCCACGCAAAAGCCGTGATTCTGCGCGGTGATTTCCACTTTCTCCGTCAGCAAATTCTTCACCGGATGATTCGAGCCGTGATGCCCAAACTTCAGCTTGAATGTCTTCCCGCCCAGCGCCAGCCCGCACAGTTGATGCCCTAGGCAAATTCCAAAAATTGGCACGCGGCCCATCAGTTTGCGAATGTTTTGCACCGCGAACGTCACCGGCTCCGGATCGCCCGGCCCATTCGACAGAAAAACGCCATCGGGTTTCACCGCCAGCACGTCTTCCGCGGAAGTTGCCGCCGGAACCACCGTCACCGCGCATCCGTGATCCACCAGCAGCCTCAAAATGTTCTGCTTGATGCCAAAATCGTACGCCACCACTTTGTACCGCCGCGTTTCCGCCGTTCCGTTCTCGCCTTGCACTGCGTAACTTGCGGCTAGCGGAATCGACCCGCACTCCCAGCGATATTGTTTCGCGCACGTTACTCGGCTCACCAGCTCCTGCCCCGCCATCGACGGCAACGCCCGCGCCTCTTCGACCAGTTTTTCCCTTGCCGTTCCGTCTGTCGACACCACTCCGCGCAACGCCCCGGCCTTCCGCAGATGCCGCACCAGCGCTCGTGTGTCAATGTCCCAGATCACTGGAATCTTGTATCGCTCCAGATACCCGTTCGCCGTCTCACTCGCTCGCCAGTTCGACGCCATCTGCGAAAAATCGCGCACCACCAGCCCTTCGATGTACGGCCGCGCCGATTCCTCATCGTCCAGGTTCGCGCCAACATTTCCTATGTGGGGATACGTCAGGCAGACAATCTGTCCGGCATAGCTGGGGTCGGTGAAGACTTCCTGGTAACCGGTAAGGCTGGTGTTAAAAACAACTTCGCCGCCGCGGCGGCCACGGGCGCCCGCCGCGCGCCCTTTAAATACTCTTCCGTCCTCGAGCGCGAGTACCGCGCTTCCCTCGTGCGCCTGCTGCAGTGTGTCCTCCGTTGCGGCTCATCTTATACCAGTTTTGCTGTTCATTTCGGCGGCGGATTTACGGCGCCGAAATTTCTCCAAATTGACGGAACGGCCAGTAAGCAAAGACAGCCTTGCCGTAAATATATCTCCGGGGCACCGGTCCGAAAATTCGCGAATCGTTCGAGCTGTCGCGATGGTCGCCCATCACGAAATATTCATCTGGCGGAATTTGAATCGGCCCGTAGCTGGAATCGTCAAAATAAGTCGGGGGAACGTAAGGCTCCGCAATGTGCTTGCCATTCACGTAGAGCTCGCCCGCGCGAATATCGATCGTGTCTCCCGGCAGTCCAATCACCCGTTTGATAAACGACTTGGACCGGTCCAGCGGGTACCAGAACGTGACTACGTCGCCGCGATGAATCGGCTCAAAGCGGTAAACGAATTTGTTGATGAAGATCCGCTCCTGATCGCTCAGTAGCGGCGCCATGCTCGTTCCTTCCACCTGCACCGGCTGATATAGGAACACAATAATGACGGCCGCGAGTCCTACCGCGATGATTATGTCGCGAACCCACACTCGCAATTCATGGCTGAAGGAAGAAGATTGCTGCTGCTCAATCGAGGAAGCAAAATTGGGGCTAGTCTTGTCCGCCATTCCTTGCTACACCTCTATATACCACGACGCGGCCGTTCCGCCAATGCCCGAATTCATGTCAAGAGCCGCCCATCGTTTTGTGTTGGCTCTCAGCCCGACACTCAATATAAGATGCAAAATAGCCCCCGAGTGTTTTTCATAAGCTGTGATGCAAGAGCATTCGACCCGAATGAACAAAATCGCGCTCGTCACTTTGCTCATTTTCCTCGCGCTGCCTGTCACCGCCGCTAATCAAGAAGACGCAGCTGCAGATACCGTTGCCCTCGCATTCGTGGATGCTCGCGAGGCCGCCCATCTCCAGAGAATCTCCCGCATTGGACGAAACACCTTCCACAAGCAGGCCTGCGGCGACAGGCGGTTCGCCTCCGGCTTGATCCTCGACGTCACTTACAAAACAGCGGATCTGAGCACGCTGCCTGACTCCGCGCGAAAGCTAGCAGTCCGCCGGGACGGCTACACGATCACCGCGCGCTTCGGCGTTGGTGTCTGCTTTGTCGGAAATGATTCCACCGGCCAGCCGGAATACAACGTCATCATCGCGACTTACGAATCTCGCTGGGCCAGTTTTTGGCGTACCTTCGATTAGCGTAAGAGTTGCAACCGCTTACCTAGCCGCGCTTCTGCGACAACGCCCCGTCGGCAGCCTTATCCAGGAACCAGATCGTTTCGCCTTCCGGCCGCAGCATCGCCACAGGCAAATTTTGCGTCTCGGATGCCGGTCCGCGCCGCAAAGTCGCCACAATCGCCGCTTTGTTCGCGCCTGCCACTAGAAAATACGTCGCGCGCGCCCGCCGCAGCACTGGAAACGTCAAACTGATTCGCACCGGAGGCTCTGCTGGCGTTCGCACTCCCACCACCCATCGTTTCTCCTCCGCCAGCGCAGGCGATCCCGGAAAGAGCGACGCCGTGTGACCCTCGACGCCCAACCCCAGAAGCATCATGTCAAATGACGGCCCGCTTTCCGCAATAAATGTCCGCAACACCGCTTCATACTCGCGCGCTGCTTCATCGGGCTGTGAAAAGCTCGTCGGAATGGGGTGAATATTCTCCGGGGGCACGGGCGCATTCTTAAACAACGTCTCGCGCGCCATGTGATAATTGCTCTTCGCGTCATTAGCGCCGACGAAGCGCTCGTCTCCCCAAAAAAAGTGCGTCTTCGCCCACGGCATCTTCTCGCGATATTCCGTCGACCAAATCTGGTACGCACGCTCCGGCGTGTGCCCCCCCGAGAGCGCAATCAAGCAGCGCCCGCGCGCACTGACCGCCTCGCTTGCGGCGCGGACGCATTCTTCGCTCGCGGCGTGGCTCAACGCATCGAGATCCGCGAACACGCGCGCAGAATGGATTACGCCTTGGCCCATGTCCGCCCCAAATCCTTCAACAATGCATCCGCCTCCGGCGGTCCCCAGCTTCCTGCCGCGTAAGGCACCACTTTCGGCTTGTTTTCCAGCAGCGGCGTGTACAGCTTCCACGAAGCTTCCACCCAATCATCGCTCACAAACAGCGTCGGATCGCCTTGCAGCACGTCAAGCAGCAGCGTCTCGTAAGCGTCCGCCAACGGCTGAAACTCTTCCGAGTACCGGAAATGCAAATCGCTCCTCTGGATTTTCACGCCCGGCCCCGGCGCCTTGATCTCGAAATACAAATCGAAACCTTCGTCTGGCTGAATCGCAATCACCAGCGAATTCGACTGGATCGCATTGCCGTCGAACGGTTTGAAAATCCACACCGGCGGCCGCCGGAAATTCACCACGATTTGGCTGGCTCGGCTCGCCAGTCGCTTCCCTGTCCGCAGGAAAAATGGCACGCCATGCCAGCGCCAATTCTCGATATTGAGCCGCATCGCCACAAAGGTCTCAATCTGCGAATCTTTCGCCACGCCCGGCTCGTCGCGATACGCTGGCACATCCTTGCCGCCGATCTTCCCCGCCGCGTACTGTCCCAGCACCACATCCGTGATTTTGATCGGCAGCACGGAATGCAGTACCTTCACTTTTTCGCGCCGGATCGCGTTCGCCTGAAACGCTTCCGGCACTTCCATCGCCGTCAGCGTCGTCAATTGCGTCAGGTGGTTCTGGATCATGTCCCGTAACGCGCCCGCGCCTTCGTAATATGCCGCGCGATGCTCCACGCCAAGGGATTCCCCTACCGTAATCTCCACGCTCTCGATTCGGTCCCGATTCCACTGCGGCTCAAAGAGCGAATTGGCAAAGCGGAACACCAACAGATTCTGCACCGTTTCTTTTCCCAGATAGTGATCGATGCGGTACACCTGCTTCTCTTCGAAATTCTCGTGCACCACCTTGTTCAGTTCTTGCGCGGACTTCAGGTCGCGCCCAAACGGCTTTTCGATCACCAACCGCGTCCAGCCATTGCTCTTGTTCAGCCCTGCGCCGCCGAGGCCCGCGATCGCCAGCGGAAACACTCTTGGCGGCAGCGCCAGATAGAAAACGCGGTTCCCGGGCATTCCATTCTCTTTTTCAATTTGCTCGATTCGCTGCCCGAGTTTCTTGTAATCCTCCGGCGTTCCTTTGCCAATCGATTGATAGAAAACTCGCTTGTCCGACACCGTCTGCGCGATCTGCTCCTGCGGAATCTTCGCGTCCGCAAGGTCCTTGCAACACTGTGCGCGGAAGCTCTGGTCATTGATTTGCGTCTCCACTCCAACGCCCAGAATCAGACTCTTCGGCCCCAGCGCGTTTCTCGCGATCAGGCCGTTCAGCGACGGCAGCAGCTTGCGTCCCGTCAAATCTCCCGTCGCTCCCAGAATTACAAACAGATGTGGCTCAATTCCCTCCGCCATTTTCTCCTCTTTGTTTCGATGCCTCAGCCATCACCGCAGGAACACGATGCAAAAACGTTTATGCTTTTACGCCGCCCCAATTTCTACGCCGAACTGCACCAGCTCTTTTCCCAGTTGCGCCGCGTCCTCGAATTGAATTATGTGCATCCCCAGTTCCCGCGCGCACTCCAGATTCAACGCACGATCGTCCACGAATACGCACTCTTCGCCCTTGCGCTGCGTGATGCTCAGCGCCCGTTCGTAGATCGCCTTGTCCGGCTTGCGCACTCCCAGGTAACATGAACTCAGAAACACGTCAAAATACTCTCGCAGATGAAATCGTTCGATTCGGTACGCATTCAAATCTCGCGATTCATTGTTCAGCGCGCTGATCAAATATTTCCGCGGCTTCGCCAGCCGCCGCAGCACATCCAGCGACTCCGGCATCTCTCGCGCCTGCGCGTAAATGAAGTCCTTGAATTCCTGCTGCGTGAAATCGCGCTTGCAATAAAAAATAACGCGATCCAGATATTCATCGAGCCCCAAATGGCCTGTCTCAAACGCATGCAGCAGCAGTTCGTGCCGCTCCTCGAAGTCCTTCCAATCCAAATGGAATTTCTTTGCCGCCGCCATCCGCGAATCGCGGTCCCATCCGTTCGTCAGCAGCACGCCGCCAATATCGAAAAAAAGCGCCGTCACTTCACCCAATGAGCACCTCGTCCCATCAATTCTAATACCCGGCGAACTCCTCGGCGCGAATATCGTCTTCGCTCACTTCGGCATCGAGCAGCAATTTATGCATCGCGTTGACCATTCCGCCCGGCCCCGCCAGATAAAAAATCGGCGCGCCCAAATCTCCGATCGACTCCGCCAGGAGTTCTTTCGTGACGATTCCCCTTTCCCCTCGCCACGGCCGCGACGATTTTTCCATCTCCGTCATCGTCGCAATCATTTTGAAGTTCAAATTCTCCTGCTCCGCTCGCGCGAGGTCGTCCAGAAACGCCGCATCTTCCGGCCTTCGATTCGAATAGAAAAGCCAAATCTTGTGCGCCAATTTATTTTGCGCGGCGTCCAGCGCCATGCTGCGAAACGGGGTAATTCCGATTCCGCCCGCGATAAAAACCGCCGGACGCGCCGCGCGTGTGTGCAGTTTCAAATCGCCCCACGGCCCGTCTATCTCCAGCTCCGTTCCCAGCGGAAGTTTCTTCAGCGAACGCTTCATCGCCGTATCTCGCATGCGCGTCGCAAACAAAATACCTGGCTCGTGCGGCGCGCTCGCAATCGAAAACGCCCGCGTATTTCCCTCGGCATCCGTTTCCGCTGGATGGTTCAGCTTCACTTCCATCGCCTGTCCGGGCTTGAACTCGAATCCCGCCGGCTTCTCCAGCCAAAATCCCATTGTCCCTTCCGCAATTTCCTTGCGCTCCTTCAATTTCATCGCAATCGTCGCCACTGTCATTTCCTCCATTCGCATTCGCCGGGTGCTGCATCCTTCGCGTTGTCCACGAGGGTGGGATGCCTTCGGAACTTCAGCTTCGGCGTAACGGACGTTTTAATGCTGGCCCTGCCTTTCGCGCGTCTTATCCGGACGACGTGCTCCGCTAGTCTCCGTCAACTATTTCTCTGTCCGCGCGCCCTGCGGCTCATAATTGCCGGGTGCCCCATCCTTCGCGTTGTCTGCGAAGGGTGGGATGCCTTCGGAGCTTCAGTTCCGGCGTAACGGACGTTTTAATGCCGGCCCTACCTTTCGTGCGTCTTATCCGCGCGACGTGCTGCGCTAGTCCCCGTCAACTCGTTCTGTGTCCGCGCGCCCTGCGGGCTCATAATTGCGTCCTGCGCGCTTACGGTAGATGATACCAACATGGCCAAGGGCTCGGAAAATCTCATCGCGTGTTTTCGCTCCGCGCCTTCCGCCGCGACCGCGCCTCCGTCTTCATCGCTTTCCTTCACCATGCGTCCCGTTCCACCGTTCCGTCTTGACCTCACCGCATGGGCATTGCGCCGCCGCCCGGAAAACATTCTCGACCGCTGGGACGGCCAAGTGTATCGCCGCGCGCTTGCTCTCGATGGAAAAATCGGCGGCGAAATCGTTGAAGTTGCCGTCGAGCAAACCGGCTCCGCCGCGCATCCTCGTCTCACCGTCACCGCGCATGCGGACCGCCACGCTCCCGACGCCGAATCACTTCTCCGTTCGACCCTCGAACGCATGCTCGGCCTGAAAATCGACCTCCGCGATTTTTACTCCTTCGCCGCAAAACAGAAAACCATGCGCTCTCTCATCGTCGCCTTCGCCGGCTTCAAGCCGCCGCGCTATCCCACCATTTTCGAGGCGCTCCTCAATGCCATTTCCTGCCAGCAAGTTTCGCTCGACGTCGGCATCATGCTCTTGAACCGTCTCATCGAAACTTTCGGCCGCTCTCCTCTCGGAAACACTTCCACCCATGCCTGCCCATCTCCCGCCGACTTGGCCAGCGTTTCTCCTGGCACACTCCGCGCCTTTGGCTACAGCCATCAGAAAGAACGCGCGATTCTCGAACTCAGCCGCGCCGTTGCCTCCGGCG